>NC_009943.1:685000-1010916 GCF_000018405.1 Desulfosudis oleivorans Hxd3
TAAAAACACAGGACTCTGCTAAGTCGTAAGACGACGTATAGGGTCTGACGCCTGCCCGGTGCTGGAAGGTTAAGGGGAGATGTCATTCGTTTCGGCGGAGAAGCATTGAACCGAAGCCCCAGTAAACGGCGGCCGTAACTATAACGGTCCTAAGGTAGCGAAATTCCTTGTCGGGTAAGTTCCGACCTGCACGAATGGCGTAACGATTCCCGCACTGTCTCAACCAGGGACTCAGCGAAATTGTATTGGCGGTGAAGATGCCGTCTACCCGCGAAAAGACGGAAAGACCCCGGCACCTTTACTATAGCTTGACATTGGATCTTGAAATGGCTTGTGCAGGATAGGTGGGAGGCTTTGAAGCGGTAACGCCAGTTATCGTGGAGCCACCCTTGAAATACCACCCTGGCCATTTTGTGGTTCTAATTTCGACCCGTGATCCGGGCGAAAGACAGTGTCTGGTGGGTAGTTTGACTGGGGCGGTTGCCTCCTAAAGAGTAACGGAGGCGCGCAAAGGTTCCCTCAGGCTGATTGGAAACCAGCCATAGAGTGTAAAGGCATAAGGGAGCTTGACTGCGAGAGAGACATTTCGAGCAGGTACGAAAGTAGGTCTTAGTGATCCGGCGGTTCTGTATGGAAGGGCCGTCGCTCATCGGACAAAAGGTACGCCGGGGATAACAGGCTTATCGCATCCAAGAGTTCACATCGACGATGCGGTTTGGCACCTCGATGTCGGCTCATCACATCCTGGGGCTGGAGCAGGTCCCAAGGGTTCGGCTGTTCGCCGATTAAAGTGGTACGTGAGCTGGGTTTAAAACGTCGTGAGACAGTTTGGTCCCTATCTTTCGCGGGCGCAGGATATTTGAGAGGAGCTGTCCCTAGTACGAGAGGACCGGGATGGACAAACCAATGGTGGTCCAGTTGTCGCGCCAGCGGCATCGCTGGGTAGCTACGTTTGGAATGGATAACCGCTGAAAGCATCTAAGCGGGAAGCCAACCTCAAGATTAGATATCCCTCTGCATGGAGACATGCAGACTGAAGACCCCTTGAAGATGACAAGGTTGATAGGCCGGGTGTGTAAGCCCAGCAATGGGTTCAGCTTACCGGTACTAATTGGTCGTGAGGCTTAGCCACAATCTTTTGCCATATTTTCACTATGAACGTTTTACTGTGTTCATATTCTACTTGAATTGCTGTGATTTTTCGGTGGCCATGGCAAAGAGGAAACACCCGTTCCCATCCCGAACACGGAAGTTAAGCTCTTTAGCGCCGATGGTACTGCTCGGGAAGCTGGGCGGGAGAGTAGGTCGCTGCCGAAAATTTTTTATAAGCCCGGTGTCAGGTTTTTCTGGCACCGGGCTTTTTTTGTTTTCCAGCCGCAGGATTTACGATACGTAAGAGGATGCCATATCTTTCATGTCAAACAATGCGAGACCCGGGGGGCCGGTAGATGAACAACGATGCTCATGGATACGCCTTTAAAACAGGAAGGGTTGATCTTCTGAACCGGTGGTTTGAACGTATCGGCGGCGGGGCGTATCATTACCGGTGGGCCGTTCTTTTGTTGTGCGCCGTGCTCCTCTGTTGCGGGGCCTGGGCCGCTTCCCTCGTCCGGTTTGACAACAGCTTTAAATCCTATTTTGACCAGAACGATCCGGCCTACAAGGCCTTTTTGGAGTTCCGGGAGGTGTTCGGATCGGATGAAATCTCTTATATTCTCTACCAGGCCCCGGATGCCGCCCATGGCATATGGAACATGGAGGTAATGCAAAAGATAAGGGACCTCACCCGGCGGCTGAAACAGGAAGTGCCGTTTGTAAAGGAGGTCACCTCCCTTGCCAATGCCGAATTTGTTGAAGGGGTTGAAGGGGATCTGCTGGTGCATGATGTGCTGGAAGATTTTCCTGAAACCCAGGCGGCCCTTCTGGCCATTCGGCAGAAGATTTTAAACAAGCCGATATATATCAACGGCCTTGTCAGCCGGGACGGTACATACGGCGCGATTCTGGTGGAAATGGAAAAGGCCAGTGTCGACGCCCTGGAGGAGATACGGTTCGATCCCGGCAAGGGGGACGCCCTTGAGAATCTTTATCCCCAGGTCACTTATGACCGGATTGAAACGATTCTGGCCATGCCGGAATATGAGGGCATCCGGTTTTACCATACCGGTGATGTGCCTCTTAATGCCGCTTATAACCGGATCTCCCAGCAGGAAAGCACCCGGCTGGCCATCATTTCGTTTGCCGTGATCGGAGGGGTGCTGCTCTTTTTTTTCAGAAGCGTCCGGGGGGTTGCGGGCCCGCTGGTGGTGGTGCTGTGCGCCATGCTGGCAAGCGTGGGGTTCATGGCGGTTTTTTCATGGGACATGGACCTGATGTTTATCATGCTGCCGGCCCTGCTGGTGGCTGTTGGCGTGGCCGATGCCGTTCACGTCCTTTCCGAATTCAATATTTACTACCAAAAATACGGCGACAGAAAGGCGGCGGTCAAAAAGGCCCTCTTTCTTGTGGGCGTGCCGTGCCTGTTTACCAGCCTGACAACCATGGCCGGTTTTGCCTCCATGAGCATCTCTCCCATCAAGGCCATCAAACATTTTGCCATTTACAGTGCCGTGGGCGTGGGGGCCGCGTTTCTGCTCAGTGTAACGATGCTGGTGGTGTTCCTTTCCTTTGGCAGAAGAAGGAAAGAACCAGGCCGGCAGGACAGGCAGAACCGGGTATCCCATCTCGCGGCCGCTTTTCTGGGGGGGCTGGCCCGGTGTAATGTGCGATATAAGACAACGATCCTCGCCGGTTTTGCCGTCATCTTTGTACTTTCTCTGGCCGGCATGACACGCCTGCAGGTGGACTCCAACTTTATTTCCGAGTTTTCAAAAAGAGCCCCGATCCGGCAGGTCACCGAGCATGTGGACAGCGTCATGGGCGGATCCACCAGTTTCAGCTACGTGTTTGATTCCGGAACTCCGGACGGTGTGACGGATCCGGCGTTTTTGAAACGGATTGAAGCACTGCAACGGGCGGCAGAGAAAAAGCCGGTTGTCATGAAAGCCTACTCCGTGGTGGATATGATCAAGGATATCAACAGGGAGTTTCACAACGGCGATCCGTCATACTACCGGATTCCGGATACACAGGAGGAGGCTGCCCAGCTGCTGCTGGTCTATGAAATGTCCGGTGGCGAGGAACTGGACGATTACCTTTCCGGTGATTTTCAAAAGGCCCGCCTGGAGCTGCGATGCCAGGCCGTGGCCACCAGTCAATACAAAAGCATGGTGGATGAACTGGGCACGTTTCTGGTGTCGTCCGGCGCGGAAAAAGAGGACCTGCCGGTGCTGGCCGGCATGGGCACCCTGTGGCTGACGCTGCTGGACTATATTACCAAAAGCCAGATTATCGGCTTTCTGGTGGCCTTTTCCGTGATCGCCGGAATGATGTGCGTGGTGCTCGGTTCGGTTCGTGTGGGCCTGTTGTCGATGGTCCCCAATCTTACGCCGGTTGTCATTACCCTCGGCCTTATGGGGTGGGCCGGTATTCCCCTGGATTATGTGAAACTGCTGATCGCCAGCATTGCCATTGGTATCGCCGTGGATGACACGGTTCACATGGTCATCCGCTATCGTCATGAGTTCGCGCGGCACCGCAACTATCAGGAGGCCCTTCTGGCCGCCATGCTGGGGGTGGGCCGGGCCCTTCTTGTTACATCGGTGGTTCTTGTGGCCGGTTTTCTGGTGTTTACCGGTTCCATCATGCAGACCCTTTCCGACTTCGGCATCCTTGTGGCCTGCACCATTGCCGTGGCCCTGCTGGCCGATTTTTTACTTCTGCCGTCGCTGGTACTGACGTTAAAGCCCTTTGGCGAGGAAAACACAGTCTGACCTGTTTTTCTTCGCTCTGCCGATATTCTTCGGTTTGTAAATAACAAGCAGTACTGTTTTGTGCTGCAAAGAGAGGGATATCTTTTTTTGATGATTTTTCTGCCAGGTAAGGGGTTTTTACTCGTTTTTTCGGCAGATTTTCATCGTTTTGACAAACAGGTAAAAACAGGGGGCTCCTTTATATATATAATATTATATTTATTGACATTGCGGCCTGATTTAGGTACTGTTTTTTCTGCGACAACACCCACCCGATCGATGCTGTGAGCTGACCTTTTGATTTGACCGTCTCTTACGGTTTTGTTTCGCGGATTTTGTAATTAAATATCAAGAGCCTTTCCTGTTGTGAGGGCAGAGGCGGGAACATGTATTTGCAGATACATCAGGTCTCTGGTCAGCGACCATTTTTATTTTTTGATCGGCTTGATTTTGTGGTTTAAAGGGGGGAAGGCCCGGGGCGGGCTTTCCTCCCTTTTTTGTTTCTGACATTTCGGTGCCGGCTCCGGTATTGAGCCGGGCGTTGAACGAAAAAACCGGCAACATGTTAATATTCGGTGGAGCAGGAGTTGAGGGGAACATTATGGAAAAAGCCGTAAGTGCCAGACGCTGTGTTCGAAGAAAGATTGTCTCTGGAATCACAACAGGTGCATTGACTGTGGCGTTGTTGTGTTTAGCCGGAGTGCCGTCCGTTCTGTATGCCGCCGATCTTATGACGGTGTTCAACCAGGCATTGGAGAACGACCCCCGTTTCGTGGGTATGCGCCACGAAAGAGACGCGGAGCAGGAGCGGCTGCGCCAGGCGTGGGCCGGGGTCCTGCCCTCCCTGTCCGCGGAAGGGGTCCACAAGGAAACCGCCCAGGACATCGTCAGTTCCGATAATACGGTTTTTGGATCCGGCAGTTCTGATTTTCCCACCACTGAATATACCCTTTCCCTTACGCAGCCCCTGTTTAACCTTTCCTCCTTTATCAACATTCGTCGCGCCAGCGCCCTTGTCAGGGGTGCCGACCTGGAACTGGAGGCGGCCCGCCAGGAGCTGGCCGTGCGTGTGGCCCAAGCCTATTTCCATGCGCTGGCGGCCCGGGACCGGCTGACGGCCACGGCGGCCGAGGAGGCCGCGGTGGGCGGTCATTACGAACTGGTGAACGAACGGTTCAACCGGGGGCTCTCCACTCGAACGGAATATTATGACGCAAAGGCCCGGCTGGCCGATATAATGGCCAGGCGCCTGACAGCGGAAAGCGACCTGGATGATGCTTACCAGGCCCTTGCCGAAATTACCGGTTCTCCGGTGGAGGATCTTTCTCTGCTGCACGAGGAACTACCCCTGGTCTCGCCCGATCCCGTTGATGCCGACGCATGGATTGAGGCGGCGGTCAGGCAGAATCCGTCACTGGAGGCCGTGCGTCAGTCCGTGGCATCGGCCCGGCAGGAGGTCCGGCGCCAGCGGGCCGGCCACTACCCGAACGTGAACCTGGAAGCCAGCCACAACTGGCGTGAAACCGACGGTACCCTTTTCGGCGGCGGCAGCGAGGTGGAAACGTCCGAAATTCTGTTCCGGCTGAACGTGCCCCTCTACCAGGGCGGCATGGTGAACTCCCGCACCCGGGAGGCGATTTGTCGCATGAACGCCTTACTTCAGGAGGAATCGCGGCAGACCCGTGCCCTTCAACGTGAAACCCGGGCCGCCTTTTACGGCGTGGACAACGCCATTGAACGGGTCCGGTCCCTGAGAGATGCGGTAGAGGCCCAGCAACTGGCCCTGGAGGGAAAAAAGGAGGGGCACCGGTCCGGACTCTTTACGGTTCTGGCGGTTCTGGACGCGGAGCGGGATCTGTCGCTGGCCCGCCAGAACTATGCCATGGCCAGATACGACTACATCATCAACAGCCTGGTGCTCAAAAAAACCGTGGGTACGCTGGATGATGCCAATATTGCCGGCGTTAACGGCTGGCTGAGGAATGTTTCCGAGTAAACAGACGACTTAAAAGGAGACCTTTTGGGGTCTCCGGGGATGGACGCAATGCCGCGAATCAAGGTCGGTAGCAAGGCAGGGGAGAAGGACAAAAAGAAAAAACGCCGCGCAGCCCGCAAGGAGCGGCCCTTTCAGTTCGAGGCCCTGGAACCGCGGTTGTTGCTTTCCGCGGAGATGGGCATTCCCCCGGCAGACCCTGAGAACTTGACGGCCACACCCGCGCCGGTGGTGGAAAATGTGGACCGCTTCAACGATGTGACCACTACGCCTGCGGCAGACGGTATCAAGGATGACGGGGAAGTAAAGACCGTTGCGGACAATGGAGAAAAAGAAGGGCCCGCCGCTCCGGAAAAGCCGGACCCGTCGCATGCCCTTACCGCAAACGATGTCGTGGATGCCGAACCCGCCCCCGGCACAACGCTTTTTTCCGACACGGTTGACAAAATTACCGCGGAAAGGGCATTGCGTCAGGTGGTGGTCATTGACCCGGCGGTTGTGGATACCAATCATCTGCTGACGGCCATTGACGGCTCCCGGCAGGATGCCCGCATCATCAATCTTGCCGGCAACGCGGACCTGCCGGCGGATACGTCCGCCGGTTCCCTGCTGGATATCTACCTTCTTGACGGCAGCCGTGATGGCGTCGCCCAGTTGACGGACATACTGGAAAATTACGACACCCTGGACGCGGTACATATTTTTTCCCATGGCGATACCGGCGCGGTCTACCTGGGCACCACCCCTGTTACCGGTGAGAACCTGGCCGACCGGCAGAATGACCTGACCGCCTGGGGGGCAGCGCTTGCGCCTGATGGAGACCTTCTTCTTTACGGATGTGATGTGGCCGCGGGTGACGACGGTGTCGCCTTTGTGGAGACACTGGCCGCTTTTACAGGGGCTGACGTGGCCGCCTCCACGGACAGGACCGGCCCTGTCGACCTGGACGGAAACTGGGACCTGGAATTTCAGACCGGGCCGGTAGAGACCCCCGTTCTTTCGAATGCCACAACCGGCTACTCCCATCTTCTGGAGACCTTTGTCAGCACCGGTGACAACGAGACCTTTGAAGGCACTGGTGCCAACGACATCTTCAGCTTTGACGACAACTGGGGCAGCGATACCATCGTCAACGGCGGTGGCAGCAATACCGTTAATTTTTCGGCGGTGTCGGCCGATCTCATCTTCACCTTCCACGCCGACGGCACCGTGTCGGCCACGGACGGTGAAAATGTTCTAAACCCCGCCGAGGGCATCAGTACCATTATTGCCGGTTCCGGCGACAACCGTTTTGTCTTTGAACGGGGGGCCGTCTTTTCCGGTACCATCAATGCGGCCGCCGGCGCCACCAACACCCTGGATTTTTCAGGTGTGGCACCGGTGATCGACCCTGTTGACGAAGATGCGCCGGACCGTACCGGTCTGGACCTTGTTTTTACCGTTCATGCCGGCGGCGCGGTGTCCGTGTCCGCTGACGGCTCCGCTATCCTCGGCTCCACCGCTTCCATGGATGCGATTATTGGGGGGGGCGGCGACAACCGCTTTGCCTTTGCAGACGGCGCGGCCTTTGCCGGCTCCATCGACGGCGGCGAGGGGGGGAGCACCACCCTGGATTATTCTGCTTATACATCGGCGGTTGCGGTTGATTTGACCGCTGGTACGGCCACGGGCGTTACCGGGGGCATCAGCAATTTTTCCAACATCGTGGGCGGCGCCGGCAACGACATTCTGACCGGCGATGAATATGCCAACGAGATTACCGGCGGGTCGGGCAGTGATATCATCGACGGCGGCATCGGGGACGATACCCTGACCGGCGGCATTGGCAACGATGTCTTCCGGTTTTCAGACGACTGGGGCTTTGATGCCATCACCGACGGCGATGTGGGCGCCAATACCCTGGATTTTTCAAATGCCACCGCCGACCTGGAGGTGATCTTTGCCGCCGACGGCACCCTTTCCGTTGATGACTACACCAGCCTTCTTGAAACCGGCGGGAGTGTAGCGGCCATAACCACCGGCACCGGCGACGACAATTTTGTGTTTGAAAATGCGGCTGCCTTCGACGGCACCATCACCGGCGGGACAGGCACCAACACCCTGGATTTTTCCGCCTACCAGACACCGGTCAGGATCGACCTGGGTGCCGGTACCGTGGACATGGGCGGTTTTGTCAATGACGCCGGGGTCATGGAAGGCATGACAGCGGACATGCCCCTGGCCTATCTCAACAGCGGTGATGGTGTGGGCGTGGCGGGTATCACGGACGAAACCCTTCTGGCGGACCTGAACGACAGCGCCGGGGTGGGCTTGACCGTTGAATTAACCACGGCCACGCTTCTGGCCGATCTTAACAACGGTGCCGGTGTGGGGATCGCCCCCGCGCTGATCGCCACGACACTGCTGGCTGATCTGCATGACGGCGCCGGAATCGGCGTAGTGGACGGCGATGATATCCACATTACCCTCACCAACGGTGACACGGTCGATATCGACCTTGACGGCTGTGCAACCCTGGAAGATGTGCTGACCGCCATTTCCGCCGCCGATGCACGACTGGGCGCGACAATCAACGCCGACGGTAACGGCATCAATATCACCGACACGGCAGGGGGCGCCGGCGATCTCGCGGTCTCGACCCTCAACTATTCGTTGGCCGCGTCGGACCTGGGTATTGAAGGTGCCGGTACCGGCAACCTGCTTGAAGGTTCCATGATCATCAACGGCCTGGGCATTGTCCTGACCGACGGCACACGGGTGAACGCCGACCTGTCCGGGGCCGTCACCGTGGCCGATGTGCTGGCCGCCATCAATGCCGCCGGCGGCGGCAAGCTCTCCGCCGAAGTCAACGCCCTGGGCAACGGCATCAATATCACCGACACGGCAGGCGGAGAGGGCGACCTGCGGGTGGCCGGCCTGGCCGATTCACCGGTGGCCGCAAACCTGGGCATTGACGGGTACGGTCTTGACGGTGTGCTGGAAGGGTCAGCCCTGATGCATGACCTGCGCGTTACCCTGACCGACGGCACAGCCGTGGACGTGTCCCTGGCCGGCGTCGAAACGGTGGGCGACGTGCTGACCGCTTTGAACAGTGTTGATATCAGCCTCTATGCCGTTATCAACGCGGCCGGCAACGGCTTTGAACTGTATGATGATGCCGGCGGGGCCGGTGACCTGGCGGTCTCGGCCCTCAACGGGGGTACTGCCGCTCCCGGCCTGGGCATTACCGGCACCGGTACCGGCGACACCCTGACCGGCACAACTCTGGTATATGATATCAGCATCACCCTGACCGACGGTACCACTGTAAACGTGGCCCTGGGCGGCACCGCCACCGTGGGAGAGGCCCTGGCGGCCATTAGCGCGGCGCATCCCGCTCTTTCCGCCGTCATCAACGGCACGAACAACGGCATCAATATTTCCGATACGGCCGGCGGGGCCGGCAACCTGACCATCGCGGACCTGGGGACTTCCACGGCCGCCGCTGATTTGGGCATCGCCGGAACCGGCGCCGGGGCACTGGTTGCCGGAACGGTCCTGGTCGCTCCGGTTTCTACCGCCCATTTTACAGGCATCAGCAACGCCGCCGGCGGCGCCGGCGCCGACCTGCTTATCGGCAACAGCCAGGATAATGTGTTAGATGGCGGCGGTGGTGGCGACACCTATCGTTTTGCCGCCGGCTGGGGCAGCGATAAGATCGTGGATTACGGTACCGACGGCAGCGACGTGCTTGATTTTTCTGCGGTTGCGTCCAATCTGGCCGTGACCGTTCATGCTGACGGCACGGTCTCCGTGACAGACGGTGCCAGTACCCTGGACAACGCCGACATCATTGAAGGCATTGTCGGCGGGTCGGGCAGCAACACTTTTGCCTTTGAAGACCAGGCCGATTTTGCCGGGTTTATCGACGGCGGCACCGGCACCGGCAATACACTGGATTATTCGGCCTACACCACCGGCGTGACAGTGGGCCTGGCCGATGTTACGGCCACCGGCACCACGGGTGTAGACAATATCCAAAACATCACCGGCGGCAGCGGAGACGACACCCTGACCGGCGATGACCAGGCCAACACCATCACCGGCGGCGACGGCAACGACACCATTACCGGTGGCGGCGGGGCGGACACGCTGTCCGGCGGGGCCGGGGATGACACCTATGTGATGACCAATGACGGCGCTACCGTCACCATCACGGAAGCAGCCGCTGCCGGCACCGACACTCTGGACTATTCGGAGTGGGGCGCGCCCGTTACGGTGAACCTGTCCACCGGCACGGCCCCGGGCACATCCGGTGTAAACAACATTGAACAGGCCATCGGCACCCGCTTTGCTGATACGCTTGCCGGCACCACCGGGGATGACACCTTTGTCTTCCATGATGGCTGGGGTACCGATACGGTTACGGACCCGACCGCGACTGACAGCGACACCCTTGATTTTTCAGCCGTCACCGCGGCCCTGACCTTTACCTTCACCGGCACCGGCGCCGTGTCGGTTTCCGATGGTACAAGTGCACTCAACAACGTCGCTAACATTGAAAACCTGACCGGCGGCAAGGGAGATGACCATTTTGTTTTTGCGGACAACTGGGGCAACTACACCATCACCTCCGCCGGTGACGTGGATAATGACACACTCGATTTTTCGGCTGTCACCGCGAACCTGACATTTACCATCCATAGCGACGGCACGGTCTCCGTCACCGACGGCACCAATACACTGGGCGCTTCCGGCGGTATCGACAACATTGTCGGCGGGTCCGGTACCAATACCTTTGTCTTTGAAGACCAGGGGTTTCTGAACGCATATATTGATGGCGGCACCGGCACCGCCATTCTCGACTATTCAGCCTGTACCACGGCAATTGCCGTTGACGTCTCCAACATGGACGTGACCGTGACCCGGACCGTGGACGGCGCGGCTGTGACCACCACCCTGATTGGATCCGCCTCGGGCCTGAAAGGTATCAACCGGATCGATGCGGTTATCGGCGGGACGTCCGCCGGTGATACCCTGACCGGATTTGAGGAGGATACGGCCTGGACCCTGTCCGGTGAAAATGCCGGTTCGGTTGCCGGCGGAACCACACTTCGCAACATTACATTCTCCGGTTTTGAAAACCTGGCCGGCCATGCCGATCATGATGACACGTTTACCATTCAGGCCGCCGGATCTCTGGACGGCGCCCTGATCGGCCATCCCTATGGCCCGGCCACCGGCACCGACACGGTGCGCATTGCAAACGGCGCCTACACCACTGTGACCCTGGCCAGTGCCGGCGAAGATGCCGGCTGGATCGACCGGGACGGTGACCAGATCCGGTATATCGGCATTGACAGGGTGGAAGACCTTTCCACCGCCACCACCCGCACCGTTGCCAGCGCCGCGGACCGCACCGCCGAGGTTTATCTCGCCGGCGATCCCTACGAAAAGGACCAGGAATGGATCCTGACCGTGGACGGCGTGGATTACGTGCATACCGTTGCCAGTGACAACGAAGTGCTGGCCGATGTCATCGCCGACTGGGTCGGCCTGCTTCAGGGGGCCGGGTATGTGGCCATTGCCCGGAACAGCACCCTGCAGGTGACCGGACCGGCCGGGACCACGCCGGTTGTTACCGCTACCCTGCCCGATGGAATTTTGTTTCTGGTGGACGACCCGGAGACCCGCGACGCCGATATCCGGCTGGAGAGAGACAGCGGCACGGGCCGGATTACCGTTGTCAGTGGCAGTGATTCGTTTGTCGATTTTGAATTTGTCGAGCCGACCACAAATCTGAACCTGGAGACCGGCGCGGGCAACGACCGCGTCACCGTGGGTACCGGGTTCTCGCCCACCACAGCCGCGGTGACCATTGACGGCCAGGCCGGTGCCGACCACGTTGCTTACGAGGTGACGGGTATTGCCGGTACGGCCCAGACCATCACCCACGCGGCCAATACGCTCAGCAACAGCGGCACGGCGATTTTTACCTACACCGCTGATACCGAGTATGCAAAAGATATTACTGTTTTCGGTACTGCCGGCAACGACCAGATGGCCATGGCGGACGGTGCCGGCACCACCTATGTGGTCAGCAGCACCACCGCCACCTTTGGTGATATCACCCTTGACGATCCCGGCGCCGGCGGGATCCTGACCCTCAACGGCGGAGATGGAGACGACACCATTACCGTGAACGTGACCGGTCTGGCCGCCGACCTGGTGCTTCAGGGCGGGAAAGGAGACAACACCGTCACCGCCGTCAACGGCACGTTTGCCACCCTGAACCTGGGCGGGGATTTTACCACCATGAACGCCGCCGGCGCCACGGTGACCGATTTTGTTTTTGACGCCCGCCCGTCAATCGCCAACCGGGTCACCGTCTCCCGGGTGGGCGGGCAGATTCAGATCGTGGATGAGACCGACATCGGTACCACCACGACCACCATCAATGATCCCACCGGGTCCCTGACCATTAACACGGGTTACAACGCGCCGGAAACAACAGAGTATATCCATCTTGGGGCACTGACCCTGGACGCCGACCTGATCCTGGATGCCGGCAGCCTGAACCGGAACTCGGACGGAGGGGACACGGTCCTCATTCAGGGCGATCTTGTCCTGGGCGGCCACTCCCTGGAGATCAAGGCCGACACGATCACCGTTGAAAGCGGCGTTACGGTTAATACCGGAGACGCCTCCGGCACCACTGCCGGCAATATCACCCTTGAGGGCCACGACATCACCCTGGAAACCGGTGCCAGCCTGCTGGCCGCCGACGATGTCAATGGCGACATCACCATTCTGGCAGTGGACAACACCGCCCTTTTCGTGCCCCTGATCGATATCGATATCAGTCATGTCAGCTTTACCATGAAGAGCGGGGCGGCGATTGAGGGCGGCAACGTGGAGATCATCGCTTCCGCCAGCAACCAGCAGGTTTTTGAAAACAACGAAGAGGGATTTGGCGGCAAGGCCCTGGGCCTTCTGGAGAGCGCCCTGGGCGTGGTGGAGGACCTGAATTTCTTTATTACCGTCAGCTACGTGGAATCCACCGCCAAGATCGACATTCAGGACGGATCGGTTATCACCGCTGAGCAGTTTACCGCCTATGCCAACACCTATGCCGACGTCAGGGCCAAGCTCATCAAGTCCTGGGGCGTGGGCGGCGCCGCCGGCGTGGCCATCAGCGAGGCCAGCGTCACCCTTGCCGGCGAGCTCAACGTCACGGGCAATGTCACCCTGCGTTCCCTGGCGGACATCACCATGGACGTGGTGGCCACACCTTCTCCGGTCAAGGGCGTGGCCGTGGCCGTGGGTATATCGGTGATCGACTCCGAATCCACGGTGCATGTGACCGATACGGCAGAGCTCACCATCGGCGGCGATCTTTCCATGCGGGCCGAGACCATTGAGCACAGCCGCGTGCTGGCCCAGTCCACCAGTGGAAAAGACGGGGCCGTGGGCCTGGCGTTTGCCATTACCGTGGAACAGGGCAGCACCAACGCCTGGATGGACGGACAGGCCGTGATCGGCGGCGATGTACTGGTCTCCGCCGGCATGGTGCAGGAGATGATCGAGGTCAAGAAGCTTTATTTTCTGCCCTCCACCACCATCGGTACCGGCGCCCAGGCCGGCGTGGGCAGCAATTCCAGCGGCGATGTTCTGGACGACGTGAAGTCATCCGCCCAGTCCGCCATTCTTGCCAAGGTGATGAGCCCGGTTCAGGGCAAGATCGACAAGGTCACCAAGTGGTTCAAGACCAAGCTGGGCATCAGCGATGAGCCTTCCAAGGAGCCGCCCTTTGACGTGGCCGGCGCCGTCTCTTTTGTATATGACAGCAATGAAACCTCGGCCCGGATCGGCGACGGCGACGACGCCACATTTGACGGCGCCCTTGATGCCGGCGGCTCCGTGCTGGTGATCAGTTCCATCGCGTCATGCCCCTATGTCAGCGCCAATGCGTCGGCCAGCAACAACGACTCCACCCAGCCGTCAGGCGGCAAGGCGGACAGCAAGTTCTCCGGTTCGGCCGCCATCTCCATCGGCATTTACAAAAACGATGCCGAAGCGGTTATCAACGACGGGGCCGTGGTGGATGCCGTGGACGATATCAACGTCTGCGCCGCGGCCTTGAACGACTATGTGTTTGTCTGGGGCAGGAATCTCTATGATGTCTGGGTCCAGGAGGCTGATTACACCACCGATGACGCCGGCCCGGTGACGGTCCTGGAGGGCCAGACCGTGGAAGTGACCTCCGGTTATACCGGCAACGGTGAGGAGGGCACCTGGTACAAGTATCTCGGCGCGGCAGACCTGTCCGTTGATGACTGGTCAACGGTTGATTTTTCGGACGAAGCCCTCTGGGAGGGGATCAATCCGCTGCACAAGAAGGGCATGGATTTTGTCACCAACCTGACCACCTATCTGAGCGGGGATTTCGGCATGTCGGCCTGGCTGGGCAATTCCTGGACCCAGGCCACGGCCGAGGGTGACACCCTGGCCATTGCCGGCGCCGTCACCTATCTGGACATGGCCAACAACGCCGAGGCGGCCATTCGAAAGGACGCGCAGATCAACCAGAATGACGGCGGCGACGGGTTCGGCGACGTGGTGGTCCAGGCCGTCAACCTCAACGAAACAGTCAACCTGGGCGGCAACATCAACCTGCCGGGGATATCCTCGGAACCGGAAGAAGGAAAGACGCTTCCCAAGCTGTCGGCCCAGTACAAACCCAAGGACCTGCTCGGCACCAAGGCCGAGGACGGCAAGGGGGCTGTGGGCGCCACGGTCATGATTTACAACTATAAGGACACCACCGAGGCTGTTATCGAAGACGGCGTAATCCTTTCCGCCGACAGCCTGCTGGTGGACGCCCAGACCGGAACCATGGGTGTCAATGTGGGGGCCTCGGGCGGCCAGGGCGGCAAGGTTGGGTTCAACGGCGTGGTCATCGTCAATGTGGTTGATAACGAAACCACGGCCCGTATCGATGCCGGGGCCGACATTGCCGTGGGCAGCGGCCTGGTGGTGGATGGCGTTGCCTTTGATCCTGAGGATGCCATCAGCCTTATCGGCGACTGGATCGATCTCGGGGGCTATTACGGGCTTAAGGCCGGGGACTCGCTCGTTTATGACAACGGCGGTGGAACCAGCATCGGCGGGCTGACCCAGGGAGAGACCTACTATGTGGCGGCCGTGTCCGGCACGAAAATTCGGTTGGCGGACGCCTCGGGCAACGCCATCGGCCTGGATAAGGATTCCGCCACCGGTGCCGATCACAACCTGACCGGCATAAATTCCCTGGTGGTCAACGCCCGGGACGATCTTTTTCTGGTGGATGTGGCCGGTGGTGTGGCGGTGTCCAGCGAGGTCGGTATCGGGGCCTCAGTCAATGTCAATATCGTCAATCGGGATACCCAGGCCCTTATCGGCGATTTGCATGATACCGATGCGGCGGACCAGACTGCCGTGGGTGACCGCGGGACAGTGACAGTGGCGGGCAACACCGCGGTCAGCGCCGTCAATGACGGTTTTATCGGCGGTTTTTCCGTGGCCGGGGCCGTGGCCAAGAGTTCCCAGAAAGCACCGGGCAGCGGCGGTGGCACCAGCTCCAACCGGGGCACCGGCGGCACCCAGGGCTCTGATGGCAGCGTGACAAGTAACGACGCCCTGTCTTCCTGGCAGAGCAAGTGGGCCTCGGTCCTTGGTGAGGGCAAAGACAAGGGCAAGCTTTCCGGTGATGTGGCCGGTGATACGTCCAAATCCACAGACCAGACCGCCCAGTCCAAGTCGGGGTTTGCCGTTTCCGGCGCGGTGGTGGTCGATGTGGTTGACGACAACGCCCGGGCCTATATCTTCAATGCCGGAGCCGTGACCTTGACCAGTGACGGATCCCTGAGCGTTTCGGCCGGCAATGACACCGATCTGGGTTCCTTTGCCGGGGCCGTGGCATATGCCAAGGGCAGCGGCACCGGTTCCGGCACCGCCGTGGGCGGCGCCTTTGGCGTCAATGTGCTGTCCGGCGCCACGGAAGCATTTATTGAGGACGCCGTCAGCCTGACGGCGAACGATCTTTCCATTGTGGCGGACCGCGAAGGCCTGAACGTGGCCATCGTGGCCGGCGTCGGTATCGGTATGGGCCAGAAGGGCGTGGGCGTGGCCGGATCGGTCAGTGTTAATATCGCCCTGTTCACCGTGGAAGCGGCCCTGCGCGATATCACCGGCCCGGTCCAGGTGAATACCCTGTCCGTCACCGCTGATGACGATTCCACCCTGATCGCCATTGCCGGTTCAGTGGCTTTTGGCGGCAAGGCCGGGGTAGGCATTGCCATGGGGTTTTCCTGGACGGAAACCGATGTGTCCGCTCTGGTTTCAAACGTCAGCAACCTGACCCATACCGGCGATTTTACCGTTGACGCCACGGCCGACGGCCTGATCGTGGCGGTCACCGGTTCGGTGGGTATTTCCGCGGGCCAGGCCAAGGGGTATGCCGGGGCCGGCACGGTTTCCATCAATTTTTTGAAAAACACCCTGGAAGCGAAGATTGTCGACACGATCGTCACCGCCGCTTCCACAGGCGACATTAGCGTTGACGCCGACGACAGCACCGGCATTTACTCTTTTGCCGGCGCCCTGGCCGCCGGCAAGACCGCCGGTCTGGGCGCGGCCATTGCCGTAAACTCGCTGGACAACAGCGTCACCGCCCTGGTCGATGGCTCAACTCTGGAGACTTCCGGCGATTTTTCCGCCACGGCCGAAGAAACCGGCACCGTGGTCACCGTGGCCGTGGCCGGGGCCGGTTCGACAAAGCTGGCAATTGCCGGTTCCGTGGCCATCAATATTTTTGACAACGATATTACAGCCAGGGTGGTCGACAGCGCCATTTCCGCCAACGCCGTGGCCTTTACCGCCGAAGACCGGTCCACCAGCGTGGCCGCGGCCGGCGGGATCGCCATTTCCACGGGCCAGGCCGGGGTCGGCGCGGCCGTGGGCGTGAACCTGATCTTCAACAACGTCACGGCCCGGGTGGAAAATTCGGCCATTGACGCAGCATCGGCCATTGACGTGAGCGCCGGTGCCGAAACCCTTCTGGTCAGTGTTACCTTGGGCGGCGCCGGGGGCGAGAAGTTCGCCCTGGGTGGGTCTTTTTCCGCCAACGTGGTCATGAATACCGTTACCGCCGATATTATCAGCGGCTCGACGCTGGATGCGGCCGGAGATATCGGCATTGCGGCATCCGACACCACCACGGCCGTGATCGTGGCCGGCGGGTTTGCCGGATCGGGTAAGGCGGCCGTTGGTCTTTCCTTTTCCCAGCTCTATATGGAGAACCAGACCACGGCGGTCATTGACGACGCTACCGTTACATCCACCGGTGGAAGCATCGGCCTGGCCGCCGGCATCGCGCCGCCGGCCAGCAAGGCCGAGCTTTCCGATGTTCGCATGATGACCTACGGTGTCGACCTGCCCGACACCAACAGCTCCTCGATTTTTAACCTGACCGTGGCCGGGGCCGGGGCCGGAAAAGTGGCCGCCGGTTTTGCCCTTTCCGTGAATAACATCAACAACACCATCACGGCGGAAATCCGAAACGGATCCGTGGTGGACGGTTCTGCCGGCGTGGCCCTGTCGGCCATTGACGCGTCCGTTATCGATGCCATCGCCCTGGGCGTGGCCGGTGCCGGAGACGTGGCCGTGGGCGGGGCCGTTTCCGTGAACACCATCACCAACACCATCGGCACGGCTATCAGCGAGTCAACCGTTCGGGCCGGTGTCAACGCCACTGGCACCGTGCTGACCAATGCCGATGCCGCCGTGACCCTGGATTCGGCGTCATCATCCATCATTCGCGCCCTGGCCATCGGGGTGTCCGGCTCCGGCAAGGTGGCCGTGTCCGTTACGGCCCTGGGCAATGCCGTGGCCAACGATGTTTCCGCTGAGATCATCGGTTCCACGGTCATGGCCGGCGGTGATATTTCGCTTACGGCCTCCGATATTGCGCCGGCCCTCATTCCCGGCATGGAACTCGCCGCCGAGGACCAGGACCGGCTGGATGACAGCCTGGCTGATTCGCCCGTTGACCCCCAGGGCAATATCCTGTCCTTGATGATCAGCGTGGCCGGTTCCGGCAAGGTGGCGGTCAGCGCCGCCCTGGCAGGTAATGTGATCAACAATACCGTAACGACCCTTGTTGATGATGCCACCGTGCTGGCCGGCATCAACGCCGTTACCGGGGATGTGATCAACGCCGCGGCGGATGTCACCATGGCGGCCCTGTCCAAGGCCGGCATTGTGGCCGTTACCGTGGGCGTGGCCGGCGCCGGCAACGTGGCGGTCCAGGCCACCGGTTTTGGTAATGTGATTACCAACACCGTGGCGTCGTCCATTCAGGGCAATGCAACGGTCTCTTCCGGCCATGATTTTTCTCTGACAGCCTACGATCAATCCACGATCCGGTCCCTGGCCATCGGCGTGGCCGCCTCTGGCAGCGCGGCGGTGTCCGCCCTGATCGGTGCCAACGTTGTCACCAACACGGTGACGGCCCAGATCGCCGGATCCGAAGCGTCCAGCGGTGGCGCCCTGACCGTGGACGCCCAGAACAGTTCCGCCATTTACAGCTTTGCCGGCGGCGTGGCCGCCTCCGGCTCGGTGGCGGTTCAGGTAAGCCTGGCCGCCAACGTGGTGGCCAACCGCACGGAAGCCTCCATCAATGACCGCACCTTTGACGAAGACGGTGATCTGGTGGAAGGCGTGACCGTGGCGTCCGTCGTGAATGCCGGTGGCTCCCTGTCGGTTACAGCGGATGACACCTCCAGCATCGACGCCATCGGCATCGGCGTGGCCGGGTCCGGCTCCGTGGCCGTGGGCGTGGCCCTGTCGGCCAACGTTATTGCCAACAGCATCCTTGCCTCCGTCGAGGGGTCCACCGTGGACGCCGGCGGGTCCGTGGGCCTGGCCGCTGAATCCGAAGCCATTATCCGGGCCATTGCCATCGGCGTGTCCGGTTCCGGCACCGTGGCCGTGCAGGTCACGGCCATGGGCAACGTCATCACCAATACCGTGTCCGCGACCATCACCGATGCCACGGTGACCGCGGCTGATAACGTGACCCTTGAAGCGTCCGATATCGCGCCCAGCGCCATTCCCGAGTGGATGGTTTCAGCCGAAGACATGGACAGCATCAACGGATCCCTGGAAGATTCGCCCATTGATATGGATGCCAGTATTCTGGCGATCAATATCAGCGTGGCCGGCTCCGGCGCCGTGGCCGTCAACGGGGCTTTCACGGGCAATGTCATCACCAACACCGTTGTTTCTTCCATTGAAAACGCCACGGTAACTGCCACGGCCGGAGAAGTGATTCTGGCCTCGGATTCAAAGGCCCGTATTATCGCCGCCACCGTGGGAGTGGGGGCCTCGGGCGCGGTGGCCGTGAATGTCACCGGCTTCGGCAACGTCATTGTGAACCAGGTGGAAGCATCCATCACGGACGGCGCCGTTGTGACCACCGGGGCGGATGTCCTGCTATCGGCTGTCGATGATTCTTCCATCAGTTCCATCGGCCTGTCCGTGGCCGGTTCCGGGGCCGTGGCGGTATCGGTCATCGTCGGCGCCAACGTGATCACCAACCATGTCACGGCCGGGATAAACGATGCCACCGTGGACAGCGGCGGGGCCATCGGCCTTATCGCTTCGCAGGAAGCCGCCATCTTCAGCTTTGCGGGCGGCGTGGCGGCAACCGGAGCGGTGTCGGTCCAGGTGAGCCTGGCCGCCAACGTGATTACCAATACCACGGAAGCGTCCATTGTCGAATCCACCGTCGACGCTGATGGCGATGTTTTTCTGGCCGCATCCGACAGCTCCAGTATCGACTCTTTTGCCTTTGGCGTGTCCGGTTCCGGGGCCGTGGCCGTGGGCGTGGCCCTGTCGGCCAATGTCATCGCCAACACGGTGACCGCTTCTATTGAAGACGCCACTGTCACGGCCGGCGGCGCGGTGAGCCTGACCGCGACCTCTGAAGCGATCATTCGGGCCGTGGCCCTTGGCGTATCCGGTTCCGGCGCCGTGGCCGTGCAGGTGACGGCCATGGGCAACGTGGTGACCAATCATGTCCTGGCCACGATTACCGATTCCACGGTCACGGCCGTGAACGATGTCACCATCGAAGCGTCCGATATCGCGCCCAGTGCCATTCCCGCCTGGATGGTGCCGGCCGACAAGATGGACGAGATCAACGAATCCCTGGAAGATTCGCCCATCGACCTGGATGCCAATATCGTGGCCCTGAATATCAGTGTGGCCGGTTCCGGGGCCGTGGCCGTCAACGGGGCACTGACCGGCAACGTGATTGCCAATACGGTTTGCGCGGATATCGACGCCTCCACGGTCCGTGCGGGCGTTGATATCAATGACGTGGTCATCAATACCGCCGCTGCCGTGGGCCTGCTGGCCTCTTCCCGGTCCCGGATCATCTCCATATCGGTGGGCGTGGGCGGCTCCGGGGTGGTGGCGGTCAATGCCACCTGCTTTGGCAACGTGATCACCAATACCGTGGAGACGTCCGTAAAGGGTGGTTCAGTGATAAAGGCCGGCGGCAATGTCGATCTTGACGCCACGGACAGCTCCTCCATCAGCTCCATCGGCCTGTCCGTGGCCGGGTCAGGGGTGGTGGCGGTCTCCGTGATCGCCGCGGCCAACGTGATAACCAACACCACGGTGGCCCAGATCGCCGGTTCCACCGTGGAAGCCGGCGGCAACGTGACCCTTGACGCCATACAGAACGCTGTTATCTACGGTTTTGCCGGCGGTGTGGCCGCCTCGGGCGTGGTCAGCGTCCAGCTCTCCCTGGCGGCCAACGTGATCACCAATACCACCGAAGCATCCATCACCGACCGGGTGTTTAACGAGGACGGCTCGATAAATGAAGGCGCGTCCGCGCCGTCAACGGTCACCGCCGATGGCGACGTTGCCCTGCTGGCAAAAGACAGCTCCAGTATTGACTCTGTTGCCTTTGGCGTGTCCGGTACCGGTGGCGTGGCCGTGGGCGCGGTGTTGTCAGCCAATGTCATCACCAACGACATTGCCACGGCCGTTACAGGTTCCACGGTTGCCGCCGGCGGGGCGGTAAGCCTGGATTCAGAATCCTCGGCCGTGATCCGGTCCCTCAACCTGGGCGTGTCCGGTTCCGGGGCCGTGGCCGTGACCGTCAATGCCATGGGCAATACCGTTGTCAACAGCGTGACCGCTGATATCACCGACGCCACGGTAACCGCCGGAACCGACGTCAGCCTGGCCGCTTCGGACATGGCGCCGGACACCGTGTCGGCATTGAACGTTCCCGCCGACAGGGAAGATGAGGTGACCGCTGCCTTTGATGATACCGAATCCCCCTTTGGCGCGGACTCCTTTACTGACGCCAACATTCTGGCGATGAACATCAGCGTGTCCGGCTCCGGCCTGGTGGCCGTGGATGTAAATCTCACCGGCAACGTCATTATCAATACCGTGTTGACTACTATCGACAACTCCACGGTAACGGCCACCGGCGGCAATCTGAGCATGACCGCCGAATCCAGGGCCGTGATTACTTCCCTTTCCCTGGGCGTGGGCGCGTCCGGCGCGGTCTCTGTGGGGGCCGTGGCTTTCGGTAACGTGATCACCAATACCGTGGAGTCTGTCATTCAAAACGGCGCCACGGTAACGGCCGGCGGTGCACTGGCCCTGGCCGCGGCGGACCGTTCCGCCATCGGCTCCATTGGCCTGAGCATATCGGCTTCCGGCGGCGTGGCCGTCTCCGCCATTGTGGGCTACAACGAGATTGACAACACCATTTCCGCAAAAATCGACGACGCCACCGTGGAAAGCGGCGGGGCCATGAGCCTGACCGCCCTGTCCGATGCCGATATCTTCAGTTTTTCCGGCGGCGTGGCCGCCTCCGGCGTGGTGTCGGCCCAGGTCTCCGTTTCCATCAACACCATCGAGAACGAGGTGACCGCTGCTGTCAGCGATGCCGATATTACGGCGGGCGGGCTCTCTCTTTTCGCCCGGGATCTGTCCACCATGGATTCCGTGGCCATCGGCGTATCGGCGTCGGGTTTTGGCGCGGCCGGGGCCGCGGTTTCCAAGAACCTGATCGATAACAGCGTGCAAGCCACGATTACCGCTTCCACAATAACGGCCGGCGCCGGCGGCGTTTCGCTGACCGCCGAATCCCCGGCCCTGATCCGCTCCTTTGCCGCGGGTATCGCCGGTTCAGGGCTGGCCGCCGGCCAGGCCTCGGTGACGCTTAACGAGATTACCAACACCATTACAGCCAAAATCGATGATTCCGACATTCACTCCACCGGCACGGTTTCTCTGCTGGCCTCGGACGAGGCGCCGGATGCGATCCCCGATTTTCTGGGTGACATGATGATCCCCACCGGTATCATTGATACGGCCACCGACAACCTCGATGGCGAGAGCGTGGATCAGGCCGCCAATATCGTGTCTTTTGCCGCTACCATCGCCTTGTCCGGCGGTGTGGCCGGCAGCGCGGCCGTGGCGGAGAACACCATTACCAACACAGTGGTGGCCCGGGTGATCGATTCCGACGTGACGTCAACCGCCGGTGGTATTACTTCGGAGGCCCTGTCGGGATCACGCATTTCCACCCTGTCGGCGGGTATCGGCGTGGCCGGAGGGCTGGCCCTGAACGCCTCTGTATCCGTTAACACCATAGAAAACACGATCCAATCCTCGATCACCGGCACCGGTGAAATTTCGGCCCATGGCACGGTGGGCCTGACCGCGGTCGATGATTCCCGTATCGACGCCCTTACCTTCAGTGTGGCCGGCGCCCTGGCCGCCGCCCTGGGCGGGGCCGTGGTCACCAACACGGTGGACAATGATGTGTCCGCCTTTATTCAAGGTACTTCCGGCACCGATAAAATTCAGGTATTTTCAGCCGGCCAGGTGTCCCTTCTGGCCGATGCCCGGCAGATCATCGGGGGCCGCAGCATCGGCGCCACAGTGGGCGCGGTGGCCGCGGGCGCTTCCGTGTCCGTGGGCACGGTGAGCGGTTCCACCAAAGCCTATATCGGCAATTATGTCGAGGTGGGCATGGCGGCGGGCAATACCGTGGGGGGGATAACCATTACAGCCGAGGCTGATGCGCGGGTCAATTCCGATACCACAGCCATTTCCGCGGGTATCGGGGCGGGGTCGGGCAATGATGGCCGGGCCATTATCACGTCCCCGGTGGAGGCCTATATCTCCGGTACCGGTACGGGTGTGGTTGTGACGGACGATATCATCGTGAGCGCGACGGTCCGGCCCAAGGCCGTGGCCGATACCTGGGGTGTGAACGCCGGTGCCCTGGCCGTGGGTGTTTCCCTGTCCGAGGCCACGGTGACCTCTACGGTGAATGCCTATGTGGGCGGCAGCATCACCGCCGGCAGCCTGACGGTGAGCGCGGCCCAGGATCTGCCGCCAAGTGGCGATTCGGCCAAGGCCGAGGCCACCGGCTCTGGCGGCGCCCTGGTCGGCGTGGACGCCACCGTCGCCACCGCTACCAGCGACGCCACAGTGAAGGGGTATGTGCTGGCCAATACCACCCTGAATATCGCCGGCGCTACTGTTATTAGTGCCGATACCGAGACCCGGCAGCGGGCCGAGGCCGACAGCAACGTGGGTGGCGTGGTGGCTGTGGGCGTAAGCAGTGCCACGGCCTCGTCCGACACCGAGACAAAAGCCTGGCTGGGCAGCGGGGTCCAGCTTACCGGCGGCAGCCTGAGCATCACGGCCACCGGCCATGACGATAACCTGGCCGACACCACGGCCGGTGCCTTTGGCGGCATTCCCGTGTCATCGGCCACGGCTGTCACCGACAATACCAGCACCACCACGGCGGAGATTAAAGACGGCGTGGTCGGCAGAAATATCGACCTGACCAGCGGCGGCACCGGCGAATTTCAGATTGTGGCCGACCATACCGCCACCTTTGACAGCATGGTCAGCGCCATTGCCGGCGGCCTTTTCGGCGGCACCGGCGCGGAAATCGACAACACCGTCACCTCCACGGTGGATGCCAGGGTGGGGGACAGTGTGAATGTCACGGCCACAGACATTCTCATGGACGCGGTCAACCGGGCCCGCAAGAACGAAGACGGCACGGCCAATATTGACGGCGAGGCCGGCGGCGCCATTGCCGGCGGCGGGGCCGACAGCGATACCACCATCGATTTCAAGACCCGGGTAACCATCGGCAATGGCACATCCCTGGCGGTGACAGGCGACATGGCCTCACCGGGTGATTTTGCGCTGCGGGCCTTAAACGACCTGGTGGTCAAGGACAAGATTAATTTTTTCGCCGCCGGCGGGCTCTCGGGCCTGGGGGCCTACTCCAGCATTGAAACGTTAAACGACCTGGCCCGGGTGACCGTGGGCGACGCCGATCTTATCAGCGTGGGCGCCATCAATATTTCGGCCCGGGGCACCGGAGATGTCTCTTCTGTTGTCAACGCTCAGGCCTATGGCGCGGGGACCCTGATTCTCGGCGACGCCGTGGCCAACGTCTGCCCCACCAACGAGGTGATCATCAACTCCGGCGCCCATATTCAGGCACTGGGGGACCTCAACATCTCCACCGGCACCAATACCAATTTTGTTCGGGACGACTACGCGGTCGAAGCCACCCTGGACACCTTTGCCGGCAGCGCCATTCCCATTGAGGATGTGGACGCCAGTGCCTATCTGTTCCAGGAAAACACCATCACCGTTGCGTCCGGAGCACTGCTGGAAACCGCCCGGAGCGTCAGCCTTCATGCTGAAAAATACGGGTTCGGCGAGATGACGGGCCGGGCCAAGACCGTTAACTGGGTCAGTTCCATCGCGGACGCCTTAAACGGGGAGGCCGCCGAAGAGATGGTGGGCGGCACGGTCCGTACGGAGAGCCACGCCGTGGTCACCGTCGACGGCACCATCCGCACGGGAATCATGCGGAGCTGGTCATTGACCCTTGACGGTTGGGATCGCGAGACCGGAGAAATTACGGCCAGCGGCACGGTCAACGGCACTGACCAGAAGATCGGGTTTACGGTCACCCAGGAGGTATTGACCTCCGACCTGGTGAACGAACTGATGAATGCCCAGTCCCAGCTGGCGCTTTACCAGGATAAGGGCAATGCCACGCTTATTACCTATTACGAGAGCGAGATCGCCCGTCTTGAAGACCTGCTAAGGGAGGAGGGGCTGCTGGAGGGTGAAGACGGCGAATACGCCGCGGTGCAGCAGTATGTGATGACCGTCAACCTGGATCCGGTCTGGGCCGAAGCCGGTATCATCGATATTCGCGCCGATCAGCTTAAAGGGGATGGCTCCTTTGACGCGCCGGGTGATGCCAGCGTCACCGTTCTCAACCATACACCGGCCTTTCTCCGGATCAACGGAATCACTATTCCGGAGAAAAACGGCGGACTGTTCTTTAACGGCCTGGAGATGGCCGACAACAGCACCATCAACACCATCAACGACAACAATGCCGATCTGGACAACCAGATCAATGATCATGAAGGCAATCGCCTGCCCACGGGGTGGAGTGCGGTAGTCGGCGGCGGGGCGGCATTTGCCGCCATTCCGGACAATGCCCTGTCCGAGCCGTCTGTTTACGTGGAAAACGATTTTGTGGCCGGAACGGTCGCCCCGGACGAGATCTATCCATGGCCGGACATTATCGTGGACGGAGCGGTCAGCAACATAAACGGGTCGGCTACCTTTAAAACCCTTCAGGCCGGTGACGGGAATATTGTTTTTAATGCCTCGGTCCGTGCCAAGGACATGACCGTGATTGCGGGCGGAACGGTCTATATTGACGGGGTGTCCTCCTATTCGGTGGGCGGTGAGGCCTATTCCCTCTGGAACAGTTACACGGACGAGGGTACCGAATCGGCGACTTCGTCTGACATCAATACGATCCTGGGCATGGAGCCGGGCGACAAGGTCAACCTTTTCGGGGACAAGATTTTCATCAACGCCGAATACCTGAACATCAACGGGGTCATGCAGAGCGGCAAGGAGGCCTACGTTCTTGAGCTGGATCAGGATACCATTGATGAAATCAACTCTCTCTCCGCTTCCCAGAAGGGGCTGGTAGTCTTAAAAACCGCTTCCCAGGACGATTTTATCGTGCGTTTCGATACCACCACGCGGCAGATCATCGTGGATGAGATGAGTGTAAGCGGCGGGCATATCGAACTGACCGGTCATATCCTGAACACCGGGGCAGGTGAGATCCGTGTCCTGGGCGGGTATGCCACCGTGGAGATCACCAACGAGACCGCCTATGACCTGGTGATCAACCGCCTGGATGCCTCCCAGCGGGGCGGCGGCACCCTTTTTATTAACGACACGGCCACGGACCTGGTGACCCTGTACCGGATGTCGGGCAGTGAAGTGATCCGTACGATAGATGATGGCACAACGGTGCAGGTTGACGCTCTTGTTCGTACCTTTGACGGCACCGCCTACGCGCCTGTCGATACCTATACCCCCGACGACGGCTGGCGCTACGGCTGGACCATGCTTCAGCAGGAAGGCATTTTATATACCAGCCATGTGCAGAAGAGCGCCTGGCTGGGTATTGACGCGCTGGCATCCGATCCGGCGGTGGAGAACAATAAGCATTCCGAGCCCCTGGGCCAGCCGACCATCACAGGAACGGGGCCCTATTTTTACAAGGATACGGATATTACTGATGATTACACCTATCTGCACACCCAGCAGACCATCGCCACCGAGGACTGGAAGCTGACAGATAAACGGGTGGACAGCACCTGGTACGGTGAGAAAACCTATCATACCTGGTGGAAAAAGGAAGAAACAGTAGAGCACACCTACACTCACACTATTTCCGCCGACCGTCCCTTTGATATTACCTTCCTCGGTCATGACCAGGGCCAGGTTACCATCGATTCCCACGGGGACGTCGTTTTCCAGGGGCCGATCCTGAACCCTTCGGGCACCACCCGGATTGAGACCGACGGCGTGATTCAGCAGGCCGGGGACAGTGCTTACGTGAATGGCCTTCGTGTCGAGCTGGACGCGGAAAAAGGTATCGGCAGCAACACGGCACTTAACACCAACCTGGCCGACGGCCCCGTGTATCAATATACCTCTGTTTATACCGGATACCCCGACGACTACGCGGACGAGAGCAAGCGGGGAATGACCACCCTTACCACCAATGACCGGGTAAAACTGGCCGCGGATTATGCCGGCGGTGGCGAGCCGGGCGCGGTTTACCGGTATACCGGGGATCCGGCCGACCGGGATCTGCGGGTCCAGGATTACAGCGACACCAGCCTGTGGGAGAAGGTCGACCATCGGCCCAGTCTCAGCGCTGTTACCACGTCCGGGAAAATTCAGATCAACGAGATCATCGGCGACCTGTTTGTCGATCAGGTTCAGACCGGCCACGATGCCATGGGCTCGGGAAGCAATGTGGCCCTGACGGCCCAGGGCGGTATTTATGTGGCCCAGACCCCTGAAGGCGGCTGGTATACCGGCCTGGTGCAGGGCGGAACAATTGAACTGACGGCGGGAAACGGCGGCATCGGCAACAGCGCCAGCCATCCCCTTACCCTTGATTCCGGCACCCTGCTGAAAGATCACGTGGCGATTTCCACCGTGGGCGATGTTTACCTGAAGGAGGTTTCGGGGGATCTGCGGTTAAAGAAAATCGATGCATCGGGCAAGAATGTCTATATCGAGGTTGCCAATGGTTCCCTGCTGGATGTCAACCAGGACGCGACAAGGGACGAGCGGACCTACAACGAGCTGAAGGATGGGGTTTGGAGCGACCTTGCGCTGACCGACAGCACCGGGGCCCAGGGCAAGATCGACAATATCGTGCTCTCGTTTCAGATGACCAGGCAGCAGGAATATCAGACCTACTGGATCTATCGTAACACGCAGCCCGATCCTTCCGTCTATGATTCGAATCATACTGTAACCCTGTCCGCGGCGGACGAGGCCGCGTATCGGGCATTTTACGCCGACCTGGGAAAGACGGAGGCGGAAATCGACGACGCCATCACCACACTGGAAAACAGCCGCACCACCCAGTACCATACCCTGCACACCCAGTTTGACGACTATTTTTCCGACCGGGGACAGGCATTCCCCGCCAGTTACGATTCGGGCTTTGTCTATGAACTGAGCCCCGACGAGGAGAGCACCCTTCGCGGGAGCGTCAAGGTCTGGACCGAGGAGGAACTGCTTTACGCCATCGGGGCCGGGCTGCTGAAGCCGGTCTCAGATACCCAGGCCACTATTGAGGATCCCAATGTGGTGGGCGCTGATGTGACCCTTATCACCACGGGTGGTGTGGGCAACGCCGGCGGGCGGATCGTCATTGATCTGACCAGCGGCGATTTTCACCTGACATCCGACGAGCGGGTGGCCATGGCCGCGGCCGAGCGGGATGACGTGGCCTACTGGGGTGAATCCGCCACCGCCACCGTCAAGTTTGTGGATGCCGGCACCGCGGACCAGATCGTCCGGACCGACGGCCAGACATGGACCGGTTTTGCCGAGGGCGACCGGATTCGGGTCACCGGCAGTACGGATAATGATGATTACTACCTGATCACGGAAGTAAATGGCGCTACGATCACCCTGAGCGCCGATGATGCCCTGGTCAACGAGACCGGTGCCACCGTGAGCTTTCAGCACGAGGTGCTGGATCCTCTGGACACCTCCCTGGTCAAGGAGACCATCACCATCGACCAGAAGGAAGACGTGGACGTGGAGGCTTCCGGCGAGATCAACATCACGGCCGGCGGTAACGTCTACCTGGGGTCGGAAAGCAACCTCAACCTCGACACGGTCCGGGCCGGGGAGACGGTCCGCATCAAGGGCAGCCAGGGCATTTACAATGTGGCCCTTTCCGGTGAGACCAACGTGATCAGCGGGGACCTGGTCCTGGAAGCGGCCGCGGCCTCCGTCGGAACCGGCGATAATCCCATTACCGTGAACCTGAACGGCGAGGCCACCACCACGGCCCGGGCCGGTACGGATATATATATCAACAGCGTCGGCGACACCCTCTACGTGGGGACCATGTATGCCAGGACCGGCGGGGTGTACTTGCAGGCCGACGGTTCCATCGTGGACGGGTTTAATTCCTATTTTGAGAACATTCGGGCCAACGTGGTGATTCTTACCGCCGGCGGCGGTATCGGTGAACCGGGCGACTACCTGGATGTGAATATCCTGGGAACCGGGACGTTGACGGCCACGGCTGGGGGCTCTATTCGAATTGCCGAAACCGACGGCAACATGTATGTCAATCGGGTCACCTCCAGCGGGGGTGACGTAGATCTGAAGGCGCACCAGTCCATTCTGGACGCCAATGAAGACATCGCGGTGGATGTGACCGGCAACACCATCTCTTTGACCGCGGAAGTCGGCGGCATCGGCGTGTCGGGCAACGACCTGGACATCGACAGCGCCCACTCCGGTCCCGGCGTGGTGAACGCATCCAGCCTGCTGGGCAATATTTACATCATTGAACCCGACGGCGATCTTTCTCTCGGGCAGGTGGGCACAGGAGATGCCTATACCGCTTTTATAACCGTGCCCATGGGCAGTATCTTCAACGGCCTGACCGGCGACGGCACCAACATCACCTCCGGCAAGACCTACCTGGTCGCAAAGGACCATATCGGACAGGAGGGTGCGTCCATAACAACCGCGGTCGGCAACCTCGAGGGACTGGCCACCACCGGCAGTGTCTGGATCGCCAACCTCGGCGCCCTGACCGTGGGCGGCGTTGTGGAGGAGGAAAAGCCAGGTATCCTCAGCGGCGGGTCGGTGACCGTCGGCGCCGGCAGCCCGGTTTACCTGCAGGAATCCATCACCGCGGCAAGCGGGAACATCACAATCACATCCTATGACGATAATGACGATGATGGCACCTATCCCTGCGGCCTTGCCAGGACAGACGACATCTATGTCCCGGAAGGTGTATTCCTGAATGCCGAGGCCGGAAACGTCATTCTCAGGGCCGGGGACGATCTGTTTATTGACGGTACAGTGTCGGCGGCGGGTGATGTCATCATGTATATCGATTTTGGCAATGCCGATCCCGGCGTGGGGGGCACGGTCCACATCTCCGCCGTTGCCACTGTCATTGGCAGCCAGGCCTTTATCTACGGCGACAGCGATGACGACCACTTTCCAATGATTGAACCGCTGTATGACATTGCCGGCGCTGTTACCCTGACCGGTTTCGGCGGCAGCGATCTGTATGAAATCGAACTGTACGGCATTGGCGCGGCCCTGTTCAATGTGTATGACGAAAGCCCCGCGGCCGACCTGGGCAATGACAGCCTGCGGATTTACGCCACGGATGAGGCCGATGTTTTCCTGTTCCGTCCCGGCGCCATCATCAGCCTGGAAATGGACGAAAACCGGGTGCCGGTGGAAAACGGCGTGGTGGAACGGGTCAACTACAACGGCGACATCAATGCCGGGGTGTATGTATTCGGCCGCGACGGGGACGACACCTTTGTGTTTGACGACACCAATTCACCTGTCACCGTCTACGGAGATGCCGGAGACGACACCTTCCAGGTGGGCCAGATGTTTGAGTCCCCCCGGGCCGCCAATGCCGGCCTGGCCCCTGAAGACTGGTTTGACACCACCCTTACCACCCAGGGGTATTTGTCCAACGGCATCAGCTTTCCGGCGACGATGTACGGCGGTGTCGGCGAAGACACCTTCACGGTTTATCGCAACCTGGCCGAGCTTTCCCTTTATGGGGAGGAGGACAACGACACCTTTATCGTCCGGGCGTTTGTGAAGGTGGATCCCAACGATCCCAAGGCGCCCTTTACCAATATCAACGGCGGCCAGGGCGCGGATTTTATCTCCTATACCGTCAACGCGCCGGTCAACATCGAAGGGGGTGACGGCACCGACACCCTGACCGTGGTGGGCACCGAGTTTGGCGATGATTTTGTGGTGACCGACAGCGGCGTCTACGGCGCCGGTCTGTTTGTCCGGTACGGCGGTATTGAAGAGGTGGTGGTCAACGCCCTGGAAGGCAACGACACCTTTTTTATCGCCTCCACCAGTGAAGATGTGGCGGTATCCCTTATCGGCGGTCTGGGCAGTGATGACTTTAACGTGGGCGGCGGTACCGACGGCGAGCCGATTTCCGTGGTGAGCAATGACCTCTTGGGCCACAGCGGCCTGATCGACCTGCTGGTAAACAGCGATCTCGCCGATTCTGACTATGCCGGGGTTTTTGCCCAGGACGTGGCCGTTAATGTGATGGATGCCGATGCAGCGGGCGTTACGGTTCGTCTGCTGGAGGGCTCTTTGCGGGTTTTTGAGGACGGAACGGCACCCGCGGGCCTGGTCATGGCCCAGTATGCCGTGGCCCTGACGCGGCCGCCGGAAGAGGATGTTCGGGTTACGGCCAGCGCCACGCTGCCCACGGAGGCCGATATTGAAGCCGGGGGGCAGGGCATTGCCCTGAATGGAAACGAGCAGGGGGTGACGCTGCTGTTTGACGACAGCAACTGGTATGTTGAGCAGATTATCACCGTCACCGCACCGGACGACGCACTGACCGAGGGGTTGCGGACCTATGAGATCAAGCACAGCGTGGTCCAGGGGCGCTCTGCCGAGGACGGCGATGCGTACGATGGCCTGGCCGTACGCAGCCTGACGGTGGAGGCGGTTGATAATGACGCGCCCGGTGTGGTCATTGCCCAGCAGGGCAATGACACAGTGGTGTTTGAAAAAGAAGAGATTCGGGCCTCTGATAAGTACACGGTGGTGTTGACATGCGCGCCGGAAACCGACGTAACCATCAATATCAGCGACCTGTCCGGCGGCCAGATCGACATTGTCAATGCCGGCGGCACGGCGATTGATCACCTGGTTTTCACGGTCGATAACTGGGACATTCCGCAGGATGTTTATGTCCGGGCCGTGGATGAGGGTGTGGCTGAGGGCACCCATTTTGCCAGGATCGTCCACGAGATCGTCACCACGGCGGGCACAAACTACGACGGCGTGGGAGTGTCGCAGCTGGATGTGAGGATCATTGATGGTATTCCAGGGGTATACGTGGAGCAGACCGGCGGATCCACCGATGTGGTGGAGCCCACCGATGACGTGCTGCTGGGGGTCGGGCAGGTCAGCCAGCCGGCGAATGTCGATGACACGACTATTGTCGCGGATTTCGGAGCCGCCGTGATCAATGAAGCCGCCGGCAACAACGCCTTTCAGATGCCTCAGGATCTGGAGCTGGGAGGATGGGGGATCAATTACAGTGACGAGATCGGCGACAGGGAGGACAATACTTCTTTGACCCGCCCCCACATCACGGTTCAGGCGACCGGAGACGACACGGTGGACTATTTTTCCTTTGAGGTCACCCAGGCCATGCTTGACACCGCCGGTGGTGCCGTTGCCGTGACCCTTGATATCGACCATGGTTTCGAGGCCGATTTTGTTGCCGGGGAATACGATTCGATCTGGTGGATTTCCACCCTGGCCCTTACCGGCCCGTCGGGCGATACCGTTTACGGCGCGATCAGCAATCCCGCCTGGGGGCAGGCCGGCAGCAGCACGTTCTATGATGCCTATCTTGAGACCGCGGTGTCTGAAGCCGGCACCTACACGATTAAGGTGGGAGACCTGCTGGGCCTGATTCTGGGTACCGGCGAAGGGCTCCCCTTGGGAGCCGATTATGACCTTCACGTATCGGTGGAAGCCCATGACGTGGATACCTTCACCTATGAGGCCCGGCCTCAGTTCGAGGATGAAAAGGGCAACAATACCGGGCAGTCCATTGAAGATACGGACTACTGGTACACCTATTTTAACCCCGATATCGGGGACCAGGAAAACCCGGCCGGCGGCGTCATCGATTCCAACACCGCCTACACCTCGATCATCGGTGATGGAGACGGCTCATGGGACAAATATACCTTTGAAGTCACCCAGGCCATGCTGCTCCCGGGAGCCGGCCTGGTGAGCGGCATTGCGGACAGCAGCCAGTATTACCTGGATGCCGGCATTCGGCTCAACGGCGATGTGATGGCAAACGATGTCTGGACCATCACGATCAACGGTCAGGATTACGCTTATACGGTTCAGGATACGGACACCACCCTGGCCGATATCATCAGCGGACTGGCCGGTGAGATCAATGACCTGGCCGATGATTCTGCGGATGACTACTACAGCGTTACCGCGGCCCTGAACAGCACGGACCCGGCGGTCCTGGACCTTTCAGATCCCAACGGGTTTATTTTTAACGGATTGACCCAGACGGTTCAGGCGGCCGGCCGGGTCACCCAGACCCTTGATACCGGCGGCGTTTATTTTACCTCGGCCGATATTGTTTTTGACCCGGCCGCTGTGATTACGGCCGGTGATGTCTGGTCAGCAGTGATAAATGGCACGACCGTCGATTACGAGGTACAAACCGGTGACACCCTGGCCACGGTGATTGACGAACTGGTCGGCGACATAGACGGGACGTATGCGCCGGAGCGGATTGGCGACGCCACCCTGCGGCTGACCGATGCCACGGGCTTTACCCTGAACTTTGCGCAGGCCGGGGCCAGTCCGGAAGCAACGGCTGTGATTACCGGAACAGTGATGGACGCCGAGGCCGAATCCGTTTCCTGGCAGACGGTTACGCTGGATCTGACCGGTACGCCTGTTTACGGACAGACATGGACCCTGACCTTTAACGGCAGCGCGGACGCCGCGTACACGGTGGACGACGGCGACACGCTTGCGGATATCGCCGCGGGGCTGAAAGCGGACGCCCCGGCCGGCTACACGATCCTGGCCAACGGCCGTTCTGTAACGGTGAGCCGGCTCAATGGCGACAGTTTTACCGTGGACCTGGAGATCACCCAGTCCCCGGCGGACATGCCCGGCGTGGTGGACGGAGACGCCAGCTACTGGTCCGAGGCAAAGGTGGTGTTTGCCGGGCCGGTGAATGTCGGAGAAACCTGGACAATGACCCTGACGGACACCAGCGGTGCTGCCACTGTTTATTCGTACGATGTTCAGGACGGTGATGATATCGATGATGTCGGAGACGCCTTTGAGGATCAGATTGCCTCTGCCTCCTATAGAAACCGCAGCAACACCCTGACGATTACCGAGGCCGGGGGTGTGAGTGTTGCGCTGGACATTACCGCGGCTTCGACCGCCCAGGGGACCATGACGGTAAGCGCTACGAACAGCATTGCGGCGTTGACCGCCGTGGATATCGACCTTTCCGGCACTTCCCTGACCACGCCTCCCGCGGAGAAGTGGGAGCTGACCCTGGATGGGGTCACTTATGAATATTCCGCCGGTTCCGACGACACCGTGGATACGGTGGGGCAGTGGTTTGAGGACAACGAGGCCATCGCGAATGCGGGCTTTGCGGTTACCTATGATGATACAACGGATACGGTCTCGGTTTCCAGGACGGATACGGGAGTGTTTACCTGCGGTTTTTCCGTGGGCGGCAGTGGTTCGGCCACATTCGATACCACTGAAAGCACCAGCCATTATGCCCAGGCGGTCTTCGACCTCGGCGGGTCGGCCCAGGTCGGTGAGATATGGACCCTGACCCTGGACGGTGTGGATTACACCCGTGAGATCAGTGGGCTCGTCTATACCGTTGACAATGTGGGGCAGCGGTTTGACTGGAGCTCGACGATTTCTTCCGCGGGGTTTGATGTCGACTACAACACGCGGACCAACAGGCTTACCGTGACGCGGGAAGACGGCCGGGCCTTTACCGCCTCGGCGTCGGTAAGTCCGCCGCCGGTGACCGGCACGGCAGTTGTGGATCTGGACAACAGCAGCGCCAGCCATTACACCCGGGCCGACATCGACCTGAACAGGCCGGTTGCCGCCGGAGAGACCTGGGAATTAACGGTGACGCAGTTGGACGGCACCGAAACCACCCACACTTATGTGGCGGGCGATGAGACGGGTGACGGCACCGTTGACGCCGATGATGTAGGCGCCTGGTTTGCCGGTCAGCTGGGAGCCGCCGCCTCTTATGACGCTGATACAGACACCCTGACGATCACGGATGCTGACGGGGTACAGGTCGCTTTTTCGATTATTGTTAACGGCAGTGCCGTGTTCAGCGGCACGCCCGATGCCGGCTGGAGCGCCGATATTCAGATCAACGGGTCGTTCGCGGCCGAAGATCAGTGGTCTCTGACCCTTGACGGCACCCCTTACGCACCTTACACGGTTGATGCCGCCGATACCGGCCTGGATGATGTGGCAAGCGGGCTGGGCGATATCGTGGACGCCGATTATACCGTTGACGTGACCGGTAACACCCTGCATGTGACAAACGCCGATGGGTCGGCTGTTCTGGTGAACCAGGTGGCGCAGCTAAGGACGGTCGCCGGTGCGCAGGTGGCCGGCGGCACGCAGGACGGCCTGGAACACTGGATCGATGTCACTATCACCCTGCAGAAGGAAGGCCCGCTGCTTGAGGGCGAACTGTGGGCCGTGACGATTCACGGCGTTACCTATGAATATACCGTCCAGGAAACCGGGGAGACACTGGCGTATGTGGCCTCTCAATTGAAGTCCGTCCTGGAGGCCGCCCCGGAACTGGCCGGCGCCACCATTAGCGCCAGCAGCGGGGTAATTTCCATCACCGGGCTCAATGGCGACACGGTTGATGCATCCCGGGGGAACGGCACGGTGCTGGGGATTTTCGACATTGATTACGGGAGTGTGCTCAAAAACGTTCTCTATGAGCAGACGTATATCACCACTGATCTGCCCTGGGGTGGTTCCGCAACGTTTCCGGGGCCGCTTGTTCCCCATGATATCATGACCAGTTTTTATCTCCGGCTGGTGGATGTTGACAGTGACGAGGTGCTGGCCACGAGCACCTATGCCGACTGGGTGGACAAGGGCAGCACCACCCCTGCGGACCCGTTTCTTTCTTACCTGTTTGAAGAGGACGGTCTTTACCGGATCGAGGTGGGTACTTACGCCGACTCCCTGGACGGTTATGTGGCCGACATGATCCGCGGGGTGAAGAAGGGGCTTTCCTACCAGCTCAACGTGTCTTTGCAGAACCACGCGGTCAATCCGGACGTGATCAGCCTGGAAGGCAGGACCCTGACGATCACCGAAGGGGCGGGAGCGGGCCAGTCCTTTATTATCGATGGTTATGACCCGGCAACCAGCACGTTTACCCTGGACAGCGCGCTTGTTGCAGCGGTGGACCGTACCAGCCGGTTCGAGGTCTCATACGACATTCTGGATTTTACTGCGTATGCCGAAACCACGGACACCTTCACAGTGGTACTGACGGCACCGCCGGCGGATGGGGAAACAGTCACGGTGGATGTGGCCTCCGTTATTACCCGGACCTACAACTCGGACCTGGCCTTTGTGGACGAGGCGAACAACGGGGAGCGGGAGGACTATCAGGTTTATGTAAACGGTGTCCTGAGTGACGTTCTGACATTTGACGCAAGTAACTGGTACCTCCCGCAGGATGTGACCGTTACGGCCATTCACGACAACGTGGTGGACGGCAGCGACGCCCAGATCTTCCCGGCCATGGAAGAGCGGGTGGCCTATATTCGCGGACCGCTCACCATTAACGGTGGCGAGGTGACCAGCGAGGAACTGATCCTGGAAGCACCCTACATGCTGCCGGGCGAAACCAACGAGCTGATACCGGACGGCGATATCGAGTCCGCCGGTACCAACGGCAGTGGAAAAGCCACGCTGACGGATAGCGATATCACCCATTATGACCCCCAGTACGGGCAGGTGGGCGGATTTGATCCACGAATGAACGACGCCCTCTACCAGGTGAAGATTCTTGACGGCGATCTGGCCGGCACCATCATGGACGTGGAATCGGTGGACGGGAACACCATTACGTTTGTTCAGGACTGGCCCGGCGGCGTGGCCCCGGCAGCCGGGGTCCATTATTACTACATGCCGGTCAATCCCAACATGCGGGTGAATGAGGCCGACCAGGTCGATACCCTGAATGTGTTCAACGGTGACAGCCCGTCGAACGACACGGGCGTGTTAACAGCGGACCGGCTTTACGGCCTGGGCATGGGACCGGACACGGTCATTGCCGGCGAGGAAGTGCCCGGCGGCATTCAGTATGCCAACCTGGAGGTGTTGAACCTGGAGCTGGGGTACGGCAGCGACACCCTGACCATTGAGTCGACCCACCAGGGCGCTACCACGGTTTCCGGCGGTGACGGAGACGACACCATCACCGTCAGAACCATCGCCGGCCACACCGTTGTGGATACCGGCGACGGTGCGGACACCGTCTGGGTCGGCAGTGACGACGGGGTGGCAGACCAGATCAACGGTCTGCTGACCCTCGTGGCCGGTGGAGACGGGGACGCCGTTTATATCGACGACAGCCAGGATGCCAGCGACAATGCCGGCACCCTGACCCAGACCACCCTGACCGGACTGGATATGCCCTCGGTGGCGGATGTTCAGACTGTCAGCGTGCGTGCCGAGAGCGGCAGCTACCTTCTGACCACGGCCGGCTTCGGGACCGCCGCCGGTCTGGCGGATTCGGCCAATGTTACGCGGACCCCCGATGCGGCTACGGTGACCATTGATTTTGATCTGTATACTGATGATACCGACCTGGTCCGCCTGCGGCTGGAGGAACTCTACGGGGTGTCCGGCGGTATCCAGGTGACGGAAACGGTTGATGGCTTCACCAAGACATACACCATTGTGTTTGCCGGGGATCTGGCAGGGCTCGATCTGCCCCAGCTGGTCTGGGCCGAGACCCTGGATACCACGGACCTGGTTGTGGGAGATCCGGACAGCTCAGTCGATGTGGAAACCGGGACGGTTCAAAACGGCACCACGGCTTCCCTGCTTAATACCGTTCAGGCGCTGACCGTGGATGCCGGTGCTGATGCCGGCGGCACCTACCGGATCGGTCTGCGCGGGTTTGAAACGGTCTACAATGCGAGACGGGACTGGACAGATTACGTTTACACGGGGAATCCGGACCTGGTCGTGTGGACCGACCCCATCGCCCACGACGCCGATGCCGAGGCGGTGTACGCCGCCCTGGCCCCGATCCTGAATCCGAACAACAGCCGTGACGACCTGCCATGGACCCATAACGTGGCGGTCCGCAAGATTGATAATGTGCTGTTTGTTACCTTCCAGGGTGAATATGGCGACCTGGAGATCGCACAGGAAGATATCGATACCACCGGCCTGACCGGCACGGTGGATATCGGACTGGATACGCGCGTCAATGGAATCAACTATTACGGCGTGGAAACCCTGAACATTGACCTGGGCGCCGGCAACGACCGGTTCAATATCAAAGGCACGGTGCCGGAAAGCCGGCTCAACCTTACCCTGGGCGCCGGAGATGATACGGTCAATGTGTATGACGATGCCCGGTCCCTGGACGCGATTCAGGCCGAGGTCAACATCGACTTCATGGCCGGCACCAACACCCTGAACGTGGACGGCTCAGGTGATACGGCACCGGATGACAGTATCATTATTACCAATGGTTCTATTACCGGCCTGGCGCCGGGGGATATCAATTACCAGAGCACCGGCGGCAACATGGCCGGGGGCATAACGATCTGGAGCGGCACCGGCGGAGACACCATAGCGGTTGACAGTACCCATCGCACCGACGGCGTGCGGACCATAACCACCCTGAACACCAACGAGGGGAATGACAGCGTCACGGTTTTGCTTGATGCCGATACGGACGGATTCTTTGTGGTCAATGCGCAGGCCGGGGATGATACCGTGGACGGTTCTGCCTCCAGCCGGTCCCTGGTAATTTTTGGCGGAGACGGCGCGGATGAAATTTACGGGGGCAGCGGTGATGACATTGTCTTTGGCGACCAGGGCCGGGTCTACTATCGAAATGAAACCGGCGAAGTGGTCACTTCCCTTGGCAATGGTACGCCGATTGCGGGCAATACGGTTGAAGTAACGTCTACCTGGGATTTTTCGGCAAACACGGACCCGCTGACCAGTTCCCGGGTAATCCGCCTGGACGGCGGCGCTGAAAACGGCGAAACATGGTCCGTTGGTATAAAAGAGAACGGCACAACCCTGGTCTCGGTTGCCTGCACGGTTGTCGATGACGTGGCTGAGACCCCTGAAACCATTGTTGCACAGCTTGCCCTGCTGCTGGAGGCTGAACTGGCCGCCCAGGGCCTTGCCGGTTATACGGTTGATGCCCAGGGCAGCAACCTGATCATCAGCAACACCAACGGGTTTTTGAAGTTTTCGGTGACCCATGGTGTTATCACGGAAGATCGGACCGACGGCGTGGCCCGGACGCCTGTGAATATTTTCACGGTTGATCCGGGTATCGGCGGCATGGATACGATTGATGCCGGTGACGGTAATGAAACCATTTTTGGCGGGTTCGGCGCGGATACGATCACAGCCGGTGCCGGGGACCACGTGGTAATGGGCGATAACGGCGTTGTTGAATACGACACCGACGGCGCGCCCATGGTGCTTGAGACTACGGACACGGCCGGCCATCCCGAATACGGCGGGGACGATACCATCACCATCACCGGTGACGGGAACAACCATATTCTGGGCGGCATGGGCAGCGACACCATTGGCACGGAAGCCACCACCGCCGGGACCACGGACGTGATCCTGGGTGACAACGGCCGGGTGACCTACGCGGGCGATACCGGCGCACTGGAACTGTCTGAGATCGTGTCCGCCGAGACCTCCACCGGCGGAGACGATCAGATCACCACCGGCGACGGTGACAAGCACATCTTCGGCGGTTATGGAGTCGATACGATCACGGCCGGAGCCGGAGACCATGTGGTAATGGGCGACAACGGCGTTGTTGAATACGACACCGACGGCGCACCCCTGGTGCTTGAGACCACGGACACGGCCGATCATCCCGAGTACGGCGGGGATGACACCATCACCATCACCGGCGACGGGAACAACCATATTCTGGGCGGCATGGGCAGCGACACCATTGGAACGGAAGCCACCACCGCCGGCACCACGGATGTGATCCTGGGCGACAACGGCCGGGTGACCTACACGGGCGCAACCGGCGCACTGGAGCCGTCTGAGATTGAGTCCACCGAGATATCCACCGGCGGAGACGATCAGATCACCACCGGCGATGGAGACAAGCACATTTTCGGCGGTTATGGAGTCGATACGATCACGGCCGGGGCCGGAGACCATGTGGTAATGGGCGACAACGGCGTTGTTGAATACGACATCGACGGCGCGCCCCTGATTCTTGAGACCACGGATACGGCTGACCATCCCGAGTACGGCGGGGATGACACCATCACTATTACCGGTGACGGAAGCAACCATATCCTGGGCGGCATGGGCAGCGACACCATTGGAACGGAAGCCACCACTGCCGGCACCACGGACGTGGTCCTTGGCGACAACGGCCGGGTGACCTACGACGGTCCTGTAGGCGGTCTTGAGCTCTCCGGTATTGAGTCCACCGAGATATCCACCGGCGGAGACGATGTGATCACCACCGGCGACGGTGACAAGCACATCTTCGGCGGTTATGGAGTCGATACGATCACTGCCGGTGCCGGGGATCACGTGGTAATGGGTGACAACGGCGTTGTGTCATACGACACCGACGGCGCACCCATGGTGCTTGAGACCACGGATACGGCTGACCATCCCGAGTACGGCGGGGATGACACCATCACTATTACCGGTGACGGAAGCAACCATATCCTGGGCGGCATGGGCAGCGACACCATTGGCACGGAAGCCACCACTGCCGGCACCACGGACGTGATCCTTGGCGACAACGGCCGGGTGACCTACGACGGTCCTGTGGGCGGTCTTGAGCTCTCCGGTATTGAGTCCACCGAGATATCCACCGGCGGAGACGATGTGATCACCACCGGCGATGGAGACAAGCACATTTTCGGCGGGTTCGGCATTGATACGATCACTGCCGGCGCCGGGGATCACGTGGTAATGGGTGACAACGGCGTTGTTGAATACGACACCGACGGCGCGCCCAGAGTTCTTGAGACCACGGATACGGCTGACCATCCCGAGTACGGCGGGGATGACACCATCACCATCACCGGCGACGGGAACAACCATATCCTGGGCGGCATGGGCAGCGACACCATTGGAACGGAAGCCACCACTGCCGGCACCACGGACGTGATCCTTGGCGACAACGGCCGGGTGACCTACGACGGTCCTGTGGGCGGTCTTGAGCTCTCCGGTATTGAGTCCACCGAGATATCCACCGGCGGAGACGATCAGATCACCACCGGCGATGGAGACAAGCACATTTTCGGCGGGTTCGGCATTGATACGATCACTGCCGGCGCCGGGGACCACGTGGTAATGGGCGACAACGGCGTTGTGGCATACGACACCGACGGCACGCCCAGAGTCCTTGAGACCACGGACACGACCGACCATCCCGAGTACGGCGGGGACGATACCATCACTATTACCGGTGACGGGAACAACCATATTCTGGGCGGTATGGGCAGCGATACCATCGGCACGGAAGCCACCACCGCCGGGACCACGGACGTGATCCTTGGCGACAACGGCCGGGTGACCTACGACGGTCCTGTAGGCGGTCTTGAGCTCTCCGGTATTGAGTCCACCGAGATATCCACCGGCGGAGACGATGTGATCACCACCGGCGATGGAGACAAGCACATTTTCGGCGGGTTCGGCATTGATACGATCACGGCCGGCGCCGGAGACCACGTGGTAATGGGCGACAACGGCGTTGTGGCACACGACACCGACGGCACGCCCAGAGTCCTTGAGACCACGGACACGACCGACCATCCCGAGTACGGCGGGGACGATACCATCACCATTACCGGTGACGGAAGCAACCATATCCTGGGCGGCATGGGCAGCGACACCATTGGCACGGAAGCCACCACTGCCGGCACCACGGACGTGATCCTTGGCGACAACGGCCGGGTGACCTACGACGGTCCTGTGGGCGGTCTTGAGCTCTCCGGTATTGAGTCCACCGAGATATCCACCGGCGGAGACGATGTGATCACCACCGGCGATGGAGACAAGCACATTTTCGGCGGGTTCGGCATTGATACGATCACTGCCGGCGCCGGGGATCACGTGGTAATGGGTGACAACGGCGTTGTTGAATACGACACCGACGGCGCGCCCAGAGTTCTTGAGACCACGGATACGGCTGACCATCCCGAGTACGGCGGGGATGACACCATCACCATCACCGGCGACGGGAACAACCATATCCTGGGCGGCATGGGCAGCGACACCATCGGCACGGAAGCCACCACCGCCGGCACCACGGACGTGATCCTGGGTGACAACGGCCGGGTGACCTACGCGGGCGATACCGGCGCACTGGAACTGTCTGAGATCGTGTCCACCGAGATATCCACCGGCGGAGACGATGTGATCACCACCGGCGATGGAGACAAGCACATTTTCGGCGGGTTCGGCATTGATACGATCACGGCCGGCGCCGGGGACCACGTGGTAATGGGCGACAACGGCGTTGTGGCATACGACACCGACGGCACGCCCAGAGTCCTTGAGACCACGGACACGACCGACCATCCCGAGTACGGCGGGGACGATACCATCACTATTACCGGTGACGGGAACAACCATATTCTGGGCGGTATGGGCAGCGATACCATCGGCACGGAAGCCACCACCGCCGGCACCACGGACGTGATTCTTGGTGACAACGGCCGGGTGACCTACGACGGTCCTGTTGGCGGCCTGGAACTGTCTGAGATCGTGTCCACCGAGATCTCCACCGGCGGAGACGATGAGATCACCACCGGCGACGGTGACAAGCACATCTTCGGCGGTTATGGAGTCGATACGATCACAGCCGGCGCCGGGGACCACGTGGTAATGGGTGACAACGGCGTTGTTGAATACGACACCGACGGCGCGCCCAAGGTTCTTGAGACCACGGACACGGCCGACCATCCCGAATACGGCGGGGATGATGTGATCGACATCACCGGGGACGGCGACAATATTGTTTTTGGCGGCATGGGGTCTGACCACATTACGACCCGTAACGGTACGGACGTCATCTTTGGAGACAACGGCCGGACCACCTATGCCGGCCCGGTAGGCGGGCTGCACCTGGATCGTCTTGAAAGCCTGCTGCCAACCTCCGGCGGTCCGGACACCATTGCAACCGGGAACGGAACCAAATACATTATTGCCGGATTCGGTGACGATACGGCGGAAACCGGCACCGGCGATGATATCCTGATCGGCGATAACGGTGTGGTGCTTTATGACACCAACGGCCTTCCCGCACTGGTATATGGCACGAATCCCGACGTCGGCGGCGACGATCTGCTGCGCACCGTTGACGGTACCAATATTTTTATCGGCGGTGATGGCAGTGATACCATGCATGGCGGCGCGGGCCGGGATGCCATGTTCGGGGACGGCGGCAAGGCAACCCTGGAGGAAGGGGCCTGGCGCGTGCTTGAAACCATTGATCCCTTTATCGGCGGCAACGATTTTATTGACGGCGGCCCGGGCAGGGATGTCATGATGGGCGGTGCCGGGAATAACACGTTCGTGGGCAACCTGGCCGATGACGTGATGATCGATCGTTACGGCCGGGCCACTTTTATTCCGGAGACACAGATGGCGGTTTCCGTGATCCGGCTGGACACCATCAGCCTGATCGCCAATGTTCAGGAGAAGCTGGAAGGCGGCAGCAATATCGGGGAGGTACCGGATGTCAATGTTCCGCTTTACGGGGAAGCCCGCCATGGAACAGACGGTCTGCACCGGACGGGCTTTGGGGACGGCGGCAAGACAGCCGGTTTTACAGCGGCGGTGACGGCTGCGTCCCTGCATCATCACGGAGACTACGAAGCGATACCCCTGAAGACGGAACCGGAAGAGCAGCTTCCCGAAGCGGCTGAAGAAGGAAAGGCGACCGGCACCGACGGGCGTGACGTTCCGCCGGCAAAGGATGCGCTGGTTCCGGTATCAAGTATGCCGGACCATGCCACGATAGCCGCAACCGAAGCCGCCGGCACTGCCGAGGAGCCTTCAGCCGGTTCCGGCGCTGTGATTGCCGGTATCATGGGATGGAAGGTGTTGACCGGTGGCGCGGTGGCGGGCAGGGGGGCCATTGACCGGCAGTCCTTCAAAGACCTGGCGGCACGGCAGAACAAGAAACGGTTCAAACGGTGGACCAGCGTGGGGTAAAGCATGATGATAATGGTCCGATTCGTTGCAGCAGCGCAGACAGCAGGCCGTTTATGAGTGGGGCTGGTCCCAGAGAACGCTATGCCCGGGACACCCGGATCATTGAAACCCGGGAGGAGATCACCCTCTGTTTCGGCGCCGTCGGCCGGTCCACCCCAGGCGATTCGGAACCGGTCATTGACACGGCCACACACGTTATTCTTACCCCGCCGGCGGCCAAGCGGCTTTCCCAGGTGCTCATGGCGGCCCTGGCCCGCCATGAGTCCCTCTACGGCGTCATTGATCCGCCGGTCCCGCCCCGGATAAAGGAGCCTGATGCCACGGCTCTTGCCGGGGGGGCCGGGCACTCGCCGGGCGTGGACCGGCTGCTTCGCCTGGTGGAAGGCCTCGGTGTCTATTCCGCGCTGGAACGCTCCTTTAAGCTTTTTCCCGGTGTGATTCTGGGAGACCGGGTTCTTGTGGGGTTTAACACCGATGCCCTTGCCGTCGATGACCGGGACGACCGACTGCTTGGCGTCTGCCGGAACCTCGGCATGCCGGAGCGGTTTGAGAAAATCTATCGCGAGCGCCTGCCGGAGTCCAACGTCATCCTTTTCGGTTACGAGGGAAATGAAACCGGTGGCGGCACCTGCAAGGCCTACCTGGAGTTCAGCGGACTGTACATAACAGCGGCAACAAAGGACCCGGACACGCCGCCCTCCGCACTGCTTCACCTGGGATTTAAATGGGATGTTGCCGACAGCCGGAAGGCGGCCCTGGCCCGTTATACCTCCCATGTCGGAATGTCGTCAGAAGAGATGCTCAAAAGGGTGGCGCAGCGGTTTTACGCTTCCGAAGCCACGGCGTCTTATGAAATCGTCCGCGGCATCGTTCAACACGCCGCCGGGACGATGGCACCCGAGGACTTTTTGTATCTGGAGGTGGAAGAGGAGGGCAATCCCCGCCGGTCTTACGACATCAACATGTATCGGGCCGGGTTCACGTTGAAGGACCTCTACCCCTGGCTGCGGGAGGCCTGTCGTATCAACGGCATCGGCCCGGAGACCTTTCACCGGTTTTACGAGCCCATGAAGCACCGGTTGTTCGGGCATGTTTCCGGCGGGCAGGACAGGGAGGGCAGGGACTTTCTTACTTTTTATTACGGTGTGTCGGGCGGCACGGAGCCGGCGGAAGAACGATGACGAGGGACCGTGTTGACCTGAAAGATTATGTCGTTGTTTCCCTGTGGTTCGGCTGCAACAACGATTGCACCCTCTGCATGCTGGCCGGGCTTCGGCAGAACCTGCCGCCCATTGGGTTTGACCGGTTTCGGGAAGTGATCACCGCGGTCCGCCGGCAGGGGCGGTACAGGAACCTGATCCTGTCCGGAGCCGAGGTGACCACCTTTGAGGAGCTGCCGCAATATGTGAAATTTGCCGCTTCCCTGGGGTGGTTCAAAAAGATACAGGTGCAGACCAACGGCCGGCGCCTGGCCGACAGGGCATATCTTCAGGCCCTGGTGGACGGCGGGGTAAACGAGTTCTTTGTCAGCATTCACGGCACCGGGGCCGTGCATGACACCATCACCCGGCGCCCCGGATCCTACCATGAAACCATGCAGGGGCTTCGCAACCTGGCCGTGTTGAATGTGAATGTCATCACCAACACGGTCCTGACCACGGCCAACTGCCATGACCTTGAGAACATCATGGCCGTGCTGTCCGCGGAGCGAGTCAGCGAGTTTCATCTGTGGAATTTTTTCCCCATGAGAAAGACGGACCAGAACAGCCTGGTCGTGGACCTGGAAACGGTTGTCGGCCTTATTCCAAGGCTGCGGGAGATGCTGGGACCGGTTGCGCGGCCCCTGGTGCTAAAGGCCTTTCCCCACTGCCTGTCCGCCGTGCCGGGCGTGGTGTTTGACGGCCGGTTCCCGGAGACGGTGCTGCCGGCAGCCTTCTGGCGGGCCTTTGACAAGAGCCGGTTCGGTTTGTGTGTCCATCGGCACCGGTGCGCGGACAACCTGTGCTGGGGCCTTTCGGATGCCTACCGGTCCCGGTTCGGAGACGAACAAGACCGGCTTTTTCCTCTGGCCGGCCCCGGAAAAGAGAGTTCCCATGAAGCGTGATGCTGAATACATTGGCCCCGAAGATGTTTTTTACGATTACTGCCTTCATGCGTATACACCGCCTGTGCCGGCGCAAGGAAAGCTCCGTTCCGTCAACCTGCTGCGCCATTCCTTTGCGGTGCAGGGCGTGGGCGAGGCCATGTACGATCTTGTGGAGGGGCTTCGCCATACCGTCGGCACGGGCAACACGGTCTGGGGACTGAAGATGGCGGGAACGGCCATCGCCTGGGAGTACTATTTTTACGATTACCGGCGACGGGACCGGGAGCGGTCCATGTCCCGGGTGCTTCAGGCCATGCGGCCCTGGGTAACCCCCCGGGTGGTGCCCAATGAAAACCTGCACTATTTCATGTTCTCCATCGACATCACCGACGACCTGCTGGGCGGGGACGGTTACCTTGACCGGGTTCACATGTATATCGGCACGCCCGGCAGCACGGTGTCGGCCGGTATCTGCTACGCCCTCACCGGAAAGGGGGCAGCACTGGAAAATCTCTACTATTTTTTTCGGCCCGCTGACCAGATGGATGAAATCGCCTTCAAGATCGCCTGTTCGGCCCATGTCGACGACCTGCGCATTGCCCTGGACGCGATCCTGTGGCCGGAGCTGCGGCAATGTCGCACCATCTGCTGTGCCAACAAGTCGGAATGTGACTGCATCTATTTTTCAGGCATCACGGTGGATCAGTTTCTCTTTTTTCTTGAGAAAATGGCATATCCGGATTCCATCATCGCTTTTGTCAGGAAGAACCGGGACCGGCTGGACCACCTGCTGTTTGACGTGGGAATCGATTACCGGATGGAAAACGGCCGGCTGGTGATTCCCAAGAGCGGGTACTATGGCACCTTCTAACCCGGATAACACGGCCAGGGACTATCTTGTGGTGGACCGCTTCATGGGCACCATGATCCATGCAGAGGCCCTGGCCACGGCCTTTGAGATCGGCGTGGTGGACTGTCTGATCAGCCGGGGCCCCGCATCCTCCGGGGTGCTTGCGGAGCGGCTTTCAGCAACGCCGGACGGCATGGCACTGCTGCTGGATATTCTGATCGAAAGCGGGGTCGTGGCGGAGAAGGACGGCGCCTGCGCACTGGCGGACAGTTTTTTAAAGGCGCTCTGTTTTCGGGACCTGATGGAGGCCAGGCTGTTCATGGCCCGCATGGCGGCCCAGGATCTGCTGGGCGGTTTTGCCGATCTGGTGACGGACCGGGCCCGTTTTATGGACCGGGCCCGTTTTCACCGGCTGTTCGCCTATGACCGCTGCTTTGGTACGGATGCGGCGGACCGCCGGGCCACTGCCCGGTGGATGCGGATCACCACGGTCCTGACCCGGTATGAAGCGGCGGTGTGCATGGCGCACCACGATTTTTCTCCCTATCGCCGCCTGCTTGACGTGGGCGGCAACAGCGGCGAGTTCGCCCTGCGCCTGTGTCGGCGTCATACCCGCCTGCGGGCCACGGTGTTCGATCTGCCCCTGGTCTGCGAGACGGGCATGGCCCATGTCGGCGGCGAACCCGAGGCGGACCGGATTGCCTTTGTAAAGGGCAACGCCCTGGCCGATGCTTTTCCCGCCGGTCATGACCTGGTGGTTTTCAAGTCCATGCTGCATGACTGGCCGGACGATGAGGCCCGGCAGCTTATTCAAAAGGCGGCCCGGGCCCTGTCTCCCGGTGGACGCCTGTTGATTTTCGAGCGAGCACGCTACGTTTCCGGCAAACAGCGGCTGAGCCATGCCGTGCTGCCGTTTCTGATTTTTTTTCACAGTTACCGGGCACCGGCGGTTTACGCGGACTTCATGAAGGCCGCCGGGTTTTCAGATATTCAGGTTGACAGCATCGACCTGGAGATGCCGTTCATGCTGGTTACCGGGCGGCTGTAGCCCGCAGTTTGACGCAGAGACTGCGGGAAAAGGCCATTTATGGATGGAAACTAAGGAATATCGAAGGTTTCCGTTGACACCCCCTGCCGGATGCGGTATGTAGACAACACAGCAGGCAGGTGGTTTTTTCTTACGACATTTTCATTTCGGGAGGTATGCAGATGGTACAGAAAAAAGATGGTGACACGGGCAAAGGCAACCCAACGGCCGGCGTGGACGAGAAAAAGACCACGATCAAGTGGGACGTGGCTGGAATGCAGACCAGCTATGCCAACGTCTGCAACGTGTCGAGCACCCGCGAGGAGTTCACGATTCTGTTCGGGATCAACAAGACCTGGAATCCCGAGCAGCGCGAGCTGACCGTTGACATGAGCGACCGGATCATCCTCAATCCCTTTGCCGCCAAGCGCATGGCCATGCTGCTGTCCAACGTGATCCGTCAGTATGAAGACCGCTACGGCGAAATCGCCCTGGATCCGGCGGAGAAAATTCCGGAGACCCAGGGAAACGCCTGATCGTCTGAAGGCTGTTTTTACCGCTGTGCCACATGGGGCGTTATCGCCCCATGCTGTTTTTCCGGCAGCCATTGCCGGGAATGCCGGGGGCGAATGCGAACCTTTTGTTAATGACGTCTTCCGGCAGGGACGTAACGTGGCTCAAGCGGCCTATAACAGTTCGTGCTTTTTTAAAAAACGGCCGAACTTTATACAACAGGCTGTGCTTGATATGAATACCTATCCATCGAAACACTTCATGAAATATTCAGGCTAATGGGACCTCATGCCGACCCACAGACCACAGCCTCTCAACAGGGCCAGACCCTCTGGTCCGGCCTGGTCGCAACGGACCGGGAGACATTCTTTTCTTCATGGCTTGCGATTCAGTGCTCTCTGATTCGGGAATGCCGCCAGGCGGTCCTGGTGCTTGGCGAACCCGGTACCGGGCAGTATCTTCCCGTAGCGGCATGGCCTGAAGGCGGAAACGAGGGGGAGCGCCTGGCCGATGTTCTGGACCAGACCCTGGCCGAGCAGGAAGGTATGCTGGTCGGACTTGAGCCCGTGGAGGGCGTTGCCTGTTACGGACTTGCCTATCCCATAAAGGTGGATGGCGAATGTGTGGGCGCCGTGGCCGCCGAGGTGGCGGCAACCCGCGAAGACCGGCTTCGTCCTGCCATGGAGAGCCTTCAGTGGGGGGCGATCTGGATCGAGAACTGGTACCGCCGGCGCCGCAACCTGGAAGACGGTGATATTCTCACCCGGCTCAAGGGAGCGGTGGATATTCTGGCCGGCGTACTGGCGGAAACCCGCTTTGACGGTGCCGCCATGGCCTTTGTGACGGCGGTTGCCACGCGGCTCAACTGCGACCGGGTCAGCCTCGGCCTGATTCGGAAAAAATTTGCCCATGTGGCGGCGGTCTCCCACTCCGCCGTGGTGGGCCGGAAGATGAACCTGCTTCGGGCCATCGGCGCGGCCATGGACGAGGCGGTTGCCCAGCGCGCCGAAATTACCTACCCCCCCCCTCCCGAGGCCCAGCCCTTTGTTCTGCGCGATCACGAACACCTGGCCCTCAAGCACGGCACCCAGGCCATCCTTACAATACCGCTTCACGGCGGGGACCGGTACTACGGCGCCGTCACCCTGGAGCGACAGAAAGACCGGCCTTTTACCGCCGATGAACTGGCCTATGTTAAAAGCATTGCCGCGCTTTCCGGGCCGGCCCTGGAAAGCCGGCACCACCAGGACCGGCCTGTGGTGGTGCTGGCCTTCCAGGCCCTGAAGCGCCAGGCGGCCAGATTGCTGGGTGCCGGGTACACCGGCAGAAAGGCAGTGGCGGCGGCCCTGCTGCTGACGGCTCTGGTGCTTACCTTTGCCAGGGGGGATTACCGGATTTCAACGGATATGGTGCTGGAGGGGGCCGTGCAACGATCCGTGGTGGCCCCTTTTGACGGGTTTATCGCGGCGGCACCGGCCCGAGCCGGAGACGTGGTGGTGGCGAATGACCTGTTGTGCGCCCTGGACGACCGGGATTTCCGGCTGGACCGAATTCACTGGCTGGGCCGGATGAATCAGTACCGCCGCCAGCTTCAGGACGCCGTGGCCCGTGGCAACCGGGCCGAAGCCAACATCATTCAGGCCCAGCTGGATCAGGCCGCGGCCCAGCTGGAAATGGCGGAAACCCGTCTTGAACGTGTCGGCCTGCGAGCCCCCTTTGCCGGCGTGCTGCTCAGCGGCGACCTGACCCAGCGGCTGGGCGGAGCCGTTCGCCAGGGAGAGGAGCTTTTTCAGATCGCCCCCCTGGACGCCTACCGCGTGATTCTCAAGGTCAATGAACGCCGCATTACCGATGTGGTCGAAGGGCAGTCCGGCACCCTGGTTCTTTCGTCCCTGCCGGAAGAGACCTATGGTTTTACGGTGACAAAAATTACGCCCGTGACCACCCCCGAGGAAGGCAACAACTATTTTCGCGTGGAAGCCGCTTTGGACTCGCCGTCGCCATTGCTTCGTCCGGGCATGGAGGGGGTGGGTAAAATTCACGTGGACCGGCGGCTTCTGGTGAGCATCTGGACCCGGCCTCTTTTTGAATGGGTGCGGATCAAGATATGGTCCTGGTGGCCCTGACAGGGGGCGTGCATGGGTGAGAAAAATCTTTACAGCAGTTCCTGGTACCGGGTCGCCGGACTCAAACCCTTTCTGCGGAGCCATGCCCAGATTCACCGCCAGACCTTCAGGAACCGGATTTGGTACGTGCTTCAGGACCATTCCACCGGACGGTTTCACCGGTTTTCGGCCCAGGCCTATTTTCTCATCGGCCTGATGGACGGCACCCGGACCCTGCAGGAGATCTGGGAGGCGGCCTGTGCTCACCTGAAAGATGACATGCCCACCCAGGAGGAGGTCATCACCCTGCTGTCTCAGCTGCACCAGGCCGATGTGCTCCAGTCGAACATGGCGCCGGACATCGACCACCTGCTGCATCGAAGCCGCAAGGATCAGCAAAGCCGGTTCTGGGGCCGCCTTCGGTCTCCGGTGGCGCTGCGTATTCCCCTGATCGACCCCGATCGGTTCCTGGACAGGACCATCGGTGTGGTGGCTCCCCTGTTTTCCGTTTTCGGGGCTGTGGCCTGGTGCGCCCTGGTGATCACGGCGGTGGTGCTGGCCTTTCTGAACTGGGGCGAGCTGACCCGGAACCTGGCGGACCGCGTACTGGCCATGGAAAACCTGGTGCTGCTCTGGCTGATCTATCCCGTGGTCAAGACCTTTCATGAGTTCGGCCATGCCTGGGCCGTGAAACGGTGGGGAGGCGAGGTTCACGAGATGGGCGTCATGCTGCTGGTGTTCGTGCCGGTGCCCTACGTGGACGCTTCCACGGCCTCGGCCTTCCGGGAAAAACGACGAAGAATGATCGTGGGGTTTATCGGTATCGGCGTGGAGATGGCCATTGCGGCGCTGGCCATGTTGCTCTGGGTGAACCTGGGGCCCGGCGTGCCGCGGGCCCTGGCCTTCAATGTCATTCTTATCGCCGGAGTCTCCACGATCTTTTTTAACGGCAACCCCCTGCTTCGTTTTGACGCTTACTATATTCTGGCGGACTACCTGGAGATTCCCAACCTGGGCGCCCGGGCCAACCGCTACCTGGGTCACCTGGCCCAGCGCTACCTGGTTCGAAACGAAGAGGCCGTCTTTACCCTTGCCGACCGCCGGGAAGCGGTGTGGCTTGTCGTTTACGGCATTGCCGCTTTTGTATACAGGATATTTATAAGTATTCGCATCGCCCTGTTCGTGGCGGGAAAGTTCTTTTTCGTCGGTGTGCTGATTGCCGCATGGGCGCTGGTCGGGCTGGTGGCGGTCCCCCTGTTTCGTCTGGTCCGGACCGTTTTTTCCGATCCCGGGCTTTACAGGCGTCGGGTTCGTATCGCGGGCATGGCCGCGGCCGCCGTCTGCCTGGTTGGTCTTTTTGTTTTCGGCGTCCGCCTGCCCGCCACCACCCTGGCCCAGGGTGTGCTCTGGCCGGGCGAACAATCCCGTGTGCGGGCCGGCACAGACGGTGTGGTTCATCGGTTTGTGGCCCGGCCCGGCGCCATCGTCGGCCGGGGGGACCCTCTCCTGATCTGCGAAAATCCGGATATTAAGGGTGAAGAGCGGATTCTGGAGGCCAAGCTGAGGGAGTACCAGGCCCGCCATCTGGTGGCCATGACCACGGACCGGACAGAAGAGCGCATTCTTGAAGAAGAGATCGCCCTGGTTGAAAGCGAACTGCGCCACGCCAGGGAGCGACGGGAAGCCCTGGTGGTGAGAAGCCCGGCGGACGGGCGATTCATTCTGCCCGATGCCGAAGATTATCCCGGCCGTTTTGTACGGCGGGGAGACCCTTTGGGATACGTGGTGGATTCAGGCCGCATTACCGTGCTGGCGGCCATTCCCCAGGTGCATGTGGGCCGAATCCGGCACAGTGTCCGGTCTGTGTCGGCCCGTGTCGCGGACCGGATTTTCGATCCGGTTCCGGCCCGTCTCATACGGGAAGTGCCGGCCGCTTCCAGCGACCTGCCCACGGCCGCCTTCTCCCTGGAAGGCGGGGGCCTCTTTGCCCTGGATCCGAGGGAGCAGATGGGCCGGACCTCTTTTGAAAAACTGTTCTATTTTGAAGTGGCCCTGGATGAGCACCTCAGGGATCGGCTGGGCGCCCGGGTGTTTTTGCGGTTCGAGCATGAGGCCGAGACCCTGGCCAGCCGGTGGTACAAGGTGTTGCGTCGGGTTTTCTTGAGGGTGTTCAACCGGTGATGCATCTGAGCGTAGCCAACTGGCCCAGGGCCGATCACTTTACCCGCCCGGAAAAAAAGGAGCGGCGGCGGACCGTCCTGGACCGCCTGGCCTGGGAGGCCGCCGGCGTGGTGGCGCGGCCGCTTCTGGAGCGGATGTCACGGTTTTCCCGGGTCGTGAATGCCGCGGCCCTGGCCGGGGAGTCCCTGACCGGTGAAACCGACGAGGCCCTTCGGCACCGCAGTGTGAACCTGCGGCGCCGGCTTCGGGTCGACGGGTTTGCCTTTCCCCTGGTGGCCGAGTCCTTTGCTCTGATTCGGGAAGCAGCCGGCCGGGTGCTGGGCATGCGCCATTTTGACTGCCAGCTGGTGGGCGGCTACGTTATTCTCAGCGGACTGCTGGCGGAGATGGAGACCGGGGAGGGCAAGACCCTGGTGGCCACCCTGCCCGCCATTACCGCGGCCCTGGCCGGCATTCCCGTTCACGTGATCACGGTAAACGATTACCTGACCCAACGGGATGCCGATCTGATGGGAGCGCTTTACCGGTTTTTCGGTATCACCGTCGGGTGCGTGATCCACGACAAGACGCCTGCCCAGCGCCGGGCCGCCTATGGTTGCGACGTGACCTACTGTACCAACAAGGAGGTGGTGTTTGACTACCTGCGGGACCGCATTGTCCTGGGCCACGCACCCGGGGCCCTTCACCTGCATGCCGAACATCTTTATAATCGTTACGGCAGAAGCGAACAGCTGCTGCTGCGGGGCCTTCACTACGCCATTGTGGACGAGGTGGACAGTGTGCTGGTGGATGAGGCCCGGACCCCCCTGATTATTTCCCGAAGCGATGCCGGCCAGGGGGAGGAGGCGGAGGCCCGGCAGGCTCTGGCCCTGGCCGGGGAACTGAAAGAATCGGTGCACTACCGCATCGATTATGAGGTGGACCAGGGCGTAAACACCATCACGGTGACGGAGCAGGGCCGGGAGGCGGTGGGCTTGGCGGCCGCATCCATGGGAACGGCCTGGCAGAGCCCCATCCGGCGGGAGGAGCTGGTGCGAAAGGCCCTGACGGCCCTTTACCTTTACCGGCTGGATGAGCATTACCTGGTTCAGGACGACAAGGTTCAGATTATTGATGAGTTTACAGGCCGGGTTATGCCGGACCGCTCCTGGGAGGGGGGGCTGCATCAACTTATCGAAGTCAAGGAGGGCTGCCCGGTGACGGGCCAGCGGGAGACCGTGGCCCGGATCAGTTACCAGCGGTTCTTCCGGCGGTACCTGAAGCTGGGAGGCATGACCGGCACCGCCAGGGAGATTCGGCGGGAACTCTGGGCCATTTACGGGCTGCCGGTGGTGCGCATACCCACCAACCGGCCCCTTCAGCGGCAGATACCACCGGACGAGATTTTCCCTACCCTGGCGGAAAAGTATGCCGCTGTTGTGCAGCGCGTGGAAGCGCTGTACCGGCAGGAAATCCCGGTGCTTCTCGGTACCCGAACCGTGGCGGTGTCGGAATACTTTAGCGGTCTGCTGGCCCGGCGCGACATTCCCCACCAGGTACTCAACGCCAAGCAGGACGCCGAAGAGGCCCTGATCGTTTCACGGGCCGGTGAGCCGGGTCGTATCACCATTGCCACCAACATGGCCGGCCGGGGCACTGACATCAAGCTGGCCCCTGAGGTCGCCCGGCGTGGCGGACTGCACGTTCTCATGACCGAACGGCACGAGTCCGGCCGCGTGGACCGTCAGCTGGCCGGCCGATGCGGCCGGCAGGGGGATCCGGGCCGGTGCGAGGGGTTTGTCTCCCTGGAAGATCCCCTTTTCAAGGACGGCTCCCCCGGGCTGGCCGGTCGCGCGGCGTTGTTGCTGGAAAAAAGAGGGGCCGGGCTCTGGAAACCGCTGGGGAAAAAGGCTATAACAAGGGCACAGCGAAAACTGGAAAAGGTTCATGCCGGGGCTCGGAAGCGGTTACTGCGATATGACGAGAACCGGAGTGACACCCTTTCTTTTTCCGGAAGAAGTGAATAGCCCGGGGATTTTGTGAAAAGGCATTTTTTGTTTATTCTGAACAATAGGGATCCGGGATAGGAGGCCAGCCATGAAAACAGTTGCCATGATCGGAAGTTTGGTGTGCCTCTGCATGTTTGCGAGCGGGCATGGGATTGCCGGGGAGGGTGAAGCGGTGCTTCACCGGGGACTGGTGGTACCCAGCGAGGTAGTCGAGATCAGCAGCCAGGTGCCGGGAATCATCGAGAAGGTGCCCGTGGAACGGGGTGACCGTGTCAAGGCGGGGCAGGTGGTGGCCATGCTCAAGGCGGGCCTGGAAAAGGCCCAGGTTGACCTGGCCCTGGCCCGGCTGGATTTTGGCAAAAGAAAAATGCTGCGCAACGAGGAGCTCCACCAGAAACAGCTGATCTCCATTCATGAAAAGGACGAGATGGAAACCGAGGTCCGTATCATGGAGATTCAGCTTCAGGAAGCCCAGGCAAATCTGGATCTGCGCACCATTTACAGCCCGGTAAACGGTGTCGTGGTGGAACGCCATCTGGGACCGGGCGAGTATATCGGTGAGGGGTCGGTCATGACCATCGCCTGCGTGGACCCGCTCAACGTTGAGGTGGTGGTGCCGGCCGCGCTTTACGGCACCATTCAAGAGGGGATGAAGGCCCAGGTTATGCCCGATGATCCGCCGGGCGGGTCATACCAGGGAAGGGTAGTGATCGTGGATGGGGTGATTGATGCGGCCAGTGGTACCTTCGGGGTCCGGGTCCGGCTATCCAACCCCGGCTACAGGCTGCCCGCCGGGGTGAACTGCCAGGTGCGGTTCTTTAACTGACCGTTGCGCGCATAACATCGGGACTGCCCCGGTGTTTTCTTCTCGATGTACTGAGGGATGCTCTGTGCCTGCCCCGTTCGTCGGTCCCGGAGTCCTTTCCTTGCTGGACAACATCGCGACTACGCTTCGGGGTGCGGGGTGAATACGTATCCCACTGACCGCATGCTTTTAAAAAATTTCGGTTTTCTGGGGTCGTCCTCGAAATATTTTCGAAAGCGCACAATGAAGTTGTCCACGGTGCGGGTGGAGGGATCGCCGGTATAGCCCCAGCCGATCTCCAGCAGGGTTTTTCTGGCCAGGGGCCGGTTCTGGTGGGTGATAAAGAGTTTTAACAGCTTGACCTCCTGGTCGGTGAGTTGAATAGTGCCCTGGCGGCAGACCGCCTGGGACAGTGAAAAATCGATTTGGTTGTTGCCGAAGGTGTAGCGGGTGGGTACCAGACTTTCCGCGCTTTTCTTGCTCCAGGAAGCCCGGGTCAGGAGACGGTCCACGCGCAGCAGAAATTCTTCCAGGTCAAAGGGCTTGGTAAGATAGTCGTCCACCCCGTAGGTCAAGCCCTTTCGCTTATCGATCGGCTCTTTTTTGGCCGACAGGATAAGGATGGGGATCTTTTCATCCTCCAGCCGAATATGCTGCAACACGGAAAGCCCATCCATGCCCGGCAGCATGATGTCCAGCACGATCAGGTCCGGGTTGTGCGCCTTCCAGGCCGCCAGGCCGCGGCTGCCGTTTTCGGCAACCATCACATCGTATCCTTTCAGGGAGAGGTTCAGTTGCAGCCCCTGGGCGATATGGGCTTCATCCTCAATAATCAGTATTTGTTTTCTGTCAGGGCTGTTCATGCCGGATCCTTTGGTTTTGTCACCAGGGGCAGGGAGACGACAAACACGGACCCCGTTTCACCGGGACGGTCTTTCACCCATATTTTCCCCTTGTGCAGGCGCACGATGTTGGCCACCAGGTAGAGGCCCAGGCCGCTTCCCTTGGCTGACCGGTCATCGGCCCGGCCGGCCTGGTAGAACTTTTTAAAGATGTTTTTCTGCTCCGACGGGTCAATGCCGATGCCGTTGTCCGCCACGCGGACCAGTACTTTGTTCTTTTTCCGTTCAAAGGTGATATGGATTTCCGGTGTGCCGGCGCTGTTGTATTTGATGGCGTTGGTGGAAAGGTTCATCAGCAGCATCTCAAACAGGTGGGGGTTGAGGCGGCACACGAAAGATCCATCAGGCGGTGCCGAGACGGTGATGGCGCAGTTTTTGAACAGGTGGCGGGTTTTCTGGTAAAACTGCCGGATCAGAAAAACCAGGTCGGTTTCGACAAAATCCCCGGCATAGGTCCGGCCTTCGATTTCCGCCAGGTCCAGAATACTGCCGATGGTGGACTCCAGGCGGTTGACATCAGAGATCATAGTCTGAATGTGCTTTACCTGTTCTTCCCTGGGCAGGTCATGTTTTAAAAAGGTCGCCAGAAAGAGGCGCAGGGAGGTGACCGGTGTTTTCAGTTCGTGGGTAAAGTTGTTGATGAAGTTGCGTTGCAGTCGGAAGAGCTGAAAGGTTTTCAGGTTGTAAATAAAAATAGTGAAAAGACCCAGCAGGATGATCCCCACCAGGATGGACAGGACGGTGATCACCACCCATGTGTGGGAGGCCAGAATGTCCACCGCGTTCAGGTCGAACCGGTCCACCAGCCGGTTGAGTCCCGCCCGCACCTTGATGTACCAGTAGATGTAGAGAAACAGGGAAAATCCCAGGGCCACGCAGGAGGAGACAAAGATCAGGATCAGGGTGATCAGCCATTTGGTTCGGTTCATGTGGACGTCTTCTCTTTATGGCTGCCGGAACAACAGCCGCAGCTGATGGTTTTTAAAACACTTTTATCGTCACGATATTAAAGCGGTGTGGCTGTATGTCAAGCAACAATCGTCATGGCGCATCAATCAGCCGGTTCAGGATCAGGCCGTAAAACGATGCGCCGGCAGTCGTGTAGTACCAGCCGAGATGGCTCATGCATCCGCTGCACACCGCCACCTGCCAGGCGTAGCCGTCAAACCAGGTGAATTCAAGGGTCGGTGAACCGGCATGACCACATCCCGGCGCCCCGCGAAAACACCCGATCTCAAAAATCATCCCCCCGGGGTTGGCAAAAACATGGGAGTGGCGGCCATTGACGGTTGTTTGCTCTTCCCGTCGCGTGATGGGGTGCAGGCACCGGAAACAGCGCAGGGCCTCCTGCTTTTCCGGGGCTTTTTCATCCTCGCTGCCGGTGCGGGTGGCGGCCGACGGCGGCGTCAGCAGGTTGTTTTCAATTTCTGTTTTCAGGCACCGTAAAGGCACGCGGCCGATGATCGCGGGGAAACGGCTGTGTTCAGTGAAAGCGGTGGTATGGTGATCATGGCGTTGCATTTTATCGTCCGAACCTGCTTTGGTCTATTTTTTACGCCGCCTTCCCAGTTGATATGTCTGAACGGCCCGGTTGTGCTCTGCAAGGGTGGCGGAAAAGTGGTGGGTGCCGTCGTTTTTTGCCACAAAATAGAGATAGCCGGTTTGGGCCGGAAAAAGGGCCGCGTAGAGCGATTCTTTGCCCGGGCTGGCAATGGGCCCCGGCGGAAGACCCCGAATCCGGTAGGTGTTGTAAGGGGTTTCCTGTCGCAGATGGGCACGGGTGATATTGCCGTCAAAGTCGGGAATGCCGTATATCACCGTGGGGTCGCTCTCCAGCCGCATTCTTTTTGCCAGCCGGTTGTGGAACACCGACGCGATCACGGGCCGTTCGTCCGGGTGGGCCGTCTCTTTTTCAATGATCGACGCCAGGGTCACGATCTGGTGGACCGAAAATCCCTGTTGTGTGGCGCGTGTTTTCCACTCGTCGGTGAATACGGCGTTAAAGCGGTCCACCATGGCGGTCGCCATTTTTCGGGGAGTGGCGGTTGCCGGAAAATAGTAGGTCTCGGGAAACAGGTATCCTTCCAATGTGTCGGCCGGAATGCCCATCTCTTTTGCAAGCCCGCTGTCCCTGGCGGCAGCGGCAAAAGCCTCGCTTGTGGCCAGCCCGGCCTGGGCCACTGCGCCGGCAATCTGGTCAATGGCGAAACCTTCGGGAATGGTTACCCGGTAGAGCACCACGTCCCCGGAAAAGAGCCGGTCCAGGATGTCCGACGGCGGCATGGCCGCCGACACCCGGTATTCTCCTGCCTTGATGACGTGTCTGCCCCGGGCTGTTCGGGCAAAGAGCCGGAACAGATCCGGGTGATGGATAATCCCGGCCCGGTGCAGCAGGGTCGCCACGGCGTTGATGCCCATGCCCGGGGCAACTACCAGTACCTGTTCATTGCGGGCACCGGGATCGGCGGGTGTGGCGCCGTACCGAAGCAGACCGAACCATGCCCCTGCGCCGGCGACGGCCAGTATGACAACAAGAATAAGGATGCGTTTGGGTGCCGGCATTTGTCCTGCTTTCAACCATGGGTAAACGTGTACGGTAAGGTGACGGGCACTTGTCACCGGAGTCGCTCCTGCCAAGTTTACCATTGCCCACGATTCGGCCGCAAGGCAAAACAGGTGGGCCGGTGGATACGCCTATTGACACTCACCCCCCGGCTGGCATAGAGTCAATTTTTCCGGAACGGTTCTTTAATTTTAATAAAAACTTTTCAAAAAAAGAGGTGTGATGTGAACCCACTTTCCGGTCCCCCCTGCCAGGCCTATTTTTCGGCGGAGCATAACATGCTGCGCAGCGCGTTGCGGGAGTTTGTCAAAAAAGAGATCACGCCCTTCGTGGATGAGTGGGAGCGAGCCGGAGAGTTCCCCCGGGACCTTTACAGGAAGATGGGTGATCTGGGATTTCTCGGCATCGGTTTTCCGGAGGATTTCGGCGGCAGCGGCGGGGATATTTTTTCCACCATCGTTTTAAATGAGGAGATGATGCGGTGCGGCGCCGCCGGTATCGTGGCCGGCCTGGGCTCCCACGGCATCGGCCTGCCGCCCATTGCCATGAAGGGTACCCCGGACCAGGTCGACCGCTTTGTGCGGCCGGTGCTGGCCGGAGAAAAAATCGCGGCCCTGGGCATCACCGAGCCCGGTGGCGGGTCGGACGTGGCCAACCTTCAGACCACGGCGGTGCGGGACGGCGATGACTATATCGTCAACGGCTCAAAGACTTTTATCACCAGCGGCATTCGGGCCGATCAGCTCACCTGTGCGGTCCGCACCGGCGACAAGGGGGCCCACGGCATCAGTTTTCTGGTCATTGAGGCCGACACGCCGGGCTATGCCACGGGCAGAAAGCTTGAAAAGATGGGGTGGCTGGCCTCGGACACCGGCGAAATCTTTTTTGACAACTGCCGGGTGCCGGTGGCCAACCGTATCGGCGAAGAGAACTCCGGGTTTTACACCATCATGGAGAACTTCCAGATGGAACGGCTTCACCTCTGTGTCATGGCCAACATGACGGCCCAGTTGGCCCTGGAGGAGTCTATTAAATACGCGAAGCAGCGGCAGGCCTTTGGCAAGCCCCTCAAGGGGTTCCAGGTGACCCGCCACAAGCTGGTGGACATGGCCACCCTGGTGGAGGCCAGCCGGGAGTTCACCTACCGGGTGGCGGCAAAAATGAACGCCGGCCAAAACCAGGTCAAGGAGATCTCCATGGCCAAGAATTTTGCCTGCCAGGTCAGCGACAAGGTGACCTATGACGCGGTCCAGATTTTCGGTGGCTACGGCTACATGAAAGAATACATGGTGGAGCGGCTCTACCGGGACAACCGGATACTTTCCATCGGCGGGGGAACCACCGAGATCATGAAAGAGATCATCGCCAATTTTGTGGTGGGGTAGCAAACGATGATGCAGCACAACGCAAGGGTTCTTGAAAACCGCCGGATTAACGACACCTGCCTGCAACTGGGCCTCTCCTGCCCGGCATCATGGGCCGCGGCCGTTCCCGGCCAGTTTGTCATGCTTCGTCTGCCTGCCGCCGGCATTTCCGCCACTTTTCTGCCCCGGCCTTTTTCCATTTACCGGGTGACCGGCGACGGCCGGCTGGATATTCTTTACCGGGTGGTGGGCCGGGCCACTTGCGCCATGGCCGCGCTGGGTCCCGGCGATGGCCTGAATGTACTGGGGCCTCTGGGCAACGGGTTTTCATTCGGCCCTGATCTGAAGCAGGCGTTTCTGGTGGCCGGCGGCATCGGTGTGCCGCCGGTGGCTTTTCTGGCGCAGCACCTGGCCGGGCGGAAGGGCACGGCGGTGGACTGCACCGTGTTTCTGGGCGGGGCCACGGCTTCTGATATTTTGTGTGAAGCGGATTTCTCCTCCCTCGGCATGACGGTCTGCATTGCCACGGAAGACGGCAGCGCCGGCACAAAAGGCCTGGTCACCGACATTCTGGCCCCGGCCCTTGAAAACCAGGCCCCGGACGCGGTGTTTGCCTGCGGGCCCCCTGGCATGCTGCGGGCCGTGGGCAGCATGGCGACAACCCGCAAGGTGGCCTGCCAGGTCTCCATTGAAACCATGATGGCCTGCGGCATGGGCGCCTGTATGGGATGTGCCGTCCGGTCCGCTGATAATCAGGCGGCTTATAAACATGCCTGTACCGACGGCCCGGTGTTTGATTGCAGCCGCATCGATCTGTGCGGCCCGCTTCTTTCCGGCTGAGGGCGGTCCAGTGGACCACCGGGTTCCAGCAGGGCATTGGCGGCGATATTCGTTTTTATTACAGCAGATTAAGAAACCGGTCCGCTGGGCGTGATTTTTTTGAAAACATGTTGACTTGTTCACGCCCCCTATGCTAGTAATACCGTTTTAATTTGATAATTTGGCATGAAAGAAGACACACGACGATCTTTAAGAGAGCTCGCTTATTACAGCAGTCTGGGGCTCTCCATTGTCCTGGCCATATTTATCGGGCTTTTTGTCGGCGTGTGGCTCGACAGTAAATTCGGCACCCAGCCGGTGTGGACCTTTGTATTTCTGGGGCTGGGTATTGCCGCCGGGTTTCGCAACATTTTTCATGCCATGCGGAAACTGCAGAAAGCGGATAAGGCAGACAAGGGTGAATAGCAACGTCAGCATTGAGCAGCACATTTTAAATTTTGTGACCCGCAGCAACTGGGTCCTGTTTTTCTGCCTGGCCGTGCCGGGCGCGATATACCTTCCCCGGCTGGTTTCCGGGTTTATCTGCGGGGCACTGATTGTGACGATCAATTTTCATCTGCTTGTCCGGACCCTGAGAAACGCGTTTGTGCCGGACCGCGTGGTTTCCAAGAATGCTATTCTGGCCAAGTATTATTTACGGTTTTTTGTCAGCGGCCTGCTGCTGTTTGTGCTGATCGCCGGTCGCCTGGTGGACCCCCTGGGGTTGATCGCCGGGCTCTCCGTTGTGGTGGCAAGCATGTTCCTGGCAACCCTTTTTGCGATAAAAAAACTCATCTTCAAGGAGGCGATATAAGGTGGAGCATCCCTATCTGTTTTTCGTAAAGCTGTTTGAGGCCCTGGGGTTTGAGCATTTTGCTCATACCAGCGTACACATTATTTACACATGGGTGGTCATGGCCCTGCTGATCACGCTGGGTGTTCTGGGGGCGCGCAACATTCAGATCGTGCCCACGAAAATGCAGAATTTTCTCGAGGTGTTGATCTCCGGCATCGAAGAGTTCATGGTGAGCGTTACCGGCGAAGAGGGCCGGTGGTTTTTCCCGCTGGCAGGGACCATTGCTATCTTCATTGCCGTTTCCAACCTGATCGGCCTGGTGCCGGGCTTTTTCCCGCCCACGGCCAGTATTAACACCCCCCTGGCCTGTGCTATCGTGGTGTTCGTGTTTACCCATTTTATCGGCATCAAGTATCATGGCCCCAAGTATATCAAACACTTTCTCGGGCCGGTCTGGTGGCTGGCGCCCCTGATCTTTCCCATTGAAATCATCGGCCATCTGGCCCGGGTGCTCTCCCTGACCTTCCGTCTCTTTGGCAACATGATGGGCCATGAGTCGGTGCTGGTGATTCTGTTCATGCTGGGCGGCGCCTTTTTCGCGCCCCTGCCCATCATGGCCCTGGGTATTTTTGTGGCCTTTGTGCAGGCATTCGTGTTTTTCCTGCTCTCCGTCATGTATTTCGCCGGCGCCATGGAGCATGCCCACTGATTATTTGAAGTCTGTGAACAACAACTCGGTTGTTTTCATATCGGCAAAAGGAAGAAGCAATTATCAATCGTTATTTTGAAGGAGGAAAGAGGAAATGGAAGCTGAAGCCTTAAAATTTTTTATCGCGTGTGTGACAGCGGCTGGTTTTGGAATCGCCATCGCGGCGTTTGGTTGCGGCATCGGCCAGGGTCTTGGCCTGAAGGCGGCGGCCGAAGGCGTTGCCCGCAATCCCGAAGCATCCGGTAAGATCACCGTGACCATGCTCATCGGTCTGGCCATGATCGAGTCGCTCTGTATTTACGCGCTGGTCGTTGCCCTGATCCTGATCTTTGCGTCCCCCATGACGGCAACGGTTACCGGTCTGCTGACAGGTGCCGGTCACTAAGCAGTAAGCAGTAAAGTTTTAAAAACAAAAAAGGGCCGCGCGTTTCGCGCGGCCCTTTTGCGTTTGTTCGTGTACTTTTCTTTAGAAGAAAAGTACCAAAAGAATCGCCCCTGGCAGCTTGGCCACGCCAAAGCGTGGCTTCCCTGGCTCAAATAATTTTTCGGCGCGAAAATGAACTCACTCGCCTTCGGCTCGTTCAAACAGCATTGCCGCTTTTTCCGAAAAATCATTCTCGCTTCAGCGGCGCTGCAATGGGGTATACAGCAGGTATGCGTCCCTTTTTGCGGGTGACACTGGCAGCTCGTCTGCCAGTGCCCGAAGGGCAAGAGGCCTATTAGATTATCCTGGGCAATGCGAACAAATCAACGTGCTGCCTCTTGTGCTGCGCACCTCGGCCCTTTTGCGTTTTATGGATAAGAGGCATTGAGGAGAGAAAATAATCCGAAATCAAAATCCGCTTCGTGTTCTTCCAAATCTTCGTGATCTTCGTGTTGAAAAACCCTGTCGACGCCATCGGCCGGCCGCTTTTTAACACGAAGAACGCGAAGGGCACGAAGCACACGAAGGAGGAAGTCACAGAACTTTTTTCAGGAACTCTCCGGTGTAGGATCCCTTGATCCGGGCAAGCGCTTCGGGCGGGCCGCATCCCACCACCCGGCCGCCGCCGTCTCCGCCTTCGGGGCCCAGGTCGATAATGTAGTCCGCGTGTTTGATCACGTCCAGGTTGTGCTCGATGACGATCACGGTGTTACCGGCATCCACCAGCCGGTCCAGCACCCCCAGCAGGCACTTGATGTCGTGAATGTGCAACCCGGTGGTGGGCTCGTCCAGAAAATAGACGGTCTTGCCGGTGCTGCGCTTGCTCAGCTCCCGGGAGAGTTTGATCCGCTGGGCCTCGCCGCCGGACAGGGTGGTGGCCGCCTGGCCCAGGTGAATGTAGCCCAGGCCCACGTCGATGAGGGTGGCCAGCTTGGCCTTGATGGCCGGAATATTTTCAAAAAAAGCCATGGCCTGGTTGACGGTCATGTCCAGCACGTCGGCGATATTTTTCCCCTTGTACCGAACATCCAGGGTCTCCCGGTTGTAGCGCCGGCCCCTGCACACGTCACAGGCCACGAACACGTCCGGCAGAAAGTGCATCTCGATTTTGATAATGCCGTCCCCGTCGCATGCCTCGCACCGGCCTCCCTTGACGTTGAAGCTGAACCGTCCCGGCGCGTATCCCCGGGCCCGGGCGTCCGGAGTGTTGGCAAACAGCTCCCGGATAAAGGTGAACACCCCGGTGTAGGTGGCCGGGTTGGAGCGGGGGGTCCGGCCGATGGGAGACTGGTCGATGTGAATCACCTTGTCGATGTGCTCGGTCCCTGACAGGTCATCATGTTTTCCTGCCGGGGCCTTGGCCTGGTAGACCTTTCTGGCCAGGGCCTGGTAGAGGGTGTCTAACACCAGGGTGGACTTGCCGGACCCGGACACGCCGGTGACGCAGGTCAGGGTGGACAGGGGAAAGGCCACATCGACCCGTTGCAGGTTGTTCTGGGCCGCACCGGTCAGGCCCAGCACCTGTTTGCCGATGGGCCGCCGTTTTTTCGGGGTGGGAATGGTGTCCCGGCCTGAAAAATAGCGGCCGGTCAGGGATTTTTCGTCTTTTAACAGCTGTTCCGGGGACCCGGAAAAGATCACCTCGCCGCCCCGCATGCCCGCGCCCGGCCCCATGTCCACCACGTGGTCGGCCTGAAGAATGGTTTCCTGGTCATGCTCCACCACCAGCACGGTGTTGCCCAGGTCCCGCATTTTCATCAGCGAGGCCAGAAGCCGCAGGTTGTCCCGCTGGTGCAGGCCGATGCTGGGCTCGTCCAACACGTAAAGCACGCCGGTGAGCTTGGAGCCGATCTGGGTGGCCAGTCGAATGCGCTGGCTCTCGCCGCCGGACAGGGTGGCCGCGCCCCGGTCCAGGGTCAGGTAGGTCAGGCCCACATCGGCCAGAAACCCCAGCCGGTCCCCGATCTCCTTCAGAATGGGGGTCGCGATCACCCGGTCTTTTCCCGTCAGTGAAAGGGTCGCAAAAAAATCTTTCGCCTGGCCAACGGATAGCCCGGTGATCCGGGCAATGGTTTTTCCCCCAACGGTCACGGCACTGGCCCCCTTGTTCAGCCGGGTGCCGTTGCATTCGTCGCAGACCCGGAAATTCATGTACTGTTTGATGTCCTCCCTTGCCCAGTTGGAGTCGGTTTCCAGGTACCGCCGCTGAAGATTGGGAATTACCCCCTCAAAGGGCCGCCGGGAGACGATGCGCCGTCCGTTGCGTTCGGTATAAAAAGGGATCTCCTCGTCGCCGGACCCGTAGAGCAGTACCTGCCGAAAGGCTTCCGGGAGCTTTTTGTAAGGGGTATAAATGTCTATCCGGTAGTGGGCGGTAAGGGCTTCGAGAAATTCGGCAAACTGCACCGAGTTGCGGTTGGCCCACGGCGCCACGGCGCCGTTGCGCAGTGAGAGGCCGGGGTCGGGCACGACCAGGTCCGGGTCCAGTTCGGTTACTGATCCCAGACCGTCGCACTTGGGACAGGCCCCCTGGGGCGAGTTGAAGGAGAAGCCGGCCGGTGTGAACTCCGGATAGCTGATGCCGCATCTGGGACAGGCCGCCTTTTCACTGAACAGCAGGGTGTTGACGGTCTGTTTTGCGTGGCTGTCCAGCACCTCCACGATGACGGTGCCATCGGACTTGGACAGGGCCAGTTCAAGAGAGTCGGCCAGCCGCTTGGCCATACCCTCCTTGATACGCAGCCGGTCGGCCACCACCTCAATGGTGTGCTTTTTGTTCTTGTTCAGCTTGCGCACCGTCTCGATGTCGGTGATCTCGCCGTTGACGCGAACCCTTGCAAACCCCTCCTTTTTCAGTCCGGCCAGCAGTTTTTCATGACTTCCCTTCTGGCCGGTGACCAGTGGGGCCAGGATCAGGATGGCGGCGCCTTCCTCCAGGGCCGTCACCTGGTCGATAATCTGGTCGATGGTCTGGGAAGAGATGGGGTCGCCGCACTGGTGGCAGTGGGGCCGCCCGCACCGGGCAAAGAGCAGCCGCAGGTAGTCATACACCTCGGTGACGGTGCCCACGGTGGAGCGCGGATTGTGGCTGGCTGTTTTCTGCTCAATGGCAATGGCCGGCGACAGCCCCTCGATCAGGTCCACGTCGGGCTTGTCCATCTTGCCCAGAAACTGGCGGGCATAGGTGGAGAGCGACTCCACGTAACGGCGCTGGCCTTCGGCGTAAAGAGTGTCAAAGGCCAGGGAAGACTTGCCCGAGCCGGACAGGCCGGTGATCACCACCAGCCTGTTGCGCGGCAGGTCCACATCAATATTTTTCAGGTTGTGCTGTCGCGCTCCGCGAATGAGAATGGCATCAGATATCATTTTGGTCTTTTTAATTAAATTGTGATGTTGCTGTTATTAGTGTATCGAAATCGGGATCGCTATCGGGATCGAAATCGAAAAACATGTATGCCGTAAAATTTTTTCGGCCTGGCCATCAGGCGGCAGGGCGTTTTCCCAGGCAGGCCGCCTGGTCGATGGCCATGTCGATGGCCGCGGTCAGGCTGCGGCAGTCGGCCCGGCCCGTTCCGGCAATATCGTAGGCCGTGCCGTGGTCCACCGATGTGCGGATAATGGGCAGGCCCAGGGTGGTGTTAACCCCGTCCTCGAAGTGAAGCAGCTTGAAGGGGATCAACCCCTGGTCGTGATACATGCACACCACCGCGTCAAAGTCGCCGGCCGCGGCCTTGACAAACACGGTGTCCGGCGGCCAGGGGCCGGTAATGGCCGCTTCTGTTTTCCGCCGGGCCGCCTCAATGGCCGGGGTGATCAGCCGGGCCTCCTCGTCGCCGAACAGCCCGCCCTCCCCGGCGTGGGGATTTAAGCCGGCCACGGCGACACGCGGCGCGTTCATGCCGAACCGCTGCTTCAGGCTTTCCACTGTCAGGAGAATGGTGTCGGCAATGGCATCCACCGACAGCAGTCCGGGGACATTTTGAAGGGCTGTGTGAATGGTCACCAGCACCACCCGCAGCCGGTTGCCGGCCAGCATCATGGCATACCGGTTCGTGCCGGTGCGCATGGCCAGCATCTCGGTGTGGCCGGCAAACGCGCTGCCCGCCATTTTCAGGGCCTCCTTGTTGATGGGGCAGGTGACCATGGCGGAGATGGCCCCGGCCATGGCCATGTCCACGGCCGTGGTGATCCAGGCCTCCATGGCACCACCGGTTTCCGGTGTGGGCTCTCCCCAGGTGACAGGGGAAAGGGGCGGGGCCGGACTGAACATGCTGATGGTGCCGGGCCGGTAAACGCCGGTTTCCGGGGTGTCGGTCATGTGAATCACCGGCGCGTAACCGGCAACCGCCATGGCCTGGCCCAAAACGCCGGGGTCTCCGATCACCAGGGGCCGGCACTTTTCGTAAACCGACGTTCCAGCCAGTGCCGTCAAGATAATTTCCGGGCCTATGCCGACAGGATCGCCCATGGTGATACCGATCAGGGGGCGAGGGTTCATTGGTTCAATCCTTTTTACATGAAAACCGAACACTGAAAAATTAAATATTGTACTACCGGAGGAGGGTTTTTTAAACTGTTTTGTCCCAGGAAAAGTCAAGGGGCTCTTCAGCGGGATCGGCGGGCAGGGGCCTTTCAAAAATTGCCGTACATACGGCATTCAGCATGTTCAGTCGCTGCTTCAGGTCACCCGTATCAACCGCCAGCAGGCCCCGCCCCCCTTGCATCATCAGGGTTTCCATGTTGTTTTGCGCCATCTGTTTTTCCAGCCGGGCCGCCCGGAAAAGGGTTTGCAGGCAGGCGGCCTGTTCGGCTGCCAGTGCCGCAAACAGGTCGCTTTCCGCCCCCGGCCTTTCCAGAATGTGAAGCAGCAGGCGCAGATGGGAAAAAAACAGGGACATGTCGGTCGCGGGAAACCGCGGGACAAAAGCCCGCACAAGGGGAGCCGCCGGCCCGGTCAGGTCAACCCGGCAGCCCCGAAGGATCGCCATTACGGCCAGCCGGTCTTCCCGCCTGTGCAGGGCTTTTTTTATGGACTCGCAAAGCCCTGGATCGATGGGTTTTGACAGGTTCAGCCCGCAAACCAGGCGTTTGGCCGCCGGCCTTGGCACGGTACAGGGAATTTTGCCCCTGGCGTCTGAAAACAGCAGGGCCGTTGGAATGGTTTCCGGAAGCCCGTCCAATAAGGCCCGGCTGTCGACGGAGATACCGGGCCGGTCGGCCAGGCAGGCTTCAACAGCCTGCCGGATAGAATCGTCCGGCGCGATTACCAGGTCCAGCACCAGGGCCGCCGCGTCGCTGTCCGGCAGGGAAAACAGGTCCAGCAGGTCTTTTCGGCCGGGACAGCCCAACGTGGAGTCGATAAAGTGGGCTGCGTCCGCGTCGACGGCAAAGCCTGTTTCAAACAGTTTCAACAGGGTCCGGGCCACTTCCCTGCTGTATGTCAGGTCTTTATCCATGGGAGACTGTTATTCAGGCAGCTGGTCGTAATAGTACAGCATGGCGTCGGACCGGGTGAAGATGCCGATCACCTTGCCGTCCCTCAGCACCGGGAGCCGGCCCACGTCATGTTTGACCAGCAGCCGGGCCGCCTTGGGGACCGCCATGTCCGGCGGCGCGGTGACGATGTTGGTGGCCATAAAGGCCTTGACCGGCATCTCCCACTGGGCCGCCTTTTTGATCTTGTTGGCATCCCGCACCGAAATAATGCCCACCAGCTGTTCGGCTTCCATCACCGGCATACCCGATATCTTTTTTTGTTTGAGCGTGGCAGCCGCCTCCTTCATGGTGGCCGAGGCCTCAATCGTTTCCACGGGAAAGCTCATGAGATCCCCGATGTGCACGGCGGATCGCTGGCTGTTCCGGATCAGCTCCAGCACCCACTCCTTTACACCGGTGGTGCCCACGTCCTTTAACATGGCCGATGCCGCCGCCGGCCGGCCCCCGCCGCCCATGATCCGCATGATCTGGCCCACGTCCAGGGAGTCAACGCCGCTTCGGGCGATCACCACGCACCGTTTTTTCTCCGGTTCGTTGAAGATGCCAAAGGCGGCGTCCACGTTCAGAATATCCCGGTACATGTGCACCACCAGGGAGAGGCCCTGGGTGTGGCCGGCCAGGTCCATTTCGCAGATGCTGATCCGGTGGCCGTCCACATTGATCCGTTCCGCCTTCTGCAGCATCTCGAACAGCACCTCCTTCTGCCGGGCTCCGTAGGACTGGCGCAGAAAGTTTTCCAGCACGTTCAGATCGGCCTTGCAGTCCAGCAGGTGGGCAGCGGCCCGGGCGTCCCTGGATGTTGTGGCGGGAAAGGTCAGGTTGCCCGTGTCCTCGTAAATACCGGCCATAAAAAGGGTGGCCTGGATCGGGGAAATGTCGATGCCTTCCGCCGCAAACCGCTCCACAAACAGGGTGGTGCAGGCACCCACCGACTCCTGTACCACCTGGCTGGCGGTAATGTCGGAGGGTACGCCGTGATGGTCCCAGACATGAATGTCGATATTCGGCCTTTTTTCAAGAACGCTCAGCCGGTCCAGCCGCTTCCACTGGTTGGTGTCCGTCACCACCAGCCGGGTCACCGCGTCCATATCCACATCCTTGTAAGAGTGAATGGCAAACAGGTCCTTGTGAATGGACAGAAACGCCGAGACATTGGTATTGACCCGTGTGGGCAGCACCATGAGGGCTTCAGGGTAGTACAGGCCGGCCGCCACCAGAGAGGCCAGCGCGTCAAAATCGGTGGTATTATGGGTGGTAACCACGTCCATGGTCTTTCCCTTTCTTGACAGGCGATGTCAGTTCCTTTGCCCACGAGCCGGGTACGGAATTCCGGATCAGCGGTTATCAGGCTCTATTTTATCGCAAAAGGGATTTCATAAGAAGGAATAAACGGCTTACCCGGCTGGTGCCCCCGGCAGGAATCGGACCTGCGGCACATGGATTAGGAATCCATTGGACACCATTTTTATTTTTTTGTATTATGTCATAAATACCTTGACATTATTATTTATTTCGCTTATTTTGTTTGTAATCGTTTGGCAAAAATTAGGGGGTTTAAGCTGCATGTGGTCCCCCTATGGTCCCCCCCAAAAAGATGGAAAGGTCAATAAAATGGCAATATTGATAAGGTGTATAGCCTGCAAGACAGAGACAAAATTGACGGCAAAGAAGTGTCCTGGGTGTGGCGCGGCCTTCCCTGTCCGGAATAAAACCTATAAAGTCACAGTCAAACATGGCGGCAAAAAGAAAACCAAACTGGTGGATAACCTGGACCTTGCCCGTGAAATTGAAACCAAACTCAAACATGATATTACACGAGGCACATTCCACCTGCAAACACAAAAACAGGCACCGACCCTTGATGCGTTTTGGGATAAAGACTACTTGCCCTGGATACGGTCAAATAAAAAAAGCTGGTATGAGGATGCCATTAACTATCAAACCCACCTGGCCCCGAAACTCGGTCAGAAGCGACTGGATGCCATAACACAGCTTGACATTGAACGGCTGTTGTCTGGTTTGCGTAAAGGCACAAGCAAGCGCGGCAAGCCATACGCGGCGGCCACCATCAAACATCAAATCGTTTTGTTGACCAGAATGTTTAATGTGGCGGCCAGATGGGGGAAATACACTGGCCCGAATCCCTGCAAGCTGATTGCAAAACCCCGGCTGAACAACCAGAAAACCGGCTTTCTGACCGATGATGAATTGACCCGTTTGCTTGATGTTCTGGAACAGTGGCCTGACCGGATGTCGGCGGGGTTTATTGCCTTCCTGCTTCACACCGGATTAAGGCGCGGCGAACTGTTCCGGCTGACCTGGCAGGATGTCAATATGGATCGGCAAACCCTGACCGTTAGAGACCCCAAAGGCGGCAGGGATACGGTCTTGCCGTTATCTGAAAAAGCCATTGATGCCCTGAACAGCCTGCCACGGGAACATGAGACGCCATTTGTTTTTTATGGCAGAAACGGCGCACAAAGAGCCGATTTCCGGCACCCCTGGTATAGAATCAAGCAGGCGGCGGCCCTGCCTGAAGGCTTCCGGCTCCACGATCTGCGGCACCACTTTGCAAGCGCCCTGGTGTCTGCTGGTACGAACCTTTACACCGTTCAGGCCTTGCTGACCCATAAAAGCGCGGCCATGACGCAACGGTATGCCCACTTAAGCGATCAAGCCTTAAGGGATGCGGTGAAACTGTCGGATGACCTGTCAAAGAAGGCCACAAGCGACACAAAGGCGATGAAACGTGGATAAACTGAACAAACCCTTGAGACTTGTCAAGGTAGGACAATGGTTAGAAGATTTTTTAGACCCTGACGCCAAACCATTTCGGTTCAAAAAGCTGGCGCAACAGGCAATCAGGGATTACAACCTTAAATTTAAATTATCTGATGATGATATAACCATCCAATATTTTAAGGAAACTCTTGGTAAAGGCAACAGTGACAACGAGTCGATTATAAAGAAAATTATTAATAATTATAGTCAGCTCGATACCTCAAGCATTGATAACGCATTCGGCCTGTGGAGTAAGATCGCCGTTAAAAGATGCTCGGAGGGACCATTGAGCGTCAGGGGGACGATAGGAAACATCCTTGCATATCTTGAAAAATTAAACAAAGCAAACATCTCTTGGAATCACCCTGACGCTGAAGGACCATTACCATTCTTATGCTTCTTTGATCCATCACAACCACCGGGACGTGAAGCTGGTGTGATCATACCGGAGATTCCGCATGCGATTTACAAGGTAAACCGAGGATTAAATATCCTTCTGCCGCAAGAAGGCCTGTTCAGTAAGGCCCTGGAATTAAACAACGAAGGGTTATTGTTGCGACACACCGTAATAAACCCCGATACAAAGGAGACTAAAATAGAATCGGACCTAGATTTTCTTTACCCCCGTGGATTGAGCCCTAATTCTGTTTTTAGGTTTGGAGAAGTCACAAGAAACAACGCTTTAATGGGAGATATTGAAGAAAGATTCCCCTCAATCTTCCCTTGGGGTCCTGTTGCCGCCAGGTATTTTATAGATTTTTTATTGAAGGGCGGCCAATCCCGTTTCCTCCCATGTGAACACTGCGGACGTTTTACTTTTATCAAACGTAAAGGCAAGCGGTTTTGCTCTGATAGTTGCCGCGTCCGGTCAAGCAAACAAAATCTCTGATTTATTATGTATTTTTCAAACACTCCCCCTTTTCCGATAAATCACAATTATATAAATATTTGTTTTTAAATATTATTACGCTTATTTTTAAATAATAGGCAAATAACCGTAATAATTGAATAATCTGCATTTTTTGCTTGTGCTGTCCATTTTCAGGGGATATGTTCCAGTCAAGGATAAAGTAATTTTTAATTAACCCGACTTGAAAGGAATTAGCATGAAGATGTTACCGGCGAAAAAGGCGATTGACAGTGGCGCGGTTCCCTATGCCTTGAACACTCTTTACAAATGGCATTCGATGAAACAGCACCCGGCCATGGTTTTCAAGGTCAACGGCACTCTTATGGTGGACCTTGATGAATACGAAAACATGGCGATCCGGGCGCGGGATGCTCACGTTAAAAACGCTGAAAGGATGGCCACCATTGACTGAAAGAACGCTATTGACCCCCGGCCAGGCGGCCAGAAAGTTTTGCCTTGCCTGTGTGGGTAGTGCTTCCGATGTGCGGCAATGCGGTGGGGATGAATTAACCGGCGGCGGTTCATGTCCACTTTTCCCCCATCGCAGGGGTAAAGGCCGGCCATCGGTGAAAACGATCCGGCAGGAGTGTATGGCCTGCATGTGCAATAGTCCGAAACTTGTCCGCGAATGTGGGAACATGGCTTGTAGCCTTTGGCCGTTCCGCATGGCGAAAAACCCGAACATGGTCCGGCGCAAAAACATGGTTGAACAGGGGGGCTAGAAGGGGTTTTTTGCTTCCAAGATGAACGATCCGAACGCAAGGCAAGGAGAAGTATAGCCTGAAAAAACGAAAGGCCATTTCCGGGCGGGAAAACGGCCTTTCAAAAAGGATAAGTTATGAAGGATAATATATCAATCCGGCCTAAAGGTCAAGGCAGGTATCCAAAGCCGTTTGACTATCGGCCACGGCCTGGGGGTTTTTATTGGGAAAGGATGCTTTACCAGAGTCCGGCTTATTGCTCACTTACCGCAACCGGCCATATGGTTTTGACGGCCTTGCTTGATGCTCGAATATTCAATAACGTCAAAATTAACGGCAAGAAAGAAAGGATTCTGGTAAATGGAGACAGCCTGACCTTGCCATATAAGAAACTTATGGATGTTTATTTTATGAATATGGCGGGCATTACACGGGGCATTGACGACGTTCTGGCAAAGGGGCTTGCAAAACTAGTGCATCAGGGCGGCGGCGGCAAACACGATCAAAGCGTCTTTGCCCTGGCCGAAGATTATTTGAGGTGGACCCCTGGCGTGGTCTTCTACAAACGGCCCAAAGTGATAAGGCGTGGTTTCCAAGACCCGGCGAACCAGCGCCATAGGAAAAATTCACGCTCACAAAATGATAGACTTATACGCATTGCAAAATGATAGACTAAAAAAACCGGATACGCTCACAAAACGATAGACTATAAATTTTCCCGTATTCGTGCAAACGTAACACCGGCAAGCCTTGGAACAAACAAACGCCCCATAGCCATTTTAGGCTTTAGTCTAACAAAACATAATGCACTTACATGATATACCATGCTTCTGGGCAATCTTGTTTTGCTTTCGGCTTTGCGCTTTTGGGCGGGTGGCGCTTCCAAGAAACACAAAAAAGAGGATTCGGCGCGGTGCGGCCCGGAACCCGGACCAGTGGCCCGGGAAAGAGTCTTTTCCCACTATAAAGAAACCCAGTGGTTTTCCGGCACTATAAAAAAGGGTCAAAAATCTGGGCAAGCCGGATTAGAGAGCGTATGATTATTTTAAACCTGCAAAGCTAATCACAGCCAGCCACTATCACCGCTTGATCAAGGACCCGACGTTCAACAATGAAGAGGAGGTAGCCAATGCCATCCGAACATCGTCCGACGGAGAAGGAGCAGAAGAAGCCCTTCACTGCCATAAGAATGAGAATACAGTTTCTGGGCAACGAGGGAAGACACCTCCAGGATACCGAACTGAACCTAAAAGGAGCGAAGTTTTACGTCAGGGAAAAACGGTAGACCGTGACGCCTATCTTGCCACCCCGAAAGGCCATTAGAATTTGCGCAACTCGTCCAAAAATCGGTCCATGGCAGATGATAGCGCGAACTCTATCTCCAAAACCTCAACTTCATAATCTAAAGCTTTCACTTCGTATTGTCCTTTCGCCAATTCTATCTTTGGTAACCTTATACAATGGTTAATCTCTTCGCCCGGTTCAGTTATTATATCGGTCTCATAAACTCCTGAACCAACAATAGAACTCCGCCCTTTAATCCTTACATTAATTGAACATTGAAATCTATTAACCGTTCGGGAACTATTGTTTTCAATCTTTATCCATAAAGGGTACCCCTTCCCACATTCATCAGCATAAGACACATACGCTTTTATATTTTTTCTTGATACATATTCATGTTGATATACATATATTAAAAAACATATGAACAAGGAAACTATTGCAGTGATTATAAATCCAATTATTTTAAAAGCACGCTGCAGCGCTGATTTTTTTTCTATTTGCGGTGTTTCTTGGGTCAAAGTAGAGTCCGATACCTTTTTTTGCTCACCCCCCTTTTTTCCCATTCTGAGTTTTGCATAATTAATCGCATCTTCAAGTGTTGTATATTTGTGCGGGCCGAAATAATAATGAGTACCGTCATAAATAATTCCATAATAGGCTTTTAACTCATCATTTGTCTGGGGATTGGGGGGATTGGACCCCATGACTTTATCTGCTTGATAGCGGGACTGCGATGTTGAATAATCGTCAGTTGAGCTACTAGCTGCCTGGCCGACTATCGGTATAATCGGTTCGCTGTTCGTTTCAATCAGGATTTCACCGGCAAGTGGGTCGGGACCATATTTATTATTACCAGAAGTGCCACGAAGAAACCCATTTTCGATAAGCATCCAAACCGGTCCAATAACCGGGATGAAATTGACAAAAATCCACAAGCCAGATTTGTTCCGATCCTGCCAACGCTTAACCGATAAGGCCCAAGCTGGCCAACCGATAAATATTAGGCTAATAAGAAGAATGACGAGCCCACCACTCTCGTCGCTACTTCTGTAGGTTAAAGCGATATCCAAAACCACTCCCACCATACCCCCAAGGCACAGAAGAGGAAAACAGTATATCCACCACTGTTTTCTAGTGATCCGGCCTTTAAATGAAAAAAAGAAGCCGAGCCAATAATTTTGAGGTGTGCCCATTTCCCCTCCAGAGGGTATTTTATATTCTTGGAAGAGTTCTGCTCAAAACTTACGCTATTCTTCTGGGGAGTCAATAAAAATTAGTGCGGTTGTCAAAACCGGGAAAAAGAGTTTTTCCCCACTATAAAAAAGCCCAGTAGTTTTCCGGCACTATAAAAAAGGCCGGTAGTTTTCTGACACTATAAAAAAGAATTTTCCGTATCCTATAAAAAAGCGTCAACCTGAGCAGTAAATACCCTTCGCGTAGCCGTGGTAACCGTACTGATAACTTCACACCGGGAACCCGATTTTTAACGAGGCAACTTCCTCGCAAGGAGTCCCGGATAGTTTCTCTAAAAACGATAGCTGAGAGGGGTCTTTTGATTCTCAAATCGACGATCTTCACTTTACCTATAGGCATCATGTAAACCCAGCTCTTCGGGATGGCCGTATTTTTCATTATATTCGTCTATGTAGTTTTCTTGTTTACCCCGTGCATCTTTAAAAAAATTAGCCTGCCAACAGTTATGATCAGTACCATATTTTGTCTCGTCTGCTGAACTAAAAGGCACAACTTTAACAGTACCAATAGACAACTCGGTGCTTGTGCCCACCAAATTTTCAAAATACCAGCCTTCATTTCTCATTACTTTCATTATATCTGTGAACACATAATGCGGGAACTTTGACTCAAAGGTGAGCTTGAAAAACAGCTTCTTGAAAAAGTTCTTAGAATATAAAAGATAAATATAAACGTAATGGTTATTACCATTTTCAATGTCAACAAATGTAAATTTTTTCAATTCTCCTATATTCATAACTCCTCCTTTAATCTGCCAAAATCCAAAATATAAATGTTATTATACCGGCTAAAATATATATCGGAGGAGCGATTATGCTTGAAAATAGATTTACAACAAACCCGGCAAGGCGGCCCCCGACAGTTGCCTCGTCGTCTAATACTTTGAGTTCAAAAAGACTTAGGTCGGCAATTGATTTGTTTTTATAAAATATTTTTGTGAAGGCCGCAATGATTGCGTATATCAACCCAACACCTACAAATGATATAAAAAAAACTGTTACTGTACTCATTTCCATAGCCTCTTATTTTTTTGTTTTTTATACCCATAACGCTCCGCATAAGCGGTCGCACTGGAGCGCTACGGAATCAGCATCCGGTGAATGCGATCGTTGCACGATCTACATTCGTTAGGCAAGTTACTCCTCACCGAGAAACTCACCCTCTTCGTTCAGTATATAAGTTGACACCCGGAAGTTTATTCGTGGCCCTGAGTGGTCGTGAATGATCTGCAAATTTCCGCCGCACTCGTGCTTAAAGTCATACGCAATGTTGCTCTCAGAGTCGAACGTTAGCAGAGCGGTTCTGTCAGACCAGCACTTTAGGCATCTTGCTTTCGGTTTCCGGCTCTTTGCAATTTCAAGCAACCCGCCAAGCTCGGCTATTTCCTCGTTCAGACATTCAAGTTGATACTGCAATTGTCTTTTCTCTGACCGATGCCGGAAGTTGGAGAGGAAACCGCAATTCAACTCATCCTGATGATGGCGTGCCTCAAGCCGTTCGCGCTCTTTTGAAACCAGTTCGTCGTGCAACTCTCCTTGATTCATTCTTTCGATATCGGAATAGCTTGCACAGTCGTAACACCATCCTTTGGCACAGCCAGTCTCGATGGCCCTTCCGTTCGTGGTTTGATATCGAATCCGAATAGGGCGATACACCTCGTATGTTTCGTAGTCGCAACCAGTGCAGACAATCCTTGCTGAATCAATTGACATGGCGGTCTCTCTCAATAATCAGAATAGTCGCTTAGGGGGTTTCCGTCATGATTGGTGATTATGACGTAGGCGTTTTCCTGGGGTCTTTTGCGTATCCTCTGTGATATGAGGCTTGCGGCGTCACTGTCGCCATTGATTCTGGCTCCGGAGCCGTATAGGTAGCCAGTGGTCGCGTATTTAATCTCCCGGTACGCCTCGAGGCTACCGGGAACGGTATCACTTTCCGGCTGGAGGGTGATGTCAAATTCGAGTTGTTCTGGTGAGTGTCCTGTCGGCTCATTTACTGCATCACCCGTTTCTTTGGAAGAATAAACGGCTGGCTGTTCGGATACTCCAGTGTCACCGTCCGGTTTGGCTGGAGCCGCCTCGGTAGACGGCCCTGTAACTGTTTGTGCGCTTGGCACATCAGCTTGTTTTGCAGGCTCTGGCGCAGGTGTGGCTTCGGCGGGGGTTACTTCGTCTTGTAGTGGCTCAGTGGTTTCAGGCTTCGCTTTGTCTTCGACATATACGATGTCGTCTTTGCCCCCTGGCTTTCCAGAAACGCTGCCAGTTCCCGCATCGTCATAGACTGCGCCCCGGAGCCCTGTCCCCTTCGGGAGTTGTTGCCTGAGTTTGCGTTTGATTTTTTCGAGTTTTTCATCTGCCACCTCATGGTTTTCGCCAATGGCGTGCGTAAACTGCAAGGTGAGGGCTATCTCCTTGCCTTTAAATTTGACTCTAATTGGCGTCTTGTCAAGGTTTTTTTGAACTTCTGCAACTGTCGCCTCTATTTCTTCAACGGAATTTCCCTCTAAGGCAAATTCATCTCCGGATAAATGGAATCCATCGGAATTACCAAGCGGTGTGTTTTCCATGGCTTTTCCGAAAACCCGCAACGCGACATTGCCGCCGGCGTGGGCACTTTTCCACTCTCCTGTTTCCGGGTCCTGAGCCTACATGTGGTCCCCCTATGGTCCCCCCGGATAAAAAATGGAATTTATGAAAACGTGTGAAGCCTTGATTTTACTGGTGCCCCCGGCAAGAATCGAACTTGCGGCACATGGATTAGGAATCCATTGCTCTATCCACTGAGCTACGGGGGCGCGGGCAGCGGTATCAACGTTTCTGCTTCCTACCAGAAATGTTGGGCAATATCAACCAGGAAACGCGGGCCGGCATGCCCGGCAGCGGCGGTAAAGGCTAACTCTTAACGCTTTAAATATTTGGGTAAAGTGCATAAAAAAGCTGGCGGCGGCTTGAAAGGAATAATAAACAGTGATATTATCCATGTAAAATAATAATAGGAGTTTTAAATATGCATGGTTATATCCCCAGGCTTATTGAAACGGATATTCTCCGGTCCCTTGCCCGGTCTCCGGCCGTGGCAATCCTCGGCCCCCGGCAATGCGGGAAATCCACCACTGCCCGGCAGTTGATTGATCCGGCCACATCGATCTATTTGGATTTGCAGGACCGGGTGGACCGGAACAAGCTTTCTGAGCCGGAACTGTTTTTTGAGCAATACCGGAGCAGACTGATCTGCCTGGATGAGATTCAGCTGCTGCCGGAATTTTTTTCCGTGCTGCGCTCGGAGATCGACAAGGATCGACGGCCGGGTCGCTTTTTGATTTTAGGGTCGGCGTCCCGGGACCTGATCCGGCAGTCAACCGAGTCCCTGGCCGGGCGGATCGCTTATCATGACCTGACGCCCTTTTTGCTGGCGGAAATGGTCGGCAAATTGTCGTGGGCGGACCTGTGGCTTCGGGGCGGGTTCCCGGAAAGCGCCCTGGCCCATGACGAGCAGGCCGGTTTTGAATGGCGCCTGGATTTTATCCGTACATTCATGGAGCGCGATATCCCGGCCCTGGGATTTAACATTCCGGTGCCGGTGATCGAACGGCTGTGGCTGCTTCTGGCCCACTGCCACGGCCAGACCATCAACTACCAGAAACTGGCCGCATCAGCGGACCTGGCCGTGCCGACCCTGAAAAAGTACCTGGCCCTGCTGGAACAGACCTATATGGTCCGGCTGCTGCCCCCGTTTGCCGCCAATCTTAAAAAACGGCTGGTCAAGTCGCCCAAGGTGTTTCTGACCGACAGCGGTATTCTTCACGCGTTGCTGGATATTGAGTCCTATGATTACCTGCTGGCCAACCCAACGGCCGGCGCCTCCTGGGAAGGGTTTGTGATTGAAAATCTTATTGCCCTGCATCCCCGCTGGCGGCCGTCGTTCTTACGCACCTCCAACGGCGCTGAAATCGACCTGGTGCTGGAGCGGGCCGGGCGATACCATGTTTTTGAATGCAAGCTCTCCAAGGCCCCGCAACCCTCCCGTGGCTTTTACGAGCTGGTTGATGGTCTGCGACCCGAAACCGCCTGCGTGGTCGCGCCGGTGGATGAGCCGTTTGAAATAAAAAAAGGGATTTGGGTCTGTTCGCCCCTGCATTTGATTAAGGAGGAAAAAAAATCGGGGGTGGGATAAGCGCTGTTCCAGAATGGCTATTATTCCTGCTAATGAAAAACAGTCAGGACTGTTTTTGTTTATGGTGAAAAATAGTCAATATCGGCAGTGGGGAAACACGTTTTTTGTGACCCGGAGGAAAGGGCCGTAAAATTAAAAAGCTTGTCAACCAAGCCGGTTGTGGCCTATAGTAATTAGACTAAAAATGCACCGGGCCTGTTGGTGTCTACCTGATTTGTGCTTTTCCGTGTTCTGACCGCCCTCACATGTTCCGGCCCTCATCATACATCTCCTTGGGATACATATATGGACCAGATTCCCGGTTATACCCTGTTTGAAAAAATTGATGAGACACGGACGTCCACGGTCTACCGGGGCAGGAAAGCCGGTGACGACACCGGCCAAACCGTGATCGTCAAAGTGCTCAACACCGACAGCCCCACCCCCTCGGAAGTGGCCCGTTTTCGAAGGGAGTATGAGCTGGTCCGGTCACTGGAGGATGCTTCGGTGGTCCGGGTGCTCGACATGGTGGAGCACCACGGCCGCATCGCTCTGGTGGTGGAGGATTTTGACGGTGTATCCTTAAAAAAGCAGGCCGCCAGGCAGGCGTTTTCCCTGGAACTGTTTCTGACCACCGGTATTCAGGTGGCCGAGGCCCTGGGAAAACTGCACGGGAAAAAGATCGTTCACCGGGACATCAAGCCCCACAATATTCTTCTCAACATAAAAACAAAACAGACCAAGCTCACCGATTTCGGCATCTCATCCACTTTAACCCGTGAGGAGCCGGACACCGGAGAGGAAGCAGCCATTGATGGCACCTTTGCCTACATGGCCCCAGAACAGACCGGCCGCATGAACCGGCCGGTGGGGTATCACACGGACCTCTATGCCCTGGGGGTCACGTTTTACGAACTGCTCACCCAGCGGCTTCCCTTTGATGACATCAGTGATCCCCTGGAGCTGTTTCACGCTCACATGGCCCGACGTCCGGTGCCGCCGGTGGAGCTTAACGCCGCCATTCCGCCGGTGGTGTCGGATATCGTGATGAAGCTGATGTCCAAAGAGGCCGAGGACCGGTACCAGAGCAGCTTCGGCCTGGCCCATGACCTGAAAAAATGCCTGGAATTCCTGCGCGCCAACGGACGGGTGGAACGGTTTGACATTGCCGCCAGGGACATGTCGGTGGCGTTTGTTATTCCCCGGAAACTGGTGGGCCGGGAAGCGGAAGCAGACCGGCTGGTGGCCCTGTTCCGCCGGGTGGAGCAGGGGACCAGCCGCCTGGCCGTCATATCCGGTGACACGGGAACGGGCAAGACCTTTCTGGCCGGCCATGTATGCCGGGAGGCCGTGTCGCGCAAGGGGTTCCTCTGTACCGGGCGGTTTGAGACGCTTCGGGCATCGGTTCCCTACAGCGGTTTTGACGAGGCCTTTCGGGGACTGATCAAGCAGATTCTGTCCCAGTCCGCGGATCGCATCGCTGCCTGGCGGGAAAACCTGCTGACCTCCCTGGGCGCCAACGCGCAGTTGATGATCAATATTCTTCCCGAACTGGAGCTGCTCATCGGCCGTCAGCCCGCGCCGCCTGAGCTGGCCGGTGTGGAAGAGGCCCGGCACCGGCTCAACTATGCCTTCAAGCAGTTTGTGCGGGTGTTTGCCAGGGAGAGCCATCCGCTGACGATCTTTCTGGACGACCTGCACGCCGCCGATCCGGAAAGCCTCTCTTTGCTGAGCCACCTGGCCGGTGAGTCCGACATGGGGGCACTGTTTATCATTGCCGCGTACCGAAGCGACGCACCCGAGCGGGGCCCGGTGGAATCGATCCTGGAAAAGACGGAATCCAAGGGCGTGCCGGTGGAGCGGGTTCACCTGGAAGCCTTTACCCCGGGGCAACTCAATGAGTTTATCGCCCTTTTCTTAAGGTGCGGTATGGTGCGGGCTGAGCCCCTGGCCGGCCTGGTATACAAAAAAACCAATGGTGTCCCTTTTTTCGTCAACCAGTTTTTAAAGACCATTTATGATCAGGGCCTGCTGGAGCTGGATGTGGAAAGGGGCTGGCACTGGAAGGCCGCCGATATCGACCGGCTTCAGATCACCGACAACGTGATCGAGCTGATGGTCGGCAAGATCTCCGCCCTGGATTCCGGTGCCCGGGAAACACTGCTGGCCTGCGCCTGCCTGGGAAGCCGGTTCGAGCTGGACATGGCCGCTACCCTTCTGGGGCGGTCCATTGACGAGGTGGTGGCCGACCTGTCCGAGGCCGTGGCCGCTGACCTGGTCCGGCCCGAAGGCAACCTGTATCTCTTTCAGCATGACAAGATCCGGGAGGCGGCTTACTCCCTGGTGTCGGAAAACGACCGTCCCGGCCTTCATCTGCGCATCGGCGAGCTGTTGCTCGATACCACCGGCGAGCAGGAGCTGGAGGAGAACCTTTTTCAAATCGTCTACCAGTTCAATTGCGCCCTGCCCGCCCTTGCCGACCCGGACCGTCGCATGGAAGCGGCCCGCCTCAACATGCGCGCCGGGGAGAAGGCCAGGGCCGCATCCGCCTACACGGCGGCGGCAGGCTATTTTTCAACCGCCGCGTCCCTGCTGCCGGACAACCGGTGGGAGACCCTGCATGATCTGTCCTGGTCCCTGATGCGGCAGCTGGGGGAGAGCCTGTTTCTAACCGGTGATCCGGAGGGGGCGAACCGTATTTTTGACGAAATGCTGGCCCACACCACCGACCCCATTGACCGGGCCGAGGTGGACCGGCAGATCGTGATGCTTTACACCGCGGTGGACAAGCCGGACAAGGCCATAGAGATTGGGCTGGCGGCCCTGGCCCGCCTGGGGGTCCGGCTTTCCCCCCATGCGGGCAAGCTTCGCGTGCTGCGGGAACTGGTCCGGTTTCGGCTCACTCAGGGATTCATGCCGGTGGAGGCGGTTTCTAATCTTCCGGTGATGACCGACCGGAAGCAGCGGGCCATCGCCGCCCTGCTTACCGCCGTGGGCGTGCCCGCCTATTACGCCAACCCCAACCTGTTTGCCGCGTGCATCATCATGGGATGCCGCATGGGTATTAAGTACGGCCTGCCCGAGTTTGTGGCCTTTGGCCTGATTCCGCTGGGCCTGATTTTCGGCTCCAAGCTGGGATTTCTCCAGTACGGGTACCGCGTGGGCAAGGTCGGCCTCAAGACCATCAACCGGTTCAACGACACCCCCTCCTTCTGCAAGTCCTATTTCGTGTATGCCTATTTCATCCTGCCCTGGTGCGAGCATGTGAAAAACACCATGCACTACCTGTCACTGGCCATCCGTCACGGCATGGAAACCGGGGATGTGATTTTTACCGGCCACAGCATCAATGTCTCCGCGGCCTACTCGATGTTCGCCGGGCTTCCCCTGGATGGCGTATTCGAGGCCCACCTTTCCCACAAGGCGTTTCTGGAGCGTCTGGATTCGCCCTTTGTGCTGAACAATTACATGGACACCTACGAGATTTTTCTTCAGCTCACCGGCACCGAAAAGAGCACAAAGGAGAACCTTCAGACCCAGTGGAACGACCGGGAAGCCCGGCTTCGCGCCATTGAGGATGAAAACCTTCAGCTGGGCGTTTTCATCCATTATGCCAAGCGCTGCATGATCATGTTTCTCTTCGGCAACTACCAGCAGTGTTTTGACACCGCTGTCAAGGCAGGGCCCCTGGAAGCGTACGCCATGGGCACGCTGTACGTGGCCCAGGTCTGTTTTTACTGGTGTCTTTCCGCCGCAAAGCTTTACGACGAAGCCTCTCCGGCCGGAAAAAAGAAAAACACAAAGGTGATGAAACGGTGCGTCGCCCGGTACCGGGAATGGGAAAAAAGCTGCCCGGAGAATTTCACCCACATGGCCTGCCTGATGCGGGCCGAGCAGGCCCGATGCGCCGGAGACACCGGCCGGGCCACGGCCCTGTATCACCAGGCCATGGTCGAGGCCCGAAAGCACGGCTTTCTGCAGAACCAGGCCCTGGCCGCTGAACTGGCCGCTGATTTTCATTTTGCCAGGGGATATGACGAGTTCGGCAGGGCCTGCGCGGCCGAGGCCCGGGGTGCCTACGCACGCTGGGGGGCAGCGGCCAAGGTGCGACAGATAGAGCAACGGTATGGCTCGTCCGGGCCCCTGCTGGTGGCCAGAAGTTCCACCGGCGGCACTTCCAGCACCATGACCGCCGCGGCCATTGACCTTTCCGCCCTTCGCAAGGCGTTGAAGGCCATTGCCGAGGAACGGATTCATACCAAAATGGTGGATCGCATCATTCGCGCGGCTGTCGAGTTTGCCGGGGCACAGAAGGGGCTGCTGATTTTTCGCAAGGAGGCACGGGAAGAAGAAGATGCCCAGATGGCCCTGTTTGTGGAGGCCGAGTGGTCCGTTGGCTCCCGGGATGTGGCGATCATGCAGTCCACGCCGGTGGACCAGAAAGAGACCCTCTCCCACACCGTGGTCAATTACGTGGCCCGGACCCAGGAGAGCCTGGTGATTCACAACGCCCAGGAGCCCCAGGATATTTTGCCCATGCTTCACTCGGAGGACTATATTCAGGGCAATGACGTCAAGTCCATTCTCTGCATGCCCATCACCGTAACCACCGACGAGGGGACCGCCCTGATCGGGTTGCTCTATTTTGAAAACAACCTGACCCGCAACGCCTTTACCCGGGACCGGATTGAGACCCTGGAGATCATCTCCCTGTCCGCCGCCGGCCGGCTGGAACTTTCCAGAAAAGCGGTCACCGACGGGCTGACCGGGCTTTACAACCACGACTATTTTCAGAACATGCTGCAGCAGGAACTGTTGCTGGCCAAGCGCAAGGGCCGGGAGCTTTCCATGATCATGATCGATATCGATCACTTCAAGCGGTTTAATGACACTTGGGGCCACCAGGCCGGGGACATGGTGCTGCGGGAGGTGGCCGCTGAAATTCGGGAGAGCTGCAGAAGTTCAGACGTGGTGGCCCGGTACGGTGGTGAGGAGATGGCCCTGCTGCTTCACGAGACCGGGCCGGAGGCCGCCTTTGCCCTGGCTGAAAAGATCCGCCGCCGCGTCGAGGCGCTTCGGGTGGAACACGCTCCCGGCGAATATCTTCAGGTGACCATCAGCCTGGGTGTGGCCGGGTTCCCCATTCATGCCAAAAACAAAAAACCCCTTGTTAAAAAAGCCGATGATGCCTTATATTCTTCGAAGGCCGGCGGGCGCAACATGGTCACTTTAGCGACCTGATGCGTAATCCCGGTTGCCTGCCCGAATATTCATCAGAAAAAAAAGGAGGAGATGTAATGATCGACCTTTTGAAAAAAGCCATGTTTGCGGGCATCGGCCTGGCACTGAAAACCAAGGAAGAGGTGGAGGAGTTCGCCTCCGACCTTGTGCAGCGGGCCGAACTGTCGGAAAACGAGGGCAAAAAGTTCGTCAACGACTTTATGAAGCGATACGATGAGTCCAAAGAGAAACTGGAGGAAAAAGTGGAGCGCACCGTCCGGGACCTGCTGGCCAAGGCCAATTTCGTGACCCGGGAGGAGATGACCGAAGTCAAAGACGAGATTCAGCACATGCGCAAAACCCTTTCCATTGAAGATTCTTCCGCCGCCGATGACGATCGGTAATATTTGATGCTCAGCATACGCAAAATCGGCATTATCGGCAGGACCTACCGCCACCTGAACCGGTATCGTCAGATACTGACCATCTTTTTCAAGTACGGGTTCGGCGAGTTTGTCGAGCTGTTGAAAATCGAGCAGTACCTTGAAATCGGCATGCAGATGATTTCAAGGCAGCACCGGGAGCAGACCGAGCGGCTCTCCCGGGCCGAACGGGTCCGCATGGCCTTTGAGGAGCTGGGCTCCACCTTCATCAAGCTGGGCCAGGTCATGTCCACCCAGCCCGGCCTGATTCCCATCGACCTGGTAAACGAACTGACCCGGCTTCAGGACAATGTTCCGGCCTCCCCCTTTGACGCCATTTCCGAGGTGTTGCGCGAGGACCTGGGCCGGCCCGTGAATGTGGTGTTCGCCTCTATCGATAAAACCCCCATTGCGTCCGCCTCCATTGCCCAGGTCTATTCCGCGGTGCTGCTGACCGGGGAACGGGTGGCGGTCAAGGTGCGGCGGCCGGGCATCAAGAAGACGGTGGAGGCCGACCTGGAGATCATGATGTACCTGGCCGGCCTGATGGAGCGCAACATTGAGGAGTTTGCCCCGCACCGGCCGGTCCAGATTGTGGAGGAGTTTGCCCGTGCCCTGGAGCGGGAGCTGGATTTCACCATCGAGGCCACCAACATCGAGCGGTTCAAACGGCAGTTTTCCGGCGACGAGACCATCCATGTGCCCCGGGTGTTCCGGGAGTACACCACCGGCCGGGTCCTGGTAATGGAGCATATCGACGGCATAAAGATATCCGATGTGGCCCGGCTGGAGGCCGAAGGCTACGACAAGAAGCTTCTCACGAAACGGGGAACGGACGTCACTTTAAAGCAGGTCTTCAACCACGGCTTTTTTCATGCCGACCCCCATCCGGGCAATATCTTCGTTCTTCCCGGCAACGTGATCTGCCCCCTGGATTTCGGCCTGGTGGGCAACGTGGCCTTGAAGCACCGGGAGATGTTTGTCGATCTGCTCGACGCCCTGGTCCACCAGAATGTTTCCGACACCACCGACGTGCTGCTCAAGCTGGCCATCTGGGACGACGAGCCCAACCGGCTGGCCCTGGAAAGGGACGTGGCCGAGTTCATCGGCCAGCACCTGTACAAGCCGTTAAAAGAGATGGACCTGGGCAGCCTGCTCCACCACCTGCTGGAGATGCTCACCCGTCACCGGCTGCGCATTCCGCCCAACGTGTTTTTGATGATCAAGGCCATTGCCACGGTGGAAGGCATCGCCCGCCGGTTGGACCCCGATTTTGACATTATTACCCATGCCACGCCTTTTCTGCGGCGGGTGAAGCTGGCCCGGTTTTCTCCTTTTCGCATCGCCTCGGCCACAGCCAGAACCGCCGCCGACCTGGGCCGGTTTGCGCGCCAGTTCCCCGGCGAGCTGCTGGACATCACCCGGATGATAAAGGGAGAAAAGATCGCTTTCCAGATGGAGATCCGGGGGCTCAAGACGCTTTTGTCCACCATGGACCAGGTGAGCAACCGCCTCTCTTTTTCCATCATCATCGGGGCACTGCTCATCGGTTCGGCCATGATCATCGCCACCAAGATTCCGCCCCTGGTGTTCGGCATGTCATTGCTGGGCATCATCGGGTTTGCCGGCGCCGCCATCATGGGCGTGTGGCTGCTGATCGCGATCCTGAGAAAGGGCCGGCTATGAGGGCAATGGGCTTGACATGCCCGGAAATATTGCCTAAAGTCTTATGGAACAAGCGGGTTACAGGGCACGGCCACCGGCCGGCTTTTTACATTTTCATACAAGGAGTCAACCATGCTTCCTGAGAGGATAAAACGGGCGAGTGTTCGTACCAAGCTGCTGCTGCTGGTGATTCCGGTCACCGTGATCATGCTGGGGCTCATGTTTTCCATGAGCAGCTCCGCCGGTGCCTTCTGGGCCCTGGGCGGCATCATGATCATTTTAAACAGTGTGATTATATGGTTCGTGGCAGGCAGCGTGCTGGGGCCGGTTTACGAGATCATCGAAATCTGCAGGAACATGTCGGTGGATATTTTTGAAGCCAGAAGCGACCTCACCGCCCGTGTCCGGGAATTCAACCGCAGCCTGAAGGACTACCCCCACGATGAAAAGGGCCAGGCGGCCAAGTGGTTCAACAAGTTTATGAAAAAGATTCAGATCATCATGACCGTGGTCCGGGACAAATCAGTGGTGGTGAATGATTCGGCCGGCGGCCTGCTGGTCCTGACCGAGTCCATGCAGAAGACCGTTGAAAAGAACCGCAACCGCACCAATGCCGTGGCCGGCGCCGCCGAGGAGATGAACGCCAACATGGAATCCGTGGCCCTGGCCATGGAGCAGGCCTCGTCCAACATCAAGATGGTGGCCACCTCCACCGAGGAGATGACCGCCACCATCGCCGAGGTGGCCCGCAACTCCGAGAACGCCAGCACCATGACCGAGGGGGCCGTGGCCCAGGCCCAGAAGGCGTCAGACCAGGTGGAAGAGCTGGGCCGGGCGGCCCGGGAGATCGGCGAGGTGCTGGAGACCATCGCCGAGATTTCCGACCAGACCAACCTGCTGGCCTTAAACGCCACCATCGAGGCGGCCCGGGCCGGCGAATACGGCAAGGGGTTTGCCGTGGTGGCCAACGAGATCAAGGAGCTGGCCTCGGCCACCTCCGAGGCCACCATGGAGATCAAGAACAAGATCGAGGGCATTCAGAACTCCACGGCCGGCACCATCAAGGAGATCAGCCAGATCACCAAGATCATCAACGACGTCAACGAGGTGGTGGCCACCATTGCCACGGCCGTGGAACAGCAGACCACCACCACCCGGGAAATCGCCAACAACGTGGCCCGGGCCTCCACCGGCATCGGCGAGGTCAATGAGAACGTGGCCCAGTCCTCCATGGTGGCCGCCGAGATCGCCAAAGACATTCTGGCCATCGACCAGTCGGCCAGTGAGATCGCGGACAAGACACAGGAGGTCAACACCGGCACGGTCCGTATGCGCGAAGTGACCACTGAGACCGCGAACATGACCTCCCGGTTCATCATCGACCAGCAGGCCGAAGAAGAGATGGTGTAGATCGAAAGCGTTATTCTCCGGGCGTTTCCACCCTGGCCGGGCCTTGCTTTTTTGCCCAGATAACCCGTGCCATACGCGGGGCAGGCGGAGACCGCCGCGCACCTCTCCCGCACCATGCGTTCTTCCCCGCCTTGACGGGCCCCGCGATTTTGTATTACCTTAACATCATGTTATGAGTTTTCCGGATATCACATATACGGGTGCCGGGCCGTTGCCGGCACCGGTCCGCTTCTTCTTTTCAACCCATGCAGTGCGGACACTTTTCGTGGATGAGCGCAGGGCCGGCCGGCCCGGTTCTCTTTCCACGTGCCGGCGTCCGGCACCAGAGACAAGGGAGTGACCCATGGTGGTGGCTATCGGCGAGGTGTTGTTTGACGTTTTCCCCGAAGACAAGCGGATCGGCGGCGCCCCCTTTAATTTTGCCGTTCACCTGGCAAACATGGGGTTTCCCGTTCACTTTGTCACCCGGGTGGGAAAGGATGCCAACGGCAGGGCGATTCTGGACCTGATGCACCGGTTCGGGCTGTCCCGCGAGAACGTTCAGATCGATCCCGAGTATGCCACCGGCCGGGTCATGGTCCATCCAGAGGCGGACGGGGGCCACCGGTTTGATATTGTTGCGCCGGCAGCCTACGACTACCTGGCGTGCACCGATCAAGTCATGGACCTGATGCGCACCCCGCCGGACATGGTCTATTTCGGTACCCTGGCCCAGCGGTCTGAGCAGAGCCGGCAGGCCATGGAAGAGATGTTTCAGGCGGCCCCGCCGGAAACCCGGTTTTTCTGCGATATCAACCTTCGACCCGGCGGCTATGACCGGGCAATTGTCGATGGCGCCCTGCAACAGGCCGACCTGCTGAAGCTCAATGACGCGGAGCTGGCCGTTATCGGAGAGATGTTTGACATTCAAGGGGATACGGAAACCATGATTCGCCGGCTGATGGAAGCCCGCGGGCTGGTGCTGGTGGCCCTGACCCTGGGCAGCCGGGGCGGCCGGTTGTTTACCCCTGACGATCATGTCCGCATCGACCTGCCGTCCCGGTCCGCCGGTCCGCCGGTGGTGGACACCGTGGGCGCCGGTGATGCCTTTGCCGCGGTCACGGCCGCCGGGTTCTTGCAGAACCGTCATCTGTCAACCATTCTGGAGGCAGCCACGGAGTTTGCCGGCCGCATCTGCGGTATTCAGGGCGCGGTGCCCGATTCACCCGATTTTTACAGGCAGGGTCGCCTGCCCGAATTTTTTTACAAAGACACCGGAGAAAGCCGATGACAAAACGGGGGCTATATATCCAGATGTTCAGCATTCACGGCCTGGTGCGGGACCGCAACATGGAGATGGGCCGGGACGCCGATACCGGGGGCCAGGTGTTGTACGTGGTAGAGCTGGCCCGCCACCTGAGCCGGCACAAGGACGTGGAACGGGTGGACCTGCTGACCCGGCGCGTCACGGACAAGGCGGTTTCCAGTGACTATGCCGAACCGGTGGTGCAGGTCAACGATAAATTCCGCATCGTGCGCATTCCCTGCGGCGGCGGCCGATACCTTCGAAAGGAGCTGTTGTGGCCCCATCTGGACGAGTACGTGGACAAGACCATTCAGTTCATCCGGTCACAGGACCGGGTGCCGGATATTGTTCACGGTCATTATGCCGATGCCGGGTACGTGGCGTCCCAGCTGGCCCAGCTGTTTGACATCGGGTTTGTGTTCACCGGTCACTCCCTGGGCCGCCAGAAAAAGGAGCGGCTGCTCAAGGACGGCATGCGCGAGGCCGATATTATAAAAAAGTACCGCATCGACCACCGCATTCGCGTGGAGGAGGATGTGCTTAAAAGCTGCGACCTGGTGGTGACCAGTACGCACCAGGAGGTGGAAAAGCAGTACGGCGCCTACACGGACCACCACCTGCCGGAACGGTTCTGCGTGATTCCGCCGGGTATCGACGTGGACCGTTTCTATCCCTATTACCACGATATCGCCGGGGACAACGAGCGCACCGAGGCGGCCCTCTTTGCCCGGGCTTCGGTGATCGAGGAGATGAACCGGTTTTTCATGCAGCCGGACAAGCCCCTGGTGCTGGCCCTGTCGCGGCCGGACAAGCGCAAGAACATATCCGGCCTGATCCAGGCCTTCGGCTCGGACCGGGAGCTTTCCTCCATGGCCAACCTGGCGGTATTTGCCGGTATTCGAAAAGACATCACCCGGATGGGCGATAACGAGCAGGACGTGCTGACCATGATGTTGCTCTCCATGGACAAGTATGACCTGTACGGCAAGATGGCCATTCCCAAGCAGCACGATTTTGAACACGAGGTGCCCGAGCTTTACCGCATTGCCGCCGAGCGCAAAGGGGTGTTTGTCAACGTGGCCCTGACCGAACCCTTCGGCCTCACCCTGATCGAGGCCGCGGCCACCGGCCTGCCCCTTGTGGCTACAAAGGACGGCGGGCCCCGGGATATCATGGCCAACTGCGACTGCGGCCTGCTGGTGGACCCGCTGAACCCGGAGGAGATCAGCGGCGCCATCAAGACCCTTCTCACCCGGCCGGACACATGGAAGCGCTGTTCGCGCAACGGTGTGATGAACGTGCGGAAACACTACACCTGGGAGAGCCACGTGGACCGGTATGTGAAATCCCTGCGCCAGACCTTGGCCGAGACGGGAAAACAGGGCATGGACGTGGCCCGGCCCTCCAACGCCATCGGCCGGCGCCTGCTGCGGCTGGACCGCTTTCTGATCACCGATATCGACAACACACTGGCCGGAGAGGACAACAGCCGGCTGGACGAACTGGTTCGCATTCTTAAGGAGAACCGGAACCGCGTGGGGTTCGGTGTGGCCACGGGCCGAACCGTTTCATCGGCCGTGGCCTTTCTCAAGGAACTGGGTGTGGCGCCACCGGATATCGTGATCGCCTCCGTGGGGGCCGAGCTCTATTACGGCCGGGAGCTTCAATTTTCCAACGGCTGGGCCACTCATATCGCCAAGGGCTGGAACCGGGAGAGAATCGTGGACCTGCTGGCCGACCTGCCGTTTCTGGAGTATCAGCGGGAAGAGACCCAGCGGGAGTTTAAAATCAGCTACAACATGGCACCGGCAAAGGACCGCATTCCCCTGATCCACGAAATCCTTTCCCGGGAAAAGTGCCGGTATACCCTGATCTACTCCCATGAAAAATACCTGGATATCCTTCCCTTCCGGGCCTCAAAAGGCAAGGCGATCCGCTACCTGGCCTACAAGTGGCAGGTGCCGCTCTCTCATTTTCTGGTGTGCGGGGATTCGGGCAATGACGAGGAGATGCTCCGGGGTGACATTCATGGCGTGGTGGTGGGCAACTACAGCCCGGAACTTAAGCCGCTTCGGGGCCGCCGCAACGTCTATTTTGCCAAGGCCCCCTGCGCCGCCGGCATTATCGAGGGGCTGGAACATTACCGCTTCCTGGAAAGGGAGGGCGGTGGAAAAAGGAAAAAGACATGACCCTGAGAAACCGGATTCAGGTTATCAGTTACCCGGACAGCCTGGGAAAAAACCTTCAGGAGCTGCACTACGTGTTGCGCCGCTATTTTGCCGATGCCGCCGGTGGCGTGCATCTGCTTCCCTTTTACCCGTCGTCCGCGGACCGGGGGTTTGCCCCCGTTACCTATTACCAGGTGGACCCCGCCTTCGGCACCTGGCGTGACATCGAGCTGATTCAGGAGGACTTTGACATCACCATCGACTTCATGGTCAACCACATCTCCCGCCAGTCCAAGTACGTGGCCGACTTCATTGAAAAGGGAGATAAATCCGAATATGCCGACATGTTCTTGAGTTTCAACAAGCTGGCGCCCGACGGTGAAATCCGCAAGGAAGATCTGGACAAGGTCTATACGAGAAAGCCGTCGCCTCCCTATCAGGTGATTGAACGGCCCGACGGTTCACGGGAGACCATCTGGTCCACGTTTGACTACGAACAGATCGACGTGGATGTCCAGTCCCCGGTCACCCGGGAGCTGTTCCGGGATTTTCTGATTTTTCTTTCCCGCCGAAAGCCGGAATTTATCCGCATGGACGCTTTTGCCTACACCACCATTCGCCTGGGCACCAACTGCTTCTTTGTCGAACCGGAAGTGTGGGAGCTTCTGGAAATGCTGGAGGGGTTTGTCTCCCCCTTCGGCGTGCAGCTGCTGCCAGAGGTCCACGAGCACTACTCCTACCAGTTGAAGCTGGCTGAAAAAGGCTACTGGGTCTATGACTTTGCCCTGCCCATGCTGGTGCTGCACACCCTTTATCATCACACCAACAAGCGGCTGCTGCACTGGCTTCGCATCTGTCCCCGCCGGCAGTTCACCACCCTGGACACCCATGACGGCCTGGGCGTGGTGGACGTGGCCGACCTCATGAGCCAGGAGGAGATCGAGCGCACCGTGGACGGTCTGTATGAAAAGGGTTCCAACATCAAGCGCATCTATTCCACCGCCGATTACCAGAACCTGGACATCTACCAGGTCAACTGCACCTACTATTCGGCACTGGAGCGCAACGACGACTCCTACCTGGCGGCCCGGACCCTTCAGTTCTACGCGCCGGGCATTCCTCATGTTTACTACGTGGGGCTGCTGGCCGGGGAAAACGATGTGGCCCTGGTGGAGGCCACCCGGAACGGCCGGGACATCAACCGGCACAATTACACCCTGGACGAAATCGCCGTGGCGGTGGAGCGGGAGGTGGTGCAGCGGCTGATCCGGCTGATGCGGTTTCGCAGCAGCTATCCCGCCTTTGACGGCGAGCTGGTCATCGAAGAGACACCGGAAAACCGGGTGGCCCTCACGTGGAACATGCCTCCCTATACCACCACGGCCCGGGTGGACCTGGACAGCTACCGCACCGAGATCACCTTCTGGGATGCCGATACCCGGTCGGAAAAGTCTTTTGTGGTATGATCCCTGCCGGGGAAACCAGCACCCCGTTTCCCCCGGGTTGGCTGCCCGGCACTGGAAGATGTATTGACCGGCGTACCCCAGGTATATTAAGAATACCTGGTTAACGATATTTCATAAGGAACATAGATCATGAACCGTGGCGTTACGATTTTTTTTGTCCGGGCAGTGGTGGGCCTGGTGTTTGCCGTGCTGCTGACCCGGTTTTTTCATCCCGAGATGACCGGGGCCGCCACCGTGGGCCTGGCCGTTATTATGGTGGGCCTGGCCTACCTGTTTGACTATCTTCGTAACCGGAAGCCCGGCGAATAGGGAGCACGCGTGCGACAGCTGATTCTGGGAACCGCCGGCCATATCGATCACGGCAAATCCAGCTTTGTCAAGGCCCTCACCGGCACCGACCCGGACCGTCTCAAGGAGGAGAAGGCCAGGGGCATCACCATTGAGCTGGGGTTTGCCTCCCTTACCCTTCCCGGCGGCCAGCAGGTGGGCATCGTGGATGTGCCCGGCCATGAAAAGTTCATCAAGAACATGGTGGCCGGGGCTTCGGGCATCGACATGGTGGCCATGGTGATCGCCGCCGACGAGGGGGTGATGCCCCAGACCCGGGAACACATGGACATCTGCACCCTGCTGGGCATTGACCACGGCCTTGTGGTGCTGACCAAGATCGACATGGTGGACGAAGAGATGCTGGAACTGGCCATGGCCGACGTGGAAGACTTTACGCAAAACACCTTTCTGGAGGGGGCCCCGGTGCTGCCCGTCTCCGCTGTTACAGGGGAGGGCATTGCCGAGTTTCCCGCGATCCTGGAACGCCTGGCCGCGAATGTGCCGGACCGCAACCCCACCGACCTGCTGCGCATTCCCATTGACCGGGTTTTTTCCATGAAAGGATTCGGCACGGTGATTACCGGCACCCTGGTGGCCGGCGCCGTGACCGTGGGTGAAACCGTGGAGCTTTACCCTTTTGACGTCCGGACCAGGGTGCGGGGCCTTCAGGTCCACAACAGCAGCGTGGAGCGGGCCGATGCCGGCCTGCGCACCGCCATCAACCTTCAGGGCCTGGAAAAAACCGAGATCACCCGCGGCGGCGTGGTGGGCCGGCCGGACCAGCTTTTGCCCACCTATATGCTGGACATCTATTTTCACGCGTTGAAGAGCAATGCAAGGCCCATCAAGCACCGTGCCCCGGTGCGGGTCCACTGCGGCACGGCCGAGGTGATGGGCCAGATAATCCTGCTGGACCGGGAGACCCTTGATCCCGGCCAGGACACCGTGGTCCAGATTCGGTTAAAGGAGCCGGTGGTGTGCGTCAAGGATGACCGGGTGGTGGTGCGCAGTTATTCGCCGGTGCGCACCATCGGCGGCGGCCCGGTGTTAAACCCGGTGCCGGTCAAGCACCGGCGCAACGATTCATCCCTGGTAGAGGCCATCGCAAACCTGGCATCGGCCCCGCCCGAGGCGGTCATCGCCTTTCACTGCGAGCAGGCCGGGTTTCGGGGCGTTTCACTGCCCGCGCTCCGGGTCATGACCAACCTTCCGGACAAGGCCCTGACAAGGGCCATGGACGGTTTGCTGTCGGGCCAGACCATTCTGCTGGTGGACCGGGAAAAACAGGTCTATGTTCACAAAACGCTTTTTGACAAAACCGCTTTTGAGATGCGGGCCATTCTCGACGCATTTCACCGGGACAACCCCTTGAAAAAAGGCATGCCCCGGCAGGACATCAAATCCAGGATCGCACGCCGGGCCGGTGACAAGCTGTTTGAGCGGGTGCTGGACCGCATGGTCAAAAAAAAGGAGGTGGTCCAGGATGGCGACACCGTGCACCTGTCCGGCCATGCCGTGGCCCTGGCCTCGGACCAGGGGAAAATCAGGGAAGACCTGCTGAACCTGCTGGCCCAAAGCGGCCTTACACCACCCACCCTCAAGGAGTTGCCCGGGGCCATCGGCACCCAGGATACCGGGGCGGTCCGCGAAGTGCTTTACCTGCTGGTGCAGCAGAAAGACCTGGTAAGGGTCAAGGACGATCTTTATTTTAATAGCGCTGTTCTCGAACGCCTTGAATCCGAACTGGTTGATTTTTTAAATAAAAACGGAACAATCGACGCGCCCCGGTTCAAGGAGATGACCGGCGCCTCCCGCAAATACACCATCCCGTTGCTGGAATATTTTGACGCGAAAAAGGTGACCATTCGCGTGGGGGACACCCGCAAGCTCAGGCAATGACAAGCAAATCCGCCCCGCCTTGCCCGCGTTTCAATTCGTCAGTATCCATCCATCTGTTATGAGAACACGAAAAATGTTTCCAATCCGGAAAAAGGCCCCTTTATGGATGGAAACCAATTAGTCCTTAACATTTTACCGGTATTTGTATATTGTGAGGGGGAAAACAAAACCGGGTTACAGACAATCAAAAGGTCCGCCCGGCAAAGCCGGGTTGTCAAGGAGAGATCGGTTCATGAACGAAGAGAAATTCAGCGCTTATGCGGTGCCACGGGTGGTCGCGGCCGTGGTGATCGTGGCGCTTGTGGTGTGGGGAACATCTTTTGTCTTAAACTTTCTAAGCCCTGAAAGCGACGACCATGCAGCCGTTGACAGTCATGGCCCGGCTTCCGTTGTCACGGCGGACGCCGCCGGTCATGGAGAAACCAGTGCTGTCGTGACGGAGCATGCGACTGATGATGCCGCTGCACCTCCTGCTGCCGTCGATACACACACCCCGGTGGCCGCGGAAAAAGCCGATAAAAAACGCAAAACCGTGGTCACCACCACGCCGGCCCCTTATGCCCCGGCGTCTGAACACGGGGGCGCGGCCGGCGCGGCCGGTTCAAAACCCAAAACCAAGGGGCTGGCTTTTGTCAATGCCATGATCAAACCCATGGAATACGAGCTCAGCGAACGGTTCATGGGGTGGCGGCCCAATGATATTGTTCAGCCCACCGACAACGTCAATAATTTTCAGCTGGGCGTTCTGGAAGTGACCCGCCGAACCGCGGTGATGCTGGCCGAACGGCTCTCCCGCACCGGCACCACCGATATTATGGACGAAAATCTGGAACGGGCCATGAACTGGTTCATGGTGGCCGCAGACAGTTACTGGCTTCCTTCCGCTGAAAACAAATACCAGGAGGGCGTTGAGGAAGTGCGGGCCTATGGCCACAAGCTGACCAGGGGCGAAGCCAGGTTTTTCACCCGTTCGGACAACATCATCCCCCTGTTTAAAACCTATGCCGATGTGCTGGGCGGATGCGACGAGAACCTTGTCAAGTCCCATGAGAAAGACGGCAGCCGGGTGAGCACCTTTGCCGCGGATGATTATTTCTATTATGCCAAGGGCGTGGCCAGCACCATGCTGGTGATCCTGGAGGCAGTGGCCGAGGATTTTCATGAAACCCTTGAGACCCGGGGTAGCGCGGATACCCTTCACCACGCCATCGAGTCCTGTCATCACGCGGCAAACCTGGATCCCCTGATCATTCTGGAAAGCGACCTGGACGGCATTTTTGCCAATCACCGGGCCAACATGGCGGCCCATATCAGCCATGCCCGGTTCTACCTGGATGTGCTGGTCAACGCGCTGTCCACATAACCGGAATATTTCATGAAATATCCGGGGTAACCGGTCCGGTTGTATATTGTCTGGTCCGGAAGTATAATGGCACAAGCAGTCAACATTAAAATTCATAACAATGGAGGCGGCAGCATGGTTAAACGTTTATTGATGGTGGGTCTGTTGGTGGTTTGCATGGCATCAATCGCGTCAGCGGTAACGGTGGGAAAGGTGACCCTCCCGGATTCGATCACCATAGCGGGTGAAAATCTGGTGTTAAACGGGGCCGGCATTCGGGAAAAAAGGGTGGTGCTGGTAAACGTGGATATTTACGCGGCCGGTCTTTACCTGAAAAGCAAAACCACTGATGCCCAGGCCATTATCGACGCGGATGAATCCATGGCCCTGAAAATTCAGATCATCTCCAGCCTGATCTCCTCTGAACGGTTTGTCGAGGCCGCGGTGGTAGGCTTTGAGGAGGCCACCGGCGGCAACACCGCGTCCATTCAAAAAGAGATCGACATGTTCCTGTCGGTGTTTGCCGAGGAGATCAAGCCGGACGACGTGTTTGATATTCAGTATGTGAAGGGCGTTGGCACCAAGGTTTACAAGAACGGCAAGGCCGAGCCCGAGGTGGTGGTCGCCGGCATGCCCATTAAAAAGGCTCTGTTCGGCATCTGGCTGGCGCCGAGAACCGAAAAAGCCATGCAGAACCTGGGCAAGGACCTGCTGGGGATTGCCGGAAAGTAAGTTCTGTTGCCTTGCGAAGGTGCCCAGACGCATCCCCGTCATGAGGAGCAAAGCGCAGTCCGTCATTGCGAGGAGCGCAGCGACGAAGCAATCTCATGGCATGCGTAATGCAGGGGGGATTGCTTTGCCTTCGGCTCGCAATGACCTTTGAAACAGCACTGGAATGAAAACAAAAAGGCCCCGCAAGCGAAAAGCATGCGGGGCCTTTTGCTTTCTAAGGCAGAATGCTCCTTTTGATACGGAATCAAACGTCATTGCGAGGAGCAAAGCGTAGTCCGTCATTGCGAGGAGCGAAGCGACGAAGCAATCTCCTTCTTCAGAGTCAACCAGAGGTGTCTCCTTCGAAACTAGCTGACTTCCACCACCTCCAGGTCAAAGTACAGGTCTTTGCCGGCCAGGGGATGGTTGGCGTCCAGTGTAACCGTGTCATCCGTGGCCGCGACAATCTCCACCACAAGGACCTGTCCGTCCGGCTGCTGGGCCTGCAGGCGCTGGCCGACTTCGGTGCTGAGGTTTTCCGGAATCTGGTCCCGGCCCACCTCCATGACCAGCTCCTCGTGGTAGGCATAGGCCTGGTCGGCCGGGACTTTCTCGGCGGTCTTGGTTTCACCGGCTTTCATGCCGATCACCGCCGCCTCGAACCCGGGAATCATCTGTCCCTGCCCGATGGTAAACTCCAGCGGGTCCCGGCCTTCTGACGAATCAAAAATCTCGCCGTTTTCCAGTTTCCCGGTATAGTGCACTTTTACGGTGTTGCCGTTCTGGGCCTGTGTCATTTGTCTTCCTTTGGTTTTGAGATTGCAATTGCCCCTTTAAGAAAAGAAGATGATAAAAAAGACCAACTTCAGAAAAAAAGAGAGCGGGCTTGTAATGAGTACTGCTGATCCCATTGTTGACATTTCCGGCAAAGGGCTGTCAATGATAAAATGTCATTTTTCGCCCTTTTTATCATTCAAATCGATGTCAAATCACCACGTGCAGGCCGCAAGGGGCTTGTCTGTGGACGCTGGTTGTCTCTATAAGAAGGGCCTTGACATTACACCTATTGTCAATACAATGTACATATGAGCGAGTTACTGTTTGAATGGGACGAACGGAAGGAGCGGGCGAATATTAAAAAGCATGGGGTTTCTTTTGAGGAAGCCCGCGCTGTTTTTTATGATGTGCATGCCATTCAATATTTCGACCCTGATCATTCAGACAAGGAGGAACGGTTTATTCTGCTCGGCATCAGTTACAGGCTCAGGGTGCTTGTCGTGTGCCACTGCTTTCGAAAAAGCGATAAAATTATCAGGATCATTTCCGCCAGGAAAGCCGACGGGGATGAAGAAAATGAATACTGGAGGCACAGATCATGAGAGACCATTATGATTTTTCCAAAATGAAGGGCCGCAAGAACCCTTATGTAAAGCATCTGAAACAGCCGGTGACCATGCGCCTGGACCGGGACACGGTCCAGTATTTTAAGACCATGGCCGAGGAGACCGGAATTCCCTACCAGAGCCTGATCAATCTTTACCTTCGGGATTGTGCGGCGAACAACAGAAAGCTGCATGCGGAGTGGCTGCCATAGGTTACTGCCCTGGCATGATTCGCGTACTTTTCTTGGCGCGGGCGATTATGCAGGGGCAACCGGTGGTTGCCCATCAGTCGGGCGACCGCCGGCCGCCCCTATCCTGTCTGCCCGCTTTTTCCGAAAACAGCATTTGCGCTCGGCTGCGCTGCAACGGGCGAGGGGGAGTTTATGCCCAGGTACTCAGTGTAAACTATCGGAGGTCCTTGGCTTTTATAGGTAGTGTCCATCCATAAATTGTCGATTTTGGGTCTTTAATCTGGCACATTTATGAGCAAAATTTTATCACCCCTTATTTTTTGGGGATAAAAAATTATTGAGCAAACAAAATACCACAAAATATCAGTTTTGGGGAACAGCTATCCCCATGACTTATCAAAATCGTTATGTCGGGGTCCGGTTATGCCAGTTGTTTTCTGGCAACGGTCAGCAAATTTGCCGACACGATCGTTGCCCAGACATAGCTTTTAAAGGACGGCAGGCCTTTCCACATGCAGCGGTTGAAGCCGAAGGTCCGTTTGAGCCAGGATATCCCGGCCTCGATGCCCGCACGGAAGCGGCGTAACTGTTTATAAACATAATGGCTGCGACACATATCCAATTCAGACAACCCGCGTTTTTTGGCAAAGCATACGTCTTTGATCTTTTTCTCTTTGGCTTTGGCCAGGTTGTCTTTGGAGGCAAATCCGCCATCAAGGGCGGCTTTCAGCGGGTAACGATTATAAATCTGATGCTGGCGATCCAGCATGGTCTCTGTCAGTGTGGTATCGGCCGGGTTGCCTTCAACAATAAGGCAATCAAGGATCAGATTTGATTTGCCGCCGGTCAGACAGACTTTATGTCCGTAATAGGTGTCCCGGCGGTCTTTGACAATGATGTCCGTATGCGGTTCAAACAAAGAGACGATTTTTTCTGACGACGGAACCTGCTGGTCCTGGAAGACGCGCAGCTCGGTCTGACGGATCACCTGATCGGTCAGGCGCACAAAGCTCTGCAGTTCAATGGCCAATGCCGTTCTGGAAGGATGGGCCACGGATTGCTCCAGCGCTTTTACGGCTGACCTGGCATAGGAGACGCACTGGCGGGTTTTTTTGACAAGGTCTTTGTAAAGGGGCTTTCGGGCTTTTGCGTCACGGGTGTATTGAATCGCCAGCATTCGTTTTTTTGCGATCCGCCGGTGGTCATGGAACAAAAGCCTTTGCTTCCCGGTCTCTTGTTGGGCGCGTTCCAATAACCGGGTAATAGCCCGGACGGCGTCCCACAGAAGGACAGAATCACTCGGCTTATGGATATTGCTTTCAACAACCGTGCAATCAATACGCACCTGACGGCCTTTTTCAATCCCGGCTTCTTCGGCATGCGCCAGCACCTCCTTGTTGATCAACTGCCAGGTCTCGGCGGACAGGGCTTTGATGTTTTTATGAAGCGTGGATTTTTTAAACCCTTCGTCGGTAATGCCGATTCGACAGAAGCGCCGGATGCTCATGGAATCGACCAAATGAAAGGCCAGTTCTTCGTATGTAAAGCCGAACAGGACCTTTACAATGGCGGCTCGTATCACCTGCTCGGCAGTCATGCCCTGGGCGCCACCTGGCGAGCCGGATGTCGCTTGACTGGGAAGGTCTTGCAAGACGATTTCGTAAATGGTAGATTTGCTGTCAAGCAACTGACTGATGGCTTCGAGTTCTCTGGCTTGCGGATGATCAATTTCTTGAGGCATGAAGGTCATTTGTTTTTGCCATTTTTTGCGCATTTTGTATTGGGCTCCTTTTTGTTTTCTGTAGTTATATTGAAAGCTTGGATAACTTTTATATACTACAGCAAGACAAAAAATACCAGTACAAAATGCGCTTTTTTTATTCTTTACAAGTAGTTATATCTGTGGATGGACACTAGGTAAGAACTCATAACAAAGCCAAAAGCCGCAGCATACAGGCCACCGAGGCACCAGAGTGTGACAAGGACTCTTCGGACGGATAGATATCTCAAAACCGGCAGAGTGAAGGCCAGACTCACCAAGTAGACGACGATGAAGAATACACCGTAGCCTGCGCCCTCACCGCCTATAACTTCTACTAAAATTCCATATCCGATAAACAAGAACGAATACACGGCTACAGCGATATGCTTTATGCGACCAACCGTTAGCCGTTCAAGAACGAGATAAAGCAACAAGGCTGGGAGAATAAACCATGCTGCTGCCCATCCAACGATGTAGCTGTCGTCGTGTAAGAGAGACTCGTTGAGGACTACAGCGCAACTCAGCGTGATGACAAAGGCGGTATAACCAAACAGGCCCCCAATCTTCGCAAGTACGCTGATGATGTTGTTAGTCCAAAAATTTATGATCTCCATTTTAGCAGCTCTTCATCTCTTGCCCGTTTAAGAGCACCACAGAAGAGCTCAAAATACGGGATGACTACCATTACGACCTCATTTGGTCCATTAATGAGGAAGCCAGTTCTTTTTGCTTGTGCTTTTGATGATGACATTGCAACCTTACCACTACCGACTTTCATGAAATATCGATGCACCAAGCCATTACGAACGGCATCTTTGAAGTAAACGGGCTTCCCTTCAAATATTAGTTTCTCATTTAGGATTTCTTCTGACCCCATGTGCTTAATGAATTGATTGAAACACTCCCAATCTTTTTTGTTGTTGTCGCCACCGAAGAAAATTTGTCGCCCACAAATTTCTGTATAAGATGCCAACCCTAGTGCCGCTAAATAATTCCCTCCTGTTTGTATAGCACCAAGTATGTCATTAACCATACCATTGTACGGCCAAAGTAAGGTGCGCGCAAAAATTCTTATAGAGCTCGAATCTATCTTTCGGCGGATTTCACTAAATCGACTCACGGCTAAACCCATATTTTTTAGCGATTAATATTTATTGTGATGTAAACGTCCGTCCCCTCCGGTCTTTTTAGGATACTAGAATTTATTTTGTCGAAATGTCAACCGGGGATCATGTTATTCATTGTGTGCATCGTGCGATAAAGATCAAGCCCTGACAAGAAAGTGTAGGGCGCAAAGGAAGAATTGTATTATGATGGGTGGTCCGGGCAGCCGTTGTTTCCGCCCATTGCAGCGCAGCCGAGTGCAAACGGTTTTTTCGGAAGCAGCGGGCAGGCTGTTTGAGCCTGCCGAAGGCGGGCGAGTTCCTGCCCGCGCCGAAAAAAGCGTTTGCGCGAGGGAAGCCGAAGGCCAAGCTGCGGGGCGCGGTTCTTTTGGTACTTTTCTTACCGCCAAGAAAAGTACGCAGATAAGCAGGAAGGTATTTCAGTCAATTTTATTCTGGATTACCCGGTCACGCCGGGTAATGACCCACAGTGCGTTCAAGATTGCTTCGCTTCGCGCAATGACGCAGGGGAGTTAAGCCGTCAGGATGCGATCCTGCCGCGTCGATCCCGATCCCGATCCCGATTTCGATTTGGATGTCAGATGAATGGCGACACGCCCAGGTATATCCCGAACCCCACCATGAAAAGGCCGCAGCAGGTCAGCATGGCGGCATAAACTTTGGGGTTGAGCTTCTGAACGCCCCAGAAGGCGAGGGTGGAGACCACCAGGTACCAGGCCAGGTCCCCGGCCTCGTGGCCCAGAAAAAAGGCGGCAAACCCGGCCGGGTTGGCAAAGGAGATTTCAAATTCGGTCATGAAGGCCAGCCCGATGGTGGCCCACCAGACCCACCAGTAAGGGTTGGCCATGGAGACCAGTGCCCCGCCGGACACCGGGTTTTTCAACAGCCGCCGGCGCAGGGTGGTGTTTGTTGCGAGAGCGGGCGCGATGTCACTTGTTTCGCCGTTCAGGGCCCCGGGCCGGTGGCGGCGATAAATGTCGCGAATCACGGAGATGCCGAACCACACCAGCATGGTACCGCCGGCCACGCCGATGATTTTTACGGCCGGCGGGCTGTTTAACACAAAGGAGAACCCGGCCATCAGCAGCACGATGATGGCCGCCTCAATGGCGGCATGGCCGGCAATGATCCAGAGGCCCATCAGGTAGCCCCGCCGGCTTTGCGCGGACTGGATGATGGTGTAGGTCAAAAGCGGTCCCGGCGCCATGGCGCCGGTAAGGGCCACGGCAAAGGAGAGGGATGCGATGGTGAGAAAGGAGGTTTCCATTATTTATTGAATCGGTATCGGTATAGGTATCGGTTCGAACCCCTCACCCCGGCCCTCTCCCAGAGGGAGAGGGAGTTCGCGATTCGATTTCACTCCCGATCCCGATTTCGATAGCGATGATAGAGAATTGATAAATGCGCCTGCCGGTTTATCAGAACGTGTCGTTATGGGTGAACTCGCTAATCTCCCTGCGTTTGGGTGCAGACGAGGATTTGGCCGGATGGCCCATGGGCACCATGCAGACCACTTCGTATCCTTCGGGCACGTTCAGGACGGTCCGGGTTTTGTCGTGGTCGAACAGGCCCACCACCACGCTGCCCAGGCCCATGGCGTGGCCGCACAGGCAGAGGTTCTGGCAGGCGATGCCCATGTCAAACATGAACCAGTCGCCGAACTTGGTGGTGACCTGGCCCTTGTAGTAGCCCGAGCTTTGCAGCTTTGCGCACAGCACAAACACCGCCGGCGCCGCGGTGATCGACTTTGCGGCCGGGTTGCCCTTGAACACGGCCTCGGCCAGTTGCTCTTTTATCGCCGGGTCCTTGACCACCACCACCTCCCAGCACTGGGTGTTGGCCCAGGAGGGGGCCCATTTTATCGACTCCAGCAGGGTATTGACCATTTCATCGGAAAGCGGTGTTGCTTCAAAATGGCGAATGCTGCGACGGTTTTTGATGATCTCCATCAGGTGTTCCATGGTTGCCTCCTAGTTTGTGGATATGGGCAGGATCGAAGCCGCGCCTGTCAAACCAGGCGCCCTCTTTCGATATACGCCCCATCTTCGTTGTCCATGGCGGCCACAATGTTCCGGTTCATGCGGCGCTTCATCTCGCCGATCGTCTTGCGGTCCTTGTTGAACTTTTTTGCAAAGGCCATGGCCTCGTTCATCAAGTCGTCTTTGTGACACGCCCTGGTCACGATGTGGTGCTTTTCGCACTCTTCGGCCGTCATGCGCAGGCCCAGGTACTGCATCTCATTCATTTTGTAAAGGGGAATGGCGGACTCGAGCAGCGCCAGCATGCCCGGCAGAAAGGGAATGCCCAGGTCCACCTCGGGAAAGCAGAAAAACCCCCGGTCGGACCGCATCACCCGAAAGTCAAAGGCGCAGGCCAGAATGGCGCCGCCGGCAAAGGCGTGGCCGGAAATGGCGGCAATGGTGATCATGGGGCAGGTGGCCACCCGCTTGAACATGTCGTTCTGCCGGTAGAGAAACTGTTTTACCTCGTCGGCTTTACCGGCCTGGATCAGGCCGGACAGCCAGTCCAGGTCGATGCCGTTGGAAAAGATTTTCTCGTGGGAGGATGTAACCACAATGGTGCGGGCCTCGGTTTTGGTCTCGAGCTCGTCGAACACCGAGATAAAGGTGTCGACAAAGTCGAGGTTGAACCGGTTTTCGCCGGTGTTTAACGAAACAACCGCCACTTCCTTGTCCAGTGTGTAAGTGATATCCGCCATTCCTGCTCCTTCGGTGTCTTGATGTTGATACCGGTGTGTCAAAGCTTTCTCCTACCATGAAGGCGGACAGCGGTCAACAAGGACGGTCTCTCCCGGCCGGGGTCATGAAACGTAAAAGCCCGCTGCCATGCCGAAGCATGACAGCGGGCTTTTAATGTGTACTGTCAGGCCCTTTCGGGCCGGGCGGTTAACCGCAGGAGCCGCTGCTGCACGAACCGCCGCAGCTGCCGCCTTTCTGAAGTTCAATGGCAGAGGAAATGGCGAAGCCGAACTGGTTGAAGTCAACCTTTACCGGCTGGGCTTTTTCCAGGAAAGCGCTGTCCATGATGAACTGCAGGTCATCCACCTTGTGAACCGTATCCGAATCTTTTGGCTCATCCAGAGCCATTGCAAAGGATGGGCCGCCTCACCCGCCTTCGTTTAAAAAGATCCGTATGGGTTTTACGTCCTTGCCCTTGAAGTAGTCCAGGATCTGCTCCTGGGCCGCAGGCGTGATTTCAATGCCACTCATGAGAAACCTCCTTCTGGCACCGGATCCCGATGCCGTAAAAGCCGGTATGTTCCCGGCAGTTTGTCTGCTTTAACAGAGCTGTTGCTATTGCCGTTTTCGTAACCTAATGACGGAACCGCTGTTTGTCAACTCTCTTTTTCCCACCATTACGGTTCCATGTGATAAAAATTATGCAAGGACTGACAGATACCCTTCATACACCCTGACTGCGTCCGCGGAAAAAAGCGCGAAAATCACCTGTTCGATGGTCCGGTCGGTCTCAAGAAAGTCGCACACCGTGTCCAACGCGATTCTGCAGGCCTCTTTCATGGGGTAGCCGTACACTCCGCAGCTGACGGCCGGAAAGGCGACCGAGGCCAGGCCCTGGTCTTTTGCCAGTTTCAGGCTGTTGGTGTAGCAGCCAGCCAGGAGTTTTGCCACACCCGGGTTGGACCGGCTGTAGACCGGCCCCACGGTGTGGATCACGAATTTTGCCGGCAGCCGGTAGCCCCTGGTGATTTTGGCCTGGCCGGTATCGCATCCGCCCAGGGTTTTGCACTCGGCCAGCAGCTCAGGACCGGCGGCCCGGTGAATGGCCCCGTCCACGCCGCCCCCGCCCAGCAGGGTCTTGTTGGCGGCATTGACAATGGCATCCACCTCCAGGGTGGTGATGTCCCCCTGCCATACTTTGAGCCTTGACAGGATCTCTTTTTCCATAGTTTTAGAATTATAACAGAATATTGTAGTTATGGGAAGCGCTATTCGGGCCGGGTGCATCCACTCCACCGAATGTTATCCCTGGTTGATAGATAACTATTCTATTTTGTTTTAAATAAAATCCGAAAAGCCAAAGCTGTGGCGGCGCCGTAAAATCCTAACCCGGATATTTCACGAGTTGATTTGGTCGCAGATGCAAGGCGCAGGACGCGAAGCTGTAGTCAATCTACCGCAAGCGGCCTGCAACACAGCAGATGCGGCCAAGGTGACTCGCCCGAAGGGTGAAATTTTCGACATACAAATTGGCGAAAAAAGCCTCACCCCGCTCATGACAGTTTGTGTTTTGCAAAAACGCCTGAATTTTGTTGCAACAGACTGTGTTTGATATGAATATTCACTCACGTCGAAAAATTTCATGAAATGTCCGGGTCAAGTTCAAGGCGCACAAGCCCAGAGGAATGAGGCGTACTGGTCGTACGCCGCAGTGACGAGGGGTGCGTCGCAACACAGAAATTGGGATTTTACGGCGTCGCCATATATAATATAAACTATTGACTAAAGAGGGCCTGCCATATACATTAACCTGATTCATAAAAAGGGATGCGAGAGCACCCTGAAACGCATCGAAAGCATTAAAAAATATAAATGTTACAGTTAATTAAAGGCTTCAAGGATATTCTGCCCGGTGAGGCGGACCGGTGGCGTCGCATCGAGACACTGGCGGCCGTCACATTTGGTGCCTTTGGTTTTTCCGAGATTCGGCCCCCGGTGATGGAACGCACCGAGCTGTTCAAGCGAAGCATCGGGGAAGATACTGATATTGTTGAAAAAGAGATGTACACCTTCGAGGACAGGGGCGGCGACCTGGTAACATTACGACCGGAGGCCACCGCCTCGGTGGTGCGGGCCTATATTCAGCACAAGCTCTATGCCGACACGCCGGTGGCCAAGCTTTACACCATCGGCCCCATGTTCCGGCGGGAACGGCCCCAGAAGGGCCGGTACCGGCAGTTTCACCAGATCAATGCCGAGGCCTTTGGCGTGGCCGCGCCCTACATGGACGCCCAGTTGATCTTCATGCTGATGATCCTGTTTTCAGCCCTTGGCCTGAAAGACACCCGGGTGCACATCAACTCCCTGGGGTGCGCCCAGTGCCGGCCGGCCTTCAAGCAGCGGCTGCTCTCTTTTTTGGAAGGCCGGAAGGCCGACCTGTGCGAGGACTGCACCCGGCGCATCGATCGCAATCCGCTGCGGGTACTGGACTGCAAGGTGGACCGGTGCCGCCATGTGTCGGCCGAGGCGCCGCAGATCACTGATTTTCTCTGCCCCGGCTGTGCCGCTCATTTTGACGAGGTCACCGGCCTTCTGACGGACCTGGGCGTGGGGTTTGATATCGACAAGCGCCTGGTAAGGGGGCTGGACTACTACACCCGCACCACGTTTGAAGTGCAGACCGACCGGCTGGGGGCCCAGAGCGCCATTGCCGGCGGCGGCCGGTACGATGACCTGGTGAAGCTGCTGGGCGGGCCGGACCAGCCGGCCGTGGGATTTGCCGTGGGCCTGGAGCGGCTGGTGGAGCTGGTGGCAATGGAGGAAACCGTGTCCGATGTCGCCCACCTCCGGCTTTTTATCGCGGCCCTGGGCGAGCGTGCCCGGCGCAGGGCTTTCGGGTGGATGTGCGAGCTCAACCGCCGGGGCTTTGACGTTGAAATGAGCCTGGAGGAGCGGGGCCTGAAAAGCCAGATGAAAACCGCCGACAAGTGGAACGCCTCCCATGTGCTGATCGTGGGTGACGCCGAAATGGAAACCGGCAGCCTGATTTTGAGAAACATGAAGACAAAGGCGCAGCAGGAGATTCCCCTTGGGGACGTGCCCGGCGCGCTGATAACGATGATGGACAACAGACAGGAGAACTAAAGCAAGTGGTTGACACGCTGGGAAATATGAGACGGACCCACACCTGCAACGAGCTTTCCGCGGCGTCCGCGGGAACCGAGGTGGTGCTGGCCGGCTGGGTGCAGCGTCGCCGGGATCATGGCGGTGTTATTTTTGTAGACCTGCGGGACCGGGAGGGCATCACCCAGGTGGTGTTTAATCCGGACCGGGAGCCGGCGGTACATGCCAAGGCCCACGATATCCGCAACGAGTACGTGATCTGCGTAAAGGGCAAGGTGGAAAAGCGGCCCGACGACATGGTCAATCCCAAACTGACCACCGGCGAGATCGAGGTGGCGGCCAGCGAGCTGGCCATTTTAAACACGGCCAAAACACCGCCCTTCATGGTGGAGGACCGGATCGACGTGTCTGAATCGATCCGGCTCAAGCACCGGTTTGTGGACCTGCGCCGGCCGGCCATGCAGAAAAACCTTCTGGCCCGTCACCGGGCCGGTATGGCGGCCCGGGAGTTTCTCAACAGCCAGGGCTTTTTAGACATCGAGACCCCGTTTCTTACCCGCAACACGCCGGAAGGGGCCAGGGACTACCTGGTGCCCAGCCGGGTCAATCCCGGCGCTTTTTACGCCCTTCCCCAGTCTCCCCAGCTCTTCAAGCAGATGCTGATGGTGGCCGGGTTTGACCGGTATTACCAGATTGTCCGGTGCTTCCGGGACGAGGACCTGCGGGCCGACCGCCAGCCCGAGTTCACCCAGATCGACCTTGAGATGTCGTTCGTGGGCGAGGAGGATGTGATGGCCATCGGCGAAGGGCTGGTCGCCAACGTGGTCCGTCAGGTTACCGGCGAAGCCGTGGACCTGCCCTTTTCCCGCATGACCTATGACCAGGCCATGGCCGACTATGGCCTGGACAAGCCCGACCTGCGGTTTGACATGAAACTGGTGGACATCACCGATATCGCGGCCGGGTGCGGGTTCCAGGTCTTTTCCGGCGCGGTGAAGAACGGCGGTATTGTCAAGGCCTTAAACGCCAAGGGATGCGCCGATTTTACCCGCAAGGAGCTGGACGACTACACCGAGTTCGTGGCCATCTACAAGGCCAGGGGCCTGGCCTGGGTCAAGGTGAGGGAGGACGGGTGGCAGTCCCCCATTGCCAAGTTTTTCACCGACGACGAAAAGGCGTCCATGGCACAGCGGCTGAACATGGCGGTCGGGGACCTGGTCTTTTTCGGCGCTGATGCCGCGTCCGTTGTCAACGACAGCCTGGGCAACCTGAGAAACCGCATCGGCGAACGGCTGGGGCTGGTGGACAAAAACAGGATGTGTTTTCTGTGGGTCACGGACTTCCCCTTTTTCGAGTATGACGAGACCGAAAAGCGCTACCAGGCCAAGCACCATCCCTTTACCGCGCCCCACGAGGCGGACATGGAACATCTGCACACCGACCCCGAGGCGGTACGCTCCCGGGCCTATGACCTGGTGTTGAACGGCACCGAGATCGGCGGCGGCAGCATTCGTATTCATAACCGGCAGGTGCAGGAAAAAATGTTTGAGGCCCTGGGCCTGGCGCCGGAAGATTACACGGCCAAGTTCGGCTTTCTGCTCGACGCCCTGGATTCCGGGGCCCCGCCCCACGGCGGCATGGCCTTTGGATTCGACCGTCTGGTGATGCTCCTGTGCGGCGAGTCCTCCATTCGCGAGGTGATCGCGTTTCCCAAGACACAGAAAGCGGCCTGCGCCCTGACCGATGCCCCGTCTCCGGCGGACAAAAAACAGCTGGATGAACTGTTTATCAAAGTAACAGCGGATATAAACAAGGAGTAAGGCATGAGAAAAGTAGTGATCGTGGAAGGCGTGCGCACCGCCATCGGTTCTTTCGGCGGCTCTCTCAAGAGCGTGCCCGTGGTGGACCTGGGTGCCGTGGTGATGCGGGGCGTCCTGAAAAAGGCGGGCCTGCGGCCCGTCACCAGCGACCTGATGTCCGAGGCGGCACCGGACCGGCTCAGGGACCAGGGGCGTATCGAGTTGGAGAACAAGGCTTACGACTGGGAAGAAGGGGCCGTGCCGGTGGTGATCGACGAGGTGATCATGGGCAACGTGCTTCAGGCGGGCCAGGGCCAGAACACGGGCCGGCAGGCCATGATCCGGGCCGGCCTGCCCAAGGAGACCCCGGCCATGACCGTGAACAAGATCTGCGGTTCCGGTCTCAAGGCCGTGGCCCTTGGCGCTTCGGCCATCATGACGGGCCAGGCCGACGTGGTGGTGGCCGGTGGCCAGGAGAACATGAGCCTGGCGCCCATGGCCCTTCCCAAGGCCCGGTGGGGCCACCGCATGGAGCTTACCGGCGTGGGTGAAGTATACGACCTGATGGTGTTTGACGGCCTGTACGAGATTTTTTACGGCTACCACATGGGTGTCACCGCCGAGAACATCGCCCGGCTCTACGATATCGGCCGCAAGGAGCAGGACGAACTGGGCGTGCTGAGCCACAACCGGGCCAGAAAAGCCATCACCGAGGGCATTTTTGCCCAGGAGATCGTGCCGGTGGTGATGTCCTCGCGCAAGGGGGACGTGGTGTTTGACACCGACGAGCGGCCCATGGACACCGACATGGCGAAAATGTCCGGCTTAAAGCCGGTGTTTGCCAAGGACGGCACCGTGACCGCAGGCAACGCGTCCGGCATCAACGATGCCGCCGCCGCCGTGATCCTGATGAGCGAGGAAAAGGCAAAGGAGCTGGGCCTGGACGCGTCGGTTTCCATCAAGGGCTTTGCCGCGGGCGGCCTGGACCCGGCCTACATGGGCCTGGGGCCGGTGCCGGCGGTACGCAGGGTGATGAAAAGCACGGGCATGACCATGGCCGACATGGAGATGATCGAGCTCAACGAGGCCTTTGCCTCCCAGGCCATCGGCTGCATGCGGGAGCTGGGCATTGACACGGAAAAGCCCAACGAGCTGGGCAGCGGTATCTCCCTGGGCCATCCCATCGGCTGCACCGGGGCCCGCCAGACCGTGACGGCCCTGCACCACATGAAGCGAAAGGGTTACACCACCGGCCTGATTTCCATGTGCATCGGCGGCGGCATGGGCATGGCCATGGTGATTGAAAGACAGTAATCGCAACAATACATAAAATAAAAATCAAGGAGTAAGGCAATGAGCATTGCAAGACTGCTGGGAACAATGGTGGTGTTCGGCGTGCCGGCCATTATCGGCGGCGGTATCGTGTTTCACTTCATGGGCAACTACACGGCGGTGTTTACCTACGAGTTCATGCTGCTGCTGGCTGCCGGCGGGTTTATCGCCAGATAGGCGGGATAGGCCCGCGCTGTGCGGGAAGGTTATACAATACCGGTATCAAGAGAATAGTTTTAAAAAGGTGACACACCAATGGAAGAGACCGCTGTTCGCCACGAAGAAATAAGCATCGAAAAAGAGATGCGCAAATCCTACCTGGATTACGCCATGAGCGTGATCATCGGCCGTGCCCTGCCCGATGTACGGGACGGGCTCAAGCCGGTGCATCGCCGCATCCTTTTTGCCATGCATGAACTGAAGAACGAATGGAACAAGCCCTACAAGAAATCGGCCCGCGTGGTCGGCGACGTGATCGGCAAGTATCACCCCCACGGCGATACCGCGGTATATGACGCCATTGTGCGCATGGCCCAGGATTTTTCCATGCGCTACATGCTGGTGGACGGTCAGGGCAACTTCGGCTCCGTGGACGGCGACTCGCCGGCGGCCATGCGGTATACCGAGGTCCGCATGCAGAAGCTGGCCCACCTGATGCTGGAAGACATCGACAAGGAGACCGTGGATTTAGGCCTCAACTATGACGAGAGTCTCTCAGAACCCCTGGTGCTGCCCTCCCGGTTGCCGACCCTGCTGATCAACGGATCTTCCGGCATTGCCGTTGGCATGGCCACCAACATTCCGCCCCACAATCTTTCCGAGGTGGCCGACGCCATCACGGCCCTGATCGATAACCCCGATATGTCCGTGGAAGCCCTGATGCAGCATGTGCCGGGCCCCGATTTTCCCACCTGCGGCATCATTCACGGCACCGACGGCATTGCCGAGGGCTACGCCACGGGCAGGGGCAAGATCCGGGTCCGTGGCCGGGTGTTTGTGGAAAAGGGAAAGGACGACCATGACGAAACCATTGTGGTTGATGAATTGCCCTACCAGGTGAACAAGGCCCGGCTGATCGAAAAGGTCGCGGAACTGGTCAAGGACAAGGTCATCGACGGCATCCGGTATGTGCGGGACGAGTCGGACAAGGAGGGCATGCGCATTGCCATCGGTTTGAAGAGAAACCAGTTTGCCGACGTGGTGATCAACCAGCTCTACAAGCACACTCAGCTGGAAAACACCTTTGGCATCAACATGCTGGCCGTGGTGAACAACCGGCCCGAGCTGCTGACATTAAAGGAAATCCTCGAGTATTTTATCCTTCACCGCAAGGAGATCATTGTCCGGCGGACCCGGTTCGACCTGAGAAAGGCCGAGGAGCGGGCCCATATTTTAGAGGGCCTGAAGATCGCCTTAGACAACCTGGACGAGGTGGTGGCCCTGATTCGCCGGTCCGCGTCCCCTGCCGAGGCCCGTACCGGCCTGATGGAGCAATTCGGCCTCACCCAGATTCAGGCCCAGGCCATTCTGGACATGCGCCTGCAGAAACTCACCGGCCTGGAGCGGGAAAAGATTATTGAAGAGTACAAAGAGACCTTAAAGCAGATCGCCTGGTTCAACGAAATTCTGGGCAGCGAGCGCATCGTGCTGGACCTGATAAAAAAGGAGCTGGCCGATCTCAAGGCCGAATTCGGCGACGAGCGGCGCACCCAGATCATGGGCCAGAAAAAGGAGATCCTGCTTGAGGACATGATCGCCAGAGAGGAGATGGTGGTCACCGTCTCCCGTGCCGGCTACATCAAGCGCAACCCCATCACCCTCTATCGGAAGCAGCGCCGGGGGGGCCGGGGCAAGACCGCCATGGGAACACGGGAAGACGATTTTGTGGACCGCCTGTTCGTGGCATCCTCCCATGATACCTTCCTGTTTTTTACCAACCGGGGCCGGGTGTTCTGGCGCAAGGTCTACGAGATTCCCCAGGCCGGCCGGGCCAGCCGGGGTACGGCCATCGTGAACCTGCTTAATTTCAACGAGGGCGAGGACCTGGCCACGGTGCTCAGTGTGCCGGAATTTTCGCCCGGGCTTTTCGTGCTTATGGCCACCCGGAAGGGTATGGTCAAAAAGACCGATATCATGGATTACAGCCGGCCCCGTTCCGGCGGGCTCATCGCCCTGGGGCTGGCCGACGGCGATGAACTGATCGCGGTCCGCATCACCGACGGTTCATGGAACGTGTTTTTGGGCTCGCAAAACGGCAAGTCGGTGCGGTTCCTGGAGTCGGATGTTCGGCCCATGGGCCGCCTGGCCCGGGGCGTAAAAGGCATGACCCTGGAAAAGGACGATCACGTGGTGGGCATGGAGGTCTTAAGCCACGGCAACACCCTGATGACCATCACGGAGAACGGCTACGGCAAACGGACTGAAATCGACGAATATCCCGTCAACCGCCGGGGCGGCAAGGGTGTGATCACCATCAAGACCACCAAGCGCAATGGCAAGGTGGTGGCCATTCTGCTGGTGGAAAACGATGACGAACTGATGATCATGACCGACCGGGGCAAGCTGATCCGCATTCCCGTGGGCGGCGTCTCCGTGATCAGCCGCAACACCCAGGGGGTCCGGCTGATCGGCATGGAAGAGGGCGAAACCGTCACCGGCGCGGCCCGCCTGGCGGAAAAAGAGGACGACGAGAACGACGACAGCGGCGATGACGGGGCGGCTTTGACCAATGGAGAAGGCGATGAGTAGCGGCCAGACGGATCTTCGAGTCGCCGTTGTGGGCGCGGGCAGCTGGGGCACGGCCATTGCCCACCTGCTGGCATCCAAGGGGCTTTTTCCCTTGCTCTGGGCCTATGAGCCGGAGCTGTGCGAGCAGATCGAAAAGGGCCGGGAAAACACGATCTACCTGCCCGGTATTCAGCTGGCCGAGGGAATTTCCGTGTCCAATGATCTTGGGGCCGTGGTGGCCGACAGGGACATCGTGGTCATGGTGGTGCCTTCTCACCTGACCCGGGACGTGGCGGCCCGGGCGGCGGACCACCTGGACGGCCGCACCATTGTGGTGACCGCCTCCAAGGGCATTGAGAACAAGACCCATCTGACCATGACCGGGGTCCTGTCCGAGGTGCTTCCCAACACGCCTGCTGAAAAGATTGCCGTGCTGTCGGGCCCCAGCTTTGCCCGTGAAGTGGCGGCCAACCTGCCCACGGTGGTGGCCGTGGCCTCCACCAGCACGGAAACGGCCCTGTTTCTGCAGCAGGTGTTTGCCGCGCCCCTGTTCCGGGTTTATACCAATGACGACCCCGTGGGCGTGGAACTCGGCGGGGCGGTCAAGAATGTCATTGCCATTGCCTCCGGCGTTTGCGACGGCCTGGGCCTGGGCTTGAGCGCCCGGGCCGCCATGATCACCCGGGGCCTGGCCGAGATGCGGCGCCTGGGCATGGCCCTGGGCGCCAACCCCCACACCTTTTCCGGCCTGGCCGGCATCGGGGACCTGATTCTGACCTGCACCGGCAGCCTGAGCCGGAACTACACGGTGGGCAAGAAACTCGGGGAAGGCATGACCATTGATGAGATCCTGGCCTCCATGCGCATGGTGGCCGAAGGGGTAAAAACCGCCAAGTCGGTTTTCAACCTGTCCAACAAGCGCAACGTGGAGATGCCCATCTGCCACGAGGTGTATCGCATCCTTTACGAGGGGCTGGCTCCGGGAGACGCGGTGCTGCGGCTCATGACCCGGACATTGAAACACGAGATCGATGACGAGGTGACGGCTTACTGAGCCTTTCCTTTTGCTTCGCGGAAAAACAGGCAACGGTCCTGCGCATGACCCAAACCACATCCCATAAAGGCACCGGTCACCGGCAGCGGCTGCGGGAGAAGTTTCTGGCCTCGGGTCTTTCCGGCTTTCATGATTATGAAATCATTGAACTGCTGCTGACCCTGGCCACGCCGCGCAAGGACTGCAAGGCACCGGCCAAGGCGGCCATGGCCGAATTCAAGACCCTTCAGGGCGTGCTCAATGCCGCGCCTGAAGCGCTCTGCCGGATTGACGGCATCGGCCCGAAAAACCTTTTCGGCATACGGCTGGTCAAGGCCGTGGCCGACCGCTGCCTTGAAAAAGAACTGGTCGGCCGTCCCCTGTTGGCCAACTCCACCGACCTGCTCAACTATCTCAACCACACCCTTCGGGACCGGCACCGGGAAACCTTTGCCGCGATTTTTATGGACGCCAAAAACCGGGTGATCGTCGTGGAGACCCTGTCCGAGGGCAGCCTTACCGAAAGCCCGGTCTATCCCCGGGAGGTGGTGGCCCGGGCCCTGGCTCACCATGCCGCGGCCCTGATCTGCTGCCACAACCATCCCTCCGGCGAGCCCGAACCCTCCCGTCAGGACATTGCCATCACCCGCAAGCTGGTGATGGCGTGCAAGACCATGGGCATCACCGTGCATGAGCACATTATCGTGGGCGAGCGGGGTCACTTCAGTTTTGCCGATAACGGGTACATGGCAAAATTTCACCAGGAGGCCGAGTCCCTTGAGGCCGGCCGGCTTGTCAGCGAGAAGAACGATGCCGGACAATTCTAAACAGGCGCCGGAATGTTTCGGCCGGCTGGACATAGTTTTTCCCATGGGAGAAGACGGGCTGCGCGTTACCCCGGACACCTGCATGGCCTGCGCCTGGAAAACCGAGTGCCTGCGGGCCGCCAGTCAGAGCAGGGACGGCCTTAAACTGGATGAGGAAAAAGTCGACCGGGCTTACGCCTCCGGCAACATGGGGTTTTTCGAACGCTGGTCGAAGCGCAAGGCGTTGAAGCGGAAAGAGCAGGAAAAGGAGTAAGGGGAATTATATTTCCAAAATAAAACGACACGTCTAACCGAAACCGTCGTCATTGCGAGGAACAACGCGCCTCCCCGTCATTGCGAGGAGCAACGCGACGAAGCAATCTCCTACGCATTTGTACAAGATTGCTTCGCTCCGCTCGCAATGACGTAAGTTGAGTACAAGAGTACGAGCAAGATTATAGAGGAGTAAGTCCGTATAAACACAGGAGGTGTTTCATGAAATCACTGAAAACCATTGATGTGGCGGGAAAGCGGGTGCTGGTGAGGGTCGACTTTAATGTTCCCCTGGACGATCAGCAGCAAATCACCGACGACACGCGCATACAGTCCGCGGTGCCCACCATTGAATACCTGGTGGGTGCCGGCGCAAAGGTTATTGTCTGCTCCCACCTGGGCCGGCCCAAGGGAAAGCCCGATCCGGTCTTCAGCCTTGCGCCCACAGCCAGGCGGCTGGGCGAACTGCTGGACCGGCCGGTGGAAATGGCCAACACCTGCGTGGGGCCGGATGTGGTTTCCCGCATCGCCCGCATGGCGCCGGGCGATGTTCTGATGCTGGAAAACCTTCGTTTTCATCCCGGTGAAGCGAACGACGACGACGCTTTTGCCAGGGCGCTTGCCGCGCTCTGCGATGTATATGTGGATGACGCCTTTGCCGTGTCCCACCGGGCCAATGCATCAGTGGATGCCGTGACAAAGTATGCGCCGGTGTGCGCGCCCGGTTTCCTGATGGAAAAGGAACTGGGCGCCTTTGGCAAGGCCCTGGAAAATCCGGCCCGGCCCTTTGTGGCCATTGTGGGTGGGGCCAAGGTTTCTTCCAAGCTGCCGGCACTGCAGCATCTGCTTCAGGAGGTCGACCGGTTGATTATCGGCGGGGCCATGGCCAATACTTTTCTGGCGGCCAAAGGGGTGAATGTGGGGAAATCGAAGATCGAGCAGGAGCTGATCGGAGAGGCCAGGTCTGTCATTCGGCAGGCAGCGGAAAAAAAGGTTGAACTTTTTCTGCCGGTGGATGTGATTGTGGCTGAAAAAATCGATCCCGATGCCGACCGGCAGGCTGTTTCGGTGGACCGGATTCCGGCGGATGCCATGGCCCTGGATATCGGGCCGGAGACCAGCCGTCTGTTCGGTGATGCCTTAAAAGACGCCAAAACCATTGTATGGAACGGGCCCATGGGCATCTTCGAGATGGAGGCCTTTGCCGCCGGCACAAAGGCCGTGGCCGCGGCCGTGGCCGATTCGAAGGCGTTCACCGTGGTGGGCGGCGGCGACACGGTTTCCGCGGTGCATGAGGCGGGCGTGGCCGACCGGATTTCTTATATTTCAACCGGCGGCGGGGCCTTTCTTGAGCTGATGGAGGGAAAAACCCTGCCCGGCGTGGCGGCCCTGGAGCGAAACCAGCCGGCGTAAAAACCGGTTCGGTGGCCCTCAACCCCCATATTTTGGCGATTTTTTAAAAAAAGGAGGTTTATTCTGTTGACAGCTTCCGGTGGGATGCGCTAGAATACCCAAAAAAATGAAGCTGTTGAGGACAGGAGGGCACATGTTCCACTGGCGGGTACGGGAAGAGTTGAGCAGTGAGCACCGGCTGCGGCGCTCCTATTACGAGTTGCTCAGGGACGATCTGGACCAGTTTATCGTGGAGTGCGCCCTGATTGATTCGTATAAAAACTTTAAGAAAAAAAACGAACCCTACCCCTTTCCTGAAAAACGGGAGTTCAAGCCCAGGGCCCAGATTCCCAAGACCGAATACGAAAGCCAGAACTCTTTTCTGGTGATGTTTGTGGAAGACAGCATTCCTGAAAACTACAAGAAGTATATCCGCTTTTTTGACATCAACAAGACCACCAAGACCAACCTGATCGGCTCCAACTCCCTGCCGCTGGACAGTTTTGACAGGACCCAGAAATACCTTGATTCGGCCCGGTTTTTTAATTTTTTAAAAGACCTGATGTCCCTGGATTACGCCCTGCTGATTCAGCGGGACCCGGCCACGACTTCCACCAGCCGTTATGGGGTCACCCATTTTCACGTGCGCATCGACTGGCCCATTGACGAGGCCGCCGAAGACCTGGCCCGCTACCTGCGCTACATTTCAAAAGACCTGTATGAAAAAGGGGATGAATACGCCGAGAGCCTTCAGAAAAAGCTGTTTGAATATTACGGCTTTCCCTTCATGGTGGGGGGCAGAAGAACCGCTGCCCTGGTGGCGGCCCAGTTCTTAAAACGGCTGCCCTGCATCAGCACTGTGTACGTGGCCAGCAGCGAGGCCCGGTATGTCACCCGCATGTCGGAACGGGGGATTTACAAGACCGCCCTGGTGAAGCTCTCCAAATCCGTCGTCACCAACCTAGCCAATACCAACAACATGACCCTCAAGGACTTTACCGACAATTATGTGATTGCCGCCGAGGGCCGGTCCAGCGTCTGTATCCTTCAGGTGTTTTACATGTTCACCGACCCGGCCAGGGAGCCGGCCGACGGCAAGCTGCGTACCCTGAACCCGGCGGCCCCGTGGCTGACCGTGGAAAGTCAGCACATTCTGCCCAAGGACTTTAAGGCCGGCAGAAGAAAGTGCTCCCCTCTGCCCATCAATCTGATCTACACGGAATCCAACAATTCATAACCGTCTGCCATCGCCCGGACCGCGCCGGCCCGGGCAGGAAGTTCCATGCACCACACACAATCCATGCTAGACTTCGACAGGGCCCACATCTGGCACCCCTACACCTCCATTGGCAACCCCCTGCCGGTCTACCCGGTAAAACGGGCCGAAGGATGCACCCTTTTTCTTGAAGACGGCCGGGAACTGATTGACGGCATGGCCTCGTGGTGGACCGCCGTTTTCGGCTATAATCATCCGGTACTCAACCGGGCCGTCACCGGCCAGCTTGAACAGATGGCCCACGTGATGTTCGGGGGCCTGACTCACCGGCCCGCCGTGGAGCTGTGCCGGCGGCTGCTGGGCATCTGCCCGCCCGGCCTTGACGCGGTGTTTCTGTGCGATTCCGGTTCGGTGTCCGTTGAAGTGGCCATCAAGATGGCCATTCAGTACTGGTCTTCCGTGGGCCGGCCGGAAAAACAGCGGCTGGCAGCCATCCGTTCCGGGTATCACGGCGACACCCTGGGCGCCATGTCGGTGTGCGATCCGGTCACCGGCATGCACCACCTGTTTTCCGGCATTCTGCCGGCCCAGCTCTTTGCCGATATGCCCCGGTCTCCGTTTGAAGGTCCCCTGGACGACAGGGACGTGCAAAACCTGGAGCAGCTGCTGGCGGCCCACCACCGGGAGATCGCGGCCCTGGTCCTGGAACCGGTGGTGCAGGGGGCCGGGGGCATGCGCTTTTATTCCCCGGCGTACCTGGCCATGGCCCGGCAGTTGTGCGATCAATACGAGGTGCTGCTGATCTGCGACGAGATCGCCACCGGGTTCGGCCGCACCGGAAAACTGTTTGCCTGCGAGCATGCCGGTATATCGCCGGACATTCTGTGCGTGGGCAAGGCCTTAACCGGCGGGTACATGACCCTGGCCGCCACCCTGGCCTCTGAAAAGGTGGCACGCGGCATCTCTTCAGGCGATCCCGGCCTTTTCATGCACGGCCCCACCTTCATGGGCAACCCCCTGGCCTGCGCCACGGCTGTTGCCGCCATCGACCTGTTGCACACCTTTGACTGGCAGGCGGCGGTAACGGGAATGGAGGCGCGGATGAAACAGGGGCTTGGGCCGTGCGCCGATATGCCGGGCGTCCGTGAGGTGCGGTGCCTGGGCGGCATCGGCGTGGTGGAGACAAAAGAGCCGGTGGACACGGCCCGGGCCCAGACCCTGTTTGTGGAGCGGGGCGTGTGGGTCCGGCCTTTCGGCCGCCTGATCTATATCATGCCGCCTTACATCATCACGCCTGAAGCACTCTCCCGGCTTACCACGGCCATTTGCGAAGTGGTGGCCCTTCTACCGGATTTACAATCATGAGCAAGCTTGATTTTGTTGAAGCAGAACTTGAAAAGCGTCGGGCCGCCAGCAGGCTTCGTACCCTTCGGCCCGTTGCGCCGGCAGACGGGGCCGCGGTGACAATCAACGGGGCCCGGCTGCTCAATGTCTGCTCCAACGATTACCTGGGCCTGTCGTGCCACCCGCTTCTTGTCGAACGGGCTCAGGCGTTTGCCGCCCAATGGGGTGCCGGCGCCACCGCCTCCCGCCTGGTCTGCGGCAACTATACCTGCTTTGACCGGGTGGAAGAAAAACTGGCCCGGCTCAAGCAGACACCGGCCGCCCTGGTGCTGAACTCCGGCTACCAGGCCAACACCACCCTGCTGCCGGCCCTGTGCGACAGAGATTCGTTGATCCTGTCAGACCGTCTCAACCACAACAGCATTATCATGGGGTGCCGGCTGGCAAGGTGCGCGGTCACCCTTTTTGACCACAACGACCCGGCCCACCTGGAAAAACTGCTGGTTGAAACCGCAAACAGGGGGTTTTCCCGCAGGCTGATCGTTACCGAGTCGGTGTTCAGCATGGACGGCGACTGCTGCGACATGGACGCCCTTGCCGGCCTGGCGCAGGCCCACGACGCCCTGCTCATGGTGGACGAGGCCCATGCCACCGGCGTGTTCGGGGAACAGGGCATGGGCCTGACCTGCGGAAAACCCGTTGACGTGGTCATGGGCACCTTTGGCAAGGGGTGCGGCAGCTTCGGTGCCTATGTGGCCTGTTCGTCGGCCCTGCGCGATTTTTTTGTCAACCGGTGCGCCGGGTTCATCTATTCCACCGGCCTGCCCCCGGCGGTGCTGGGTTCTATTGATGCGGCCCTGGACCTGGTGCCGGCCATGGATGCCGAGCGGCAAACCCTGCTGGACAACGCGGCCCATCTTCGCGTCCGCCTGGCCACTTTCGGGTTTGACACCGGGGCATCCTCTTCCCAGATTCTTCCCGTGATCGTGGGGTCGGAACAGGCGGCCCTTGATCTTTCCCGGTTCCTGGAAGGCCGGGGGTTTCTGGCAGTGGCCATTCGGCCCCCGTCCGTACCCGAGGCCCAGTCCCGAATCCGCGTTTCACTTTCCGCCCTTCATACCCGCGCCGATGTGGACCGTCTGGCCGATGCCTTTGGCGCATGGAGGCGGCCATGAAACGCGGCGATTTTCCTTTGCGGCTCTTTGTCACCGGCACCGACACCGGCGTGGGTAAGACTGTGGTGTGCGCGGCCCTGATGGCGGGCCTGAAAGGGGTTTACTGGAAGCCGGTGCAAAGCGGCGCAGTCGAGGGCACGGACACGGCCTTTGTCCGCCGGGTCACCGGCCTGGATGACAGCCATTTCCGGCCCGAGGCCTGTGTGTTTGACGCCCCGGTGTCGCCCCACCTGGCCGCGCAAATGGAGGGCCGGAAGATCGATGTTGACGGCATCGCGGTGCCGCCGGCAGACCCGGACACCCCCCTGATCATGGAAGGGGCAGGGGGCGTGATGGTGCCCCTTGACGACACTCGGCTGATGCTGGACCTGATGGTCCGCATCGGGGCCCCGGTGCTGGTGGTGGCCCAGAGCCGTCTGGGCATGATCAACCACACCCTGCTGACCGTGGATCGCCTGAAACAGTCCGGCATTCCGGTGTTCGGCGTGGTGATCAACGGCGCGCCAAACCCGGAAAACCGAAAGGCCGTGGAGCATTACGGCAAGGTGGCCGTGATCGGCCAAATCGAGCCCATGCCGGATATTACTCAGGCCTCCCTGAAGGCCTGTTTTGAAAGGTTTTCATGGTGACCCAGACAATGCTTCACCCCATACAGCTGACCGACACTGCCCGGCGGATACAGGCCGGAGAAACCCCGGACGACGACACCCTGCTGTCGCTGATCCGCATGCCGGATGACCGGACGTTTTTGCTTTTTCCCGGCGCCGACCTGCTGCGGGAGCATTTTTTCGGCACATCGGTGCATCTCTGCGTGATTCGCAACGGCAAGTCGGGCCGGTGCTCGGAGGATTGCGCTTTCTGTTCCCAGTCTGTCCGGGCCAAAGCCGATATTGACGCCTATCCCCTGATCTCCGAAATCGACCTGGCCGAGCCGGGCCGCCGTCTGGAATCCACGCCGGTAAACCGTTACTCTGTTGTCACCAGCGGCCGGGGCCTTTCTTCCGCCGAGGTTTCAACCGTCAGCCGGGCACTGGCCGCCATCGACACCACCGCTGTTTCCACCTGCGCCTCCCTGGGCATTCTGGACCCCGGGCAGCTGGCCATGCTTCGGGATGCCGGCGTCACCCGGTATCACCACAACCTGGAGAGCGCGGAAAGTTTGTTTGCAAACGTCTGCACCACCCATACCTACGAAGAACGGGTCCAAACCGTGAAAGCGGCAAAGGCCGCCGGCCTGTCGGTCTGCTGCGGCGGTATCTTCGGCCTGGGCGAAACCGATGACCAGGTGGCGGAACTGGCCTTTGCCCTGCGTGACCTGGATGTGGATTCCGTTCCGGTCAACTTTCTGGTGCCCATCAAGGGCACGGCCATGGAAAAGGCGAGCCGCCTGACCCCGCTGCGGTGCCTCAGGATTATCGCTTTTCTGCGCCATGTGCTGCCGGACAAAGAGATTATTGTCTGCGGCGGGCGGGTGCATAACCTGGGAGATCTTCACCCCCTGGTGTTTTACGCCGGGGCCAGCGGCATCATGACCGGCGACTACCTGACCACCAGCGGAAGAAACCTGGCCGATGACCTGGCCCTGCTGGCAACTTTGGGCATGACGCCAAGGGAAAAAGCGGGTTGACGGGCGCTGAAATCAAGGCGGCACATGAGTTTCGATCCCGATCCCGATTTCGATTTCGATGGGAGCCCTTTTTGAACATATTGACTGTTTAAATTCCTGTTTTTGAGGATAACGGACCGGTACGAATAAGGTTGAAAAGTTGGCGGGTCTGTATAATGCTGAAGCCGGACAATAAGGCCATTGCGAATTAAGGTTAAGAATAAGAGCAAGAGTAAAAGGGTGTAGGGGCGAACCTTTGTGTTCGCCCATCAAGGAGCGCAGCGCTCCCCCCGTCATTGCGTAGCGACGAAGCAATCTCCTCCGCATATGTACAAGATTGCTTCGCGGCCCTGTCCCGCCCTGGCGGGATCGCAATGACGCTTTACATATTTTTACATCATGCCGGACGACTGAACCGGCAGTAGGTTTTGAATGAAAGAAGAATTTTTCAGCGTGGTGACACCGGAGACGGTGTTTTCCCATATCGAGCGGTTTTCCCCCGTGGCAACCGAACAGGTTCCCCTTGACCGGGCCCTGGGACGGGTGGTGTGCGAGAATATTTGCGCCGGCGAAAACATTCCGGGATTTGACCGGGCCGTGATGGACGGGTTTGCCGTGCGGGCCGCTTCCACCTTTGGCGCCTCGGAACTCAATCCCGTTTACCTGGTACTCAAAGGCGCTGTTGTCATGGGCCGGGTGCCGGACCTTGCCGTGGGGCCGGAAGAGGCTGCGGCCATTGCCACCGGCGGCATGCTGCCCCGCGGCGCGGACAGCGTGGTGCCCAGGGAGTTTACCCAGATGGTGGACGAGACCACGGTGGAGGTGCACAAACCGGTGGCCCCCGGTGCCCACATGGTGGCCGCAGACGAGGATTTTAAAAAAGCAGACCGTGTCATTGCCAGAGGAACCCGGCTGCGCAGCCAGGAGCTGGGGGTGCTGGCGGCCCTGGGCATCGTGTCCGTGCCGGTTTACAAAAAGCCGGTGGTGGCTGTTATCCCCACCGGAGACGAGGTGGTGGCCGTGGAAGAAACGCCACCCCCCGGATGCATTCGCGACGTGAACACCCACACCCTGGCCGGCCTGGTGACCCAGGCCGGAGGCTTGCCGGTGTTGTATGACCTGGTGTCCGACGACAGGGATGCCCTTCGAAACGTCATGACAACGGCCCTGGCGGACTGCGACATGGTGCTGCTGTCCGGCGGCAGTTCCGTGGGGGCCCGGGATTTTACCATTGCCGCCATGGAGGACCTGGCCGGGGCCCGCGTTTTGGTCCACGGCATCGGCATGCGGCCGGGCAAGCCCACCATTCTGGCCGAAGTGGAACAGAAAGCCGTATGGGGCCTGCCCGGACAGGTGGCATCGGCCATGGTGGTGTTCATGATGATCGTCCGGCCTTTTGTGGAGCATGTCGGCGGCGCGGCAGCGGTGTCGACCCGGCCCGGCCGGCGGGTTGCGGCCCGGCTCTGGCGCAATGTGCCGTCGGTTTATGGCCGCATCGACTATGTCCGGGTCAAGCTGGTGGAAAAGGAGGATGTTCTGTGGGCCCAGCCGGTTTTTGGGAAATCAGGCCTGCTCAACACCATGACCTGGGCCGACGGCGTCATTGAGATCGACGCCGACACCGAAGGCCTCAATGCCGGCGAAACCGTGGGCGTGGTCCTGTTTTGACCGTTTTTTTCGTTTCGATGTGGAAAAACAAAAAAGGCGCTATCCTGATATATTGAAAATTGTTTCAGGCAAAAGTGCAGGAAGATATCAAATGCCAGACTATTCAACCAACATATACTTAAAGAAAAAAAGCCTCACCGAGGCCCGGACCCTTCTGTTTGAAAAATTTGCGGCCCTTATGAAAACCGCCGCCGCCGAAACCGTTCCCACGCCAAATGCCGTGGGCCGGGTTTTGGCCCGCGGCGTGCCGGCCCTGCGCTCTTCTCCGGCCCATCACCTGTCCGCCATGGACGGCATTGCGGTAAAAGCCGAGCAGACCTTCGGCGCCGGCGAGACCACTCCCAAAACCCTGGCCGTGGGCAGGGAAGCCTTTTTTGTCAACACCGGCAACCTGCTGCCCGCCGGCACCAATGCCGTGATCATGATCGAGGACGTTCACGTGATTGACGACGCCACGGTGGAGATCCTGGCCCCGTCCTTTCCCTGGCAGTATGTGCGAAAGGCCGGGGAAGACATCGTGGCCACGGAACTGCTCTTTCCCACCAACCATGTGGTCACCCCCTATTGCGTGGGCGCTTTGCTGGCCGCCGGCGTGACATCGGTGTCCGTGCGCAAAAAGCCCCGCGTGCTGATCCTTCCCACCGGCAGTGAGCTGGTGGACTGGGAAGACAAAACAGACCCGGCCGGCCTTGCGCCGGGAAAGATTCTGGAATCCAACTCCTACATGCTGGGGGCCCTGGTCCGTGCCTGCGGCGCCGAACCGGTGCGCCACCCCATTTTGCCCGATGATCCGGACACCATTGCCCAAGCCCTGAAAAAGGCCGTTGACGACGGCGATTACCAGGCGGTGATGCTGGTCGGCGGCTCATCAGCCGGGGCCAAAGACTATTCATGGATCGTGATCGACCGCCTTGGGGAGGTGTTTGTTCACGGCCTGACCATCATGCCGGGAAAGCCCCTGATCATCGGTGCTGTTTCAACGGTGCCGGTGTTCGGCATGCCCGGCTATCCCGTGTCCGCCGTGGTCTGTTTTGAAGAGCTGGTCCGGCCGTTGCTGTGCCGGATGCAGGGCCTGCCCGTGCCGGTGCGAAAAACCGTTTCCGCCATCCTGGCAAAAAAGACCGCTTCAAAGCTGGGCGTGGAGGAGTTTCTGCGGGTCAAGCTGGGCAAGGTGGACGACATTGTTATTGCCACCCAGTTGCCCCGGGGGGCCGGATCGGTCACCTCCCTGGCCGATGCCGACGCCTTTGTGAGAGTGCCGGCATCCACCGAGGGCATGGCCGAGGCCCAGGCCGTCACCGCCGAGCTGCTGCGGCCCCTGTCCGACATCGAGCAGACCGTGGTGGTGGTGGGCAGCCACGACAACACCCTGGACGTGCTTTCCGACATGATCGCGGCCCGGGGCCTGGGCTTCAAGCTGGCCTCCACCCACGTGGGCAGCATGGGCGGGCTCATGGCCGTTGCCAGGGGCCGTTGCCACGTGGCCGGCAGCCACCTGCTGGACGAAAAGACCGGTGAATATAATATTTCCTACATTCAAAAACACCTGGCCGGCATGCCCGTCAAACTGGTCAAGCTGGTCTCCCGGGAACAGGGCCTGATGGTGGTGCCGGGCAACCCCAAAAACATTTCCGGCATCGCTGACATCGCCCGAACCGGGGTCACCTTTATTAACCGCCAGGCCGGTTCCGGCACCCGGATCCTGCTGGACTTCAAGCTCAAAGAGCTGGGCATCGACCCCGGGGCCATTGACGGTTACGCCAATGACGAATATACCCACATGTCCGTGGCCATTGCCGTGGCCAGCGGTGTGGCCGACACCGGCCTGGGCATTCTGGCCGCGGCCCGCGCCCTGGGCCTTGATTTTATTCCCGTGGTCTCCGAAGAATACGACCTGGTCATTCCGGCCCGGTTCTTTGACCTGCCCGGCATCGCCACCCTGCTCAAAGTGATTCAAAGCCCGGCCTTTGCCGAACGGGTCAACACCCTGGGCGGCTACGGCACCCACAACACCGGCAAGGTGATTGATCTGGGCTGACGCCTTCTCCGTTATCCCCAACTTGCCTGCTGTTATCGAAATCGCTATCGCTATCGGGATCGAAATCGATACCGGCTGATCGCATCCTGACGGCTTAACTTCCATGCGTCATTGCGAGCGCAGCGAAGCAATCTTTCCCGCACACCAACGTCCATTCTTATTCCTCCTTATCCGTGTACTTTTCTTTAAAAGAAAAGTACCAAAAGAATCGCCCCAGGCAGCTTGGCCACGCCGCAGGCGTGGCTTCCCTCGCTCAAATAATTTTTCGGCGCGGAAATGAACTCGCGCCGCTTGCAGCGGCACTCAAACAACATTTCCGCTCTTCCCGAAAAATCATTCTCGCTTCGGCTACGCTGCAATGGGGCATAAAACGCCTGTCTGTCCATCTTTACAGCAACGGGTAACACGGGAAACTCGCGTCACGACGTATAATAAATAGCCCCCTTTTCTGTTGACATCTCAGTATCATAAAATATAGAGTTTTTGGGAATGAGGGGAGGCAGGCGTTTTACGTCACGACACACAATCTATGTTAAATGTGTTTTCGAAACAATATAATAAAAATACTAAAAAATACTAATAATATGGCGATATTTTCTTTCATCGGGGGAAGTCTACTTTTACTTATAGGCATCGATGAATGTTTAGACTGGATCAATGGAGAACCCTATGTTTTTTGGTTTCTTCACATTCCAGGTGGATTGTTGATGCTTTTTATTGGCTATAGAATTAAGAAAGGAAATCCAAATAATTTCATTTGTAGTTCTTGTTTTAAGGTATCATTTAAGCACCAACTTAAACAGAATAAATGCCCCCACTGTAATGGTCAAATTGAACTTCTTGACGGTTTTTATGATAGACACCCAGAAAAAAAGTAACACATACTTTATAAAAGGCTAACATTTAACAAGCTGCTGCTCTCCGACGCTCGTTCCTCGCGCCGGAGAGCAGCGACGTTAAAAAAATCGAGCGAAGAGGACTAAATTGTTATTCTTTGTGAAAGCACCAGCCTGGGAAATTTTCGTTATTTTATTATTACCCTATGTTCTGTCGTTTTTTATTCTTTCAATGCCTCAAGATTCTTCCATTCCTTTATTTTACCTAAAAACAATGATTTTGCTTGGCATATGGGTTTATTTGTCCTGGCTGTATAGTATTGGATCATTGATTCATGAGCGATATTCAGAGTTTGTAAAGCCACCTATAAAGCGCTTTAGGTTTTGTATGACTTATAATTTTGTTTACTCTTTTTGTTTTATTTTTGGAATAATTCCATTCGAAATATTGATGCCATTTCATTTAGTTGATTTTGTTACTATGATTTACAGCCTGTATTTTATATCGAAACTTATTATAACAGTGGGAAAAAAACGAAAAGTTAAGGTTCAAGATTACGTCGGAACGCTAATGTTTGCATGGCTATACTTTATCGGTATATGGTTTATTCAGCCGAGAATAAATAGACTATTCTTATCCAACGATACTTAACCACGGGTGACACGGGCAACTCGTTGCCCGTGCCCAAAGGGCAAGAGGAATTGAGGGGATTGAATAAAAACAGCAAATTGGGTGGCATTTTTCTGTTTGAAACGATGAGCTATGAACTTGAGGGCAGCCTGATTAAGGAAGATCTCAAGATCGTGGAAGGGAAAACAGCGTGACGCAATCATCCGGCACCTCCGAAATTGTCTTTTATCAGACCGAGGATGGCAAGATAAAGATAGACACGGTTTTTCAGGATGAAACCATCTGGCTGACCCAGGCAAAAATGGCGGAACTGTTTGCCGTCAATGTTCCCGCCATATCCAAACACCTAAACAATATATTTGAAGAGGGGGAACTGCAAAAGGAGGCAACTGTTTCCAAAATGGAAACAGTTCAACAGGAAGGCAGCCGGCAGGTGACCCGGACCAGGGACTTCTACAATCTTGATGCCATTATCGCCGTGGGTTACCGGGTCAATTCCAAAAGAGCGACTCAGTTCAGAATCTGGGCGACCCATATCTTAAAAGAGTACATCATCAAAGGTTTTGCCATGAATGATGACCGCCTGAAACAGGCGGACCGGTGGGACTACTTTGATGAATGGCTGGAACGTATCCGTGACATCAGGGCATCGGAAAAGCGGTTCTACCAGAAAATCCGTGATATTTACGCTACTTCTATAGATTACGATAAACACTCGGAACAGGCGCAGATTTTTTTCAAGAAGGTGCAAAATAAAATGCTCTGGGCCATTACCGGCAAAACCGCCGCCGAAATTATCGAATCCCGCAGCAATCCGGACAAACCCAATATGGGACTGACCTCATGGCGGGGTTCCACAGTCAGAAAATTTGATGTGGGTATTGCCAAGAATTACCTGAAGGCAGATGAGATAAAAGACCTGAATGAGATCGTGACCATGTATCTGGATTATGCCGAAAGGCAGGCCCGGCAGAGAAAAACCGTGACCATGGAACAGTGGTCGGGCAAACTCGATGCCTTTCTGAAATTCAATGAGCAGGAGTTGCTGACCCATGCGGGAGCAGTGAAGGCGGAAGTCGCCAGAAAAATCGCTGAAGACCGATACGAAGCGTTTGATAAAAAAAGAAAAACAGCCGAGGCCCGGGCTGCGGATAAGGAAGATTTAAAGGAGCTGGAAGAAATCGAAAAAAGGCTTCTTGAAAAGCGACATAAGAAATAAATCGTTCAAAAGACATCCGGAGTTCAACATCTCACACTCATGACACAACCCTCATCCCCAAAAAATTCTTCAGAGCCCCCGGTCTACCGCTACCTGGACCATACCGCTGATCTGCGTGTGGAGATTTTCGGCCATGACCTGGCCATGCTGTTTGAAAATGCCGGGTTTGCCCTGTTTGACATGCTGGCCGATTCTGCCGGCCTTTCCGGCGGCGAGGAAGGAGAGATGACGGTTGAAGGCGAAGACCTTGCTGACCTGATGTTTAACTGGCTGCGGGCGTTGCTTTGTTTCTGGACGGTAAAGGGGCGGCTGGTGGTGTCGGCCCAAATCGTGGAGATCAGTGAAACCCGGCTGGTGGCCCGTGTGCGCAGCGACAGATACGATGCGGATCGCCATTGTCTGAAAACCGACATCAAGGCCGTGACCTACCATGACCTGACCGTTGAGCCGGTGGAAGACGGCTGGGTGGCGCGGGTGGTGTTTGACGTGTAATCCATTTACCATGAAAATCCGGATTGACACTCCGAATTTTCATGGAAAAGGGATCAGGTCTTATTTTAGAGATCTTCCCGATACCCATTCCTTTGCCGTGTCAGAAAACGGTTCAATCCTTATAGTCAATCAGTTATACTCTTCAGGACAGTCCGGTTGCTGCCGAATCCTTATGCCGGTTTTCAGTTTTTACCTATGGGAGGTGCCGTGAAAATCATAAGACGTGCCACGATCATGCTTTTTGCCGGTATGCTGCTGCTGCCGGCGGTATCCCGTGCCGGGAATTTCTGCCTGCCGGAACACTATTTTACCATGGAGGAGATCAGCCGGTTTGCCCCGGCCCGGCAGTCGTCGGCCGCCATTGACGGGTTCTACAATCCGGCCGGGGCTGCTGAACCGGGGTATGCCGACCTGGGCTGGCAGTTTCTTACCACAGCCGAGTTTTCGCCCATGGCCGGCCTGGGCATCGGGCTGCCCACGCTTCTGGAGATACCGGGGTTTGACCAGATGGACGGCCTGCTGACCCATTTCGGGGGATTTCTGGCCCTGGCCCAGTTCTGGGTGGACCTGGAAAACCAGGACCCCATGGCCCAGATGAAGCTGGCCAAGTCCGGTGCCTTCTGGGCGGTGGGGGCCCTGCCGCAGCACATGGTATCCAGGGCGGTAAAGATCTCAGCCATCGGCATCAGCCTGATCGACTATTCCCTGACCACCCTGGGCACCACGGCCATTGCCGGCAACACTGAATACTGGTACCGCGTGTACAAGGCATATTATGACGACCAGTACGGCCACCGGGTAGAAGACATGGCCAAGTGGGAAAAGCTGATTTTTGAGACCTACCAGGGCGATTTTGAAAAGGCCCTTACCGAGGGGCTGATGACCTTCTGGAATGATGTGTGGCGCCACTCCTACGAAGCTTCCGGCCATGCCCATGCCGAACCCCTGCCCGAAGCCAAACAGCAGATCCGGGAGGCCTACCTGGCCGAAATCCTGCCCACGCTGAAAAACTATTTTCGGGTCCAGCGGGAAAAGGCCCTGCAGAAGGTCCGCTTCGAGGTCCAGTATGCTTACGATTCGTTCAGGGAATACATGGACCACGCCTTGAAGTTCCAGGGCGTGGTGCAGACAGACGGGGGCGCGCCCCTGCCCGGCGTGACCGTGGATCTGCCCGGCGCGTCGGCGGTTACCACCAATGCCAACGGCGTTTATCTGCTTTCCGTCAAAACCTGTGACCTGGTGTCGGCCCTGACCCAAAGCGGCGCTCAAAATGCCGTGCTGCGGGCCGCCTTTCGGCCGGACCCGCCCCTGCCGGGAAACGCGGCCGTGACCCGCCAGGTGACATTGACCGGTTTTGACCGCTACCTGCCCAACCGGATCAATATTGTCTATACCGTTACCGACTCCCGGCTGGATATCGCCAAAACCCGGATTGAAAACAACCGGCGCTGGCGTCTGAAACCCACGGTGCAGGACGACCGGGGCCAGTCCTTGACCGAGGGAACAGTGACCCTGACCGCCGAAGGCGGCACATTTACGGGCGGCAACGGCCAGGCCGGGCAGATCACCCTGCCGGCCCGGGGCGGCACCACCCTGTGGCAGGTACCGGAAACACAGGCGCTGCCGGTGTCCCTGGTCGCGACATACAGCGGCCATGTGTTTGCCGACGGCCGCCTGGTACGGCCCTGCCAACAGACCTTTCAACTGCCCCAGTCCCTGGAGATACCCACCTCGGTGAGCCTGAGCGCGGTCAAGCCCGATCCGGCGGGCCTGGACTCCACCATCACCATTACGGTAAAAAGCGTTGACGGACAGGCGCCGGCCACCGGTCAGCTGGAGATCACGGCCGCTGCCGGCCGGTTTCTTCAGACCGGCACCGGCCGGGTGTCGCTTGCCATGGCCGGTGAAAAGCAGTCCGTGGTCTGGCACCAGCCTGACAACCTGGACGCCCGGGTGACAGTGGCGGCTGTTTATCAGCCGGACCCGGACGCCGATATTCAGTACCAGCCCAGCCGGGCCGCCATTTCCGTGCCCATTGTGCTGCCCGTGGAAACAGCGATTGACACGGTTGTCACGCCCCTGGACAGGGACAACAATCTCTGGTCTGTCTCGGCCGTGGTCAGCACCCGTTCAGGCGATCCGGTGGGCGTGGGCGCCATGCGTGCCGAAGCGTCGGCCGGAAGTTTTGACGGGGGTGGCGCCAACCGGCTGATGGACCTGGCCCAGGTTCCGCAGCCGGTCCTCCGGTGGCAGGGCCCGCCGGACACCACGGCCATGGTTACCCTGACGTACTACGGCGACGGCCTTGCCCCCGATTCAGGCAACCGGGACTTTCTGGGGTCGGTCCGGCAGGTCAAACTGCCGCCGGAAACCGACACTCAGCCACCGGTCATTGTTTTTTCCGGGGCAAGGGACGGGGCGGTATATACCACGCCCGTGACCGTACGGGCAAAGGTGACCGACAACACGGACAAGCCGGTGACGGTCCACGCCTTTCACAGTTTTAACTATAACCCGTCCGGCGCGTTTCCTGTTGCCGGGCCGGACAACAGCGGCGCTTACAGCGGGGCAGCCACGTTCAGTGAGCCGGGGCGCCACGTGGTGGATGTGATGGCCACGGATGCCGCCGGCAATGGAGCCCGGGAAGTTCTGGCCTTTATTATTGAACCGGTCCAGCCCCCCAAACCCGAACCGGCCAAAGCAGACAAACCCGGGCCGGAAACACCGGACAAAACGCCTGTAACGGATGAACCCGAAAAGCCGGACACCGGCAAAGAGAATGACGAGCCCCAGGAAGCGCCCATGGTGTTTTCTCCCTATGGCGGTATCTATGATTAACCGTCCGGCGAACCGCAGCAGCAACGAAAAATAAATGGTATGTTCAACGACAGCCGCATAACATTTCTCGTTTTTCTGACAGTTGCCTATCCGGCCTGGGCCAGGGGCGGTACCCCCCCGGCATGGCTGCCGCCCCTGGCCGCTTTTGCCGTGCTGTTGCTGTTCATGACCTGGGCCAATTTCAGGGTTCGCCCGGTGCCGGCCGCGCCCCGTCCGGCAAAAGATCAGGTTCTTTACGGCTGGGCCGTGCTGCTGATGCTGGCCGCTGTTCAGTGGCTCAATGCCGGTCGTTATCCAGTGCCCGGTTCATCCGGACAATGGGCCTACACCCTGCCGCCGGTGCCGTTTCTGCCGGGTGCGGTCACGCCTGAAGACGGCCGGATGGTGTTGATCTGGTTCCTGGCGGCCGCGGCCGTTATACTGGCTGTCCGTTACGGCCCGGCCCGGCCGGACTTGTTAAAACGGCTGGCCTGGCTGATCCCGGTAAACGCCCATCTTCTGGTGGCCATCGGCCTGGTTCAGCGGGCTTTTGACGCACAATCGGTTTACGGGCTGATTCCCATGGAAGGCCCGTTTTTTGCCGCCTTTGGCTATGTCAACCATGCCGGCACCTTTTTCATGGTCCTGTTTTTCTGGACCGCGGGATGGGCGTTGTATTACCGGCAACGCCGCCGGCCCAAAGCGGCCCTTGCGTGGGCGCTTCTGCTGGTGCCCTGCCTTGTTGCCGTGCATGCCACGTCGTGCCGGGCCGCCATTCTGATGATCTGGATAACGGTGGTTGCAGCCCTGCTGGTGTGGGTGGTACGGCAGTCCTTTCGAATGACTGCGAAAAAGAGGGGCCTTGCATTGGTTCTGACGATTATTTTGCTGGCAAGTGTGTGGGTCGGGGCCGTGGGGCCGGATGCCGGGCCGGCGACAAGGGCGGCCCAAAGCGCCAAAACATGGCTGGCCGCGGCCGACGGCACCCTGGCCGGGCAGTGGACCGACCGGGCCTGGCAGGTGAAAAGCGCCTGGCGCATTTTTTTGGACTATCCCCTGCTGGGTGCCGGGGGCAACAGCTACCAGTATTTTGCCCCCCTGTACATCAAGCCGGGTGAGGCCCCCCGGCGTCATTTGCCCGGCCGGGCATTTGTTCATAACGACCCGGTGCAGTTTCTGTCTGAATTCGGCCTTGCCGGTGCCGGATGCATGATTGCCGTGCTGGCCGGGCTTTTCGCGCCCATTGTCCGGCAAAGAAAAAAGGTCCCCCTGTTTCTGTCCGTCCCCCTGATCGGCGTGTTTTTTGCCGGCCTGCACAGCCTGATCGACCTGCCGTTTCGCTGCCCCGCCGTGCTGGTCTTCGTGGCCGTCATTCCGGCCCTGGCCGGCCGGTATGCAGTGTTGCAGGCCGAGAGCATCCCCCCTGTCCACCATTGACAATTAACCGTTGAACATTAACCATTGACCATTCGGACCCGCTCATCGTAAATGGTCAATAGACAATTGTTAATTGTCAATTGTCAATTCACAACAACAGCTTTTTCTTTGATAACAATAAGTTACCCGCTTTGGTCAGGCGTCAGCCGGCTTGTCGTTCCATGGGAGTTCTTCAGGCGCGGCACTGCGCCACTCTTCAATTATTTTTTGTGCTTCCGGAAAGTCCGCCTCAGAAACACGGATGACGCCCCACCCATATTGAGACTGGAAAAGGCCATCATAGGCGGTGTCGTGAAACGATTTTATTTCCGCAGGTATCCCATGTTCCGCCAACACCGCCTGGAGGACACTGGCTTCTGCTGCATTCTCAGGCTTCATTAAATCTTTCATGGTTTGATTCCCCACATTTTTGATGGCCGCGCAACGCGGATATTGCGCTTTTATAAAGTGGTCACTCTTCAAACAGATGAAACACGCATTTTTCCGCGCCCATGGCGCTGCAGGCCACCTCTTTGACGCGGATGGTTTTGCCCGAGATGGTGCCGGCGTAACCGGCCACGATGCCGGCGTAGAAGTGGCAGACCGGGGTGGGGGAGGGGCCCAGCCACCGGGCCTCCTGGGAGTTGGATAAAAAGACCTGCATGGGCGCGGCGCTAAAGTCAAAATCCAGGTGGCCCCAGCCCCCTTCGTCGGTGATCAGGCGGGACATCATGTTCATGGTTTTGGTGAAAAACTTCGCCATGAGCGGGTCGGTGCGCACCTGGTCCAGGATCTGGCTGTTGGCGATCAGGGGCACCAAAAACGAGGGGGCCCACCGGCCGCCCTCCAGGGCACAGGTGACCTCCCACGTGCAGAGGGCCACACCCATGTTGTACAGGGCTGCTGCCTTCTCTTTTTCATCCAGGTGGTCGGCCAGGGTGGTGTGCAGCAGGTGAATGATCTTGGCCCCGGCCATGATCTCTTCCACGCCGCCGATGCCGATGCGGCCGGCGGGCAGGTCCACGTCGTGAATATCAAAGGCAGTGGCGCCCATGTAAGCCCGGGGCAGGACCATGAGTTTTCGGGAAAGAAACGGGGCGTTGGCAAACGGTTTTAAAAACAGCCTGACCAGCAGGGGGTGGCGTTCAAGAAACCCGATAAGACCCAGCAGCAGTTTGATCTGAAGCCGTTTGTCCATGCGCGTTCCTGTTTGTTGGTATCAGCCTGCTGCCAGGTTTTTGAAAAAATCGTTTCCCTTGTCATCGGTGATGAGAAAGGCGGGGAAATCCTTTACCGTGACGCGCTGTACCGCCTCCATGCCCAGTTCCGGAAAGTCGATCACCTCGATGCCGGTGATGCATTCTTTTCCCAGAATGGCGGCAACACCGCCGATGGTGCCAAGGTAGAAGCCGCCGTTGGTTTTGCAGGCGTCGATCACGGCCTGGGACCGGTTGCCCTTGCCCAGGGTCACCAGGGCGCCGCCGTGGGGTTGAAAAGCCGTGACATAGGGGTCCATGCGGGCCGAGGTGGTGGGACCCAGGCTGCCGGAGGGATACCCTTCCGGGGTCTTGGCCGGGCCGGCGTAGAGAATCATGTAGTCGGTCATGTAGGACGGCAGGGGCTTGCCCGCGTCAAGCATCTCCTTGACCCGTGCGTGGGCAATGTCTCTGGCCACGATGACAGGGCCGTTTAACAGCAGGCGGGTGCCCACGGCAAGGCGGGAGAGGTCGTTTCTCACCTCGGAAAGAGGCCGGTCCAGGTCGAGGCGCACGGCATCGCTTTCTTTGGCCTGGGGTGTGGGAAGGTATTGGGCCGGATCGGTTTCCAACTGCTCGACAAAGATGCCCTCTTTGGTGATTTTTGCCTTGAGGTTGCGGTCCGCGCTGCAGCTTAAGCCCATGCCGACTGGGCAGGAGGCCCCGTGCCGGGGCATGCGGATCACCTTTACGTCGTGGCAGAGGTATTTGCCGCCGAACTGGGCTCCCAGGTTTAGACCCCGGGAAATTTTGAAAAGTTCTTTTTCCAGATCCCTGTCCCGAAAGGCGTGGCCGGAGGGGCTGCCCTTGTCCGGCAGGGTGTCCAGGTAGCCGGCGGACGCCAGCTTGACGGTTTTTAAGACCGCCTCGGCGGATGTGCCGCCGATGACCACGGCCAGGTGGTAGGGCGGGCAGGCGGCCGTGCCCAAGTGGGCGATTTCGGTCTTTAAAAAGGCCAGAAGGGCCTCGGAATTTAAAACAGCCTTTGTCTTCTGAAACAAAAAGGTCTTGTTGGCCGAGCCCCCGCCCTTGGCGATAAAAAGGAACCGGTAGGCGTCGCCTTCAACGGCGTAAAGGTCGATCTGGGCCGGGAGGTTGGTTTTTGTGTTGGCCTCGTCGTACAGGGTCAGGGGGGCCACCTGGGAGTAGCGCAGGTTCAGCTTCCGGTAGGCGTTGAAGATGCCTTCGCTCAAGGCCGCCTCGTCGGAAAACCCGGTCCACACCTGCTGGCCCTTTTTGCCCATCACTGTGGCCGTGCCCGTGTCCTGGCAGATGGGAAACACGTAACCCGAAGCGACAACGGCATTTTTTATCATCTCCAGGGCCACGTAGCGGTCGTTGGCCGAGCTTTCCGGGTCGGTTAAAATGGCTGCCGTCTGTTTCAAATGGGAGGGCCGCAATAGATGGGAAACTTCCCGAAAGGCGGTTTCGGCCAGCAGCACAACACCGGCCCGGTCGACCTTGATCACCGGTGTTTTTTCAAAGGCGGCGGTTGCCACATGGTCCGCGGTCAGCAGCCGGTATGCGGTGGTGTCCGGCCCGGTGGGAAACATCTCCTGAAAAGAAAAAGAGGGCTCCATGATACGGTCCTTATTATTTTGGATCTTCTCCAATTTAGTGGGTGCGAAGGGTTCGAGGGTCCAAGGGAATTGAATCATTGGTGAATGATGTCCGAATTTCAACCCATAAACCGAACGTTCGGGAACTCATCAAGTCCCTGTTTATCGTTTTTTACTTGACCACTTGAATCCTTGAATCCTTTAAAACCATCGGCTGCACTGAAAATCATGCAAGTCTTTACTACCACTAATAGGGAGGTGAACCGTTATTTTAAATATTCCACAAGTTGTTTGAGCGCACTGGCAGGATGCACGCCGGCTACTCCAGGCAGACCTGCTGGCCCGGATAGATGGTGCTTCGCGTACTCAGGTTGTTGATCTGAAGAAAGCGGTTTAAGGGAATGTTGTGGCTTCTGGCAATGGTAAAGGGGCTGTCGCCGGCCCGTACCGTGTAGGTTTTACCGTCGCCGGCCGCGGTTGCCGGGGCCGCGCCACCGCCGGGGATTTTCAGGACCTGGCCCACGCGCAGGCTGGTCCCGGACAGGCCGTTTAACCGCTGAATAGCGTTGACCGTGGTGCTGTAACGGTTGGCAAGAATCCAGAGCGACTCACCGCTTCGCACCCGGTGGCTCGCCGGTATTTCCGAGGCCTTTTCAAATTTCTGGGTCTTGGTGGCCACCCAGTTGCTGGAAAGGGGAATCTTGAGAATTTTGCCGGCCACGATGAAGTTGCGTTTGTAAATATTGTTGGCCCGGGCGATGTTGGAGACCGAGGTGCGGTATCGCCGGGCAATGGTGGACAGGGTCTCGCCGGACCGGACCCGGTGGTAGGCAAACTGGGTCTGGGCCGGTTCGGTGACGGGCAGAGAGTTGATACTGGCCACCACTGCTTCCGATTTTTCCGCGGGCACCCGCAGGGGGTAGGCACTGGGCGGCAGGATGTTCTGGCGCAGCTCCGGGTTCAGCTCGTTGAGCAGGTCGTAGGCGATGCCGGTTGCCTCGGCGATTTTTTTCAAATGGACCTGGCGGGCGGTTTCCACCACTTCGTAGGAGATCGGATCTTCCGGCACCACCGTGTCCATACCGTATTTTTCCAGGTTGGAAACGATGTGCAGGGTGGCCAGGAACCGGGGCACGTAACGGGCCGTTTCCCGGGGCAGCCGGTGGTAGAGGTCCCAGAAGTTGTCCAGGTAATTCACCCGCTGGTCCCGGATCACCTGAAGCACTTTTCCTTCGCCGCAGTTGTAGGCGGCCAGGGCCGTTGCCCAGTCGCCGAAAATTCTGTGCAGGGCCGTGAGGTAATCAATGGCGGCGTCGGTGGCCCGTTCCGGGTCCAGCCGCTGGTCCACGTAAAGGTTGCGCTCCAGGCCGAATTTGTATCCCGTGGAGGGGATGAACTGCCACAGCCCCAGGGCACGGGCCTTGGACAGGGCGTTGGTTTTGAAGCCGCTTTCGATCAGGGGCAGCCATGAGAGTTCGGCGGGCAGCCCGGCCTCGGCCAGTTTTTTGAGAATATGGGGCCGGTATTTTCCCGAACGCTGGTAGGAGGCGATAAAAAAAGACCGCTCCGGGCCGGTGGTAAACAGGTCGATCTCTTTTTGCACTTCCCGGTTGATGGTCACGGGAATGGCGTTGTGGGCTCCGTTGACCACGGTGGTGCGGGAGGTGTAGATCTCCAGGATCCGTTTTGAGATCAGAAACCGGATATCCTCCTTCTGCTGCAAGAGCTGGACGTCGCTCTCGACATCCCCTTTGAGCATCAGGGCGTATGCCTGGTCCAGGGCCTGAATGGCGTTGTCAAACTCCCCCTTCTGCCAGAAGTCCTGGGAAACCTTGCAGAGGTCCAGTGCCTCGTCCATGGCTTTCTGGGTCTCATTGACTTCGCCGGCCGGTTCCGTGGCCTCCAGGATCTGGTCCGGGGCCTCGGCGGACAGGGTGACGTCCACCGGACCGTCCACCGCCTCGGCGGTGTCGGCTTCGCAGACGACCGGGGTTTTTCGTGTAAACGGGAAACCCCCTGTTTTTTCAGATAAAGTTGACAGACACCCCGTGCCTGTCAGGGTCAGAATCAGAATGAATACAACGCTTTTAAAAACGGGTCTGGGCATAAAATTGCAATCCTTAAAGGAAGTTTGAATCTTCTTTTGTGTTTTTTGTTTGCAAGCCTTTTATTTTTTCATTATATTATCTAGTTTTCGCGGGCCGGAATGTCAAGAAAAATAGGTGGTCATGCCCGTAAGCGGCCCCTTCCGGGAAAACGGCCCGGAAAAGAGTGGAATGGACGGGCGAAACATCGGTGCAGGCGCGTTGGGGTGTCTGCAAATTATCTGCCAAAAAACACTTGACAACCGGGAATTTATCCAATAGGATTTTCAGATTTAATAAATGGCGCAAACCTAGCCGGTTGTGCCAGCGTAGCTCAGCAGGTAGAGCGGCTGATTTGTAATCAGTTGGTCGGGGGTTCGAGTCCCTCCGCTGGCTCCAGAGGGGATGTGTGCGGTGGGGTTCCCGAGTGGCCAAAGGGAACAGACTGTAAATCTGTCGGTATACACCTTCGGAGGTTCAAATCCTCCCCCCACCACCATTTGCGGGAGTAGCTCAGTTGGTAGAGCATCAGCCTTCCAAGCTGGATGTCGCGAGTTCGAGCCTCGTCTCCCGCTCCAAAAGGCTTTTGGTGTGGCAATGCCCACGTAGCTCAGTAGGTAGAGCGCTTCCTTGGTAAGGAAGAGGTTTCACCGGTTCAATTCCGGTCGTGGGCTCCAGCCGCAACCCGTCGGTGGAAGGCCGAGGCGCTGAAATTAGAGAAATAAATTAGGATCAGAATCAAAAAGCGTTTAACCAGATAGGGGGCAGCATTATGGCAAAGGCAAAGTTTGAGCGAAAAAAGCCGCATGTAAACGTAGGTACGATCGGCCATATCGACCACGGCAAGACGACGCTGACCGCGGCGATCACGAAGCACTGCAGCCTGAAGGGCTGGGGCGAGTACGTGGCGTTTGACAAGATCGACAAGGCGCCGGAAGAGCGCGAGCGCGGTATCACCATTGCGACGGCCCACGTGGAGTACGAGTCGGATACGCGACATTACGCGCATGTGGACTGCCCGGGCCACGCGGACTACATTAAGAACATGATCACCGGCGCGGCCCAGATGGACGGGGCGATCCTGGTGGTGGGCGCGGACGACGGTCCCATGCCCCAGACCCGTGAGCACATTCTGCTGGCGCGTCAGGTGGGTGTGCCCAAGATCGTGGTGTTTTTGAACAAGTGCGACATGGTGGACGACGAGGAGCTGATCGAGCTGGTGGAGCTGGAGCTTCGGGAGCTTCTGGATAAGTATGATTTTCCGGGGGACGACACCCCGATCATTCGGGGCAGCGCGTTGAAGGCCCTGGAGAGCGACGATCCGGCCAGCGACGAGGCCAAGTGCATATTTGAGCTGCTGGCGGCCCTGGACTCTTACATTCCGGTTCCGGAGCGGGATACGGACAAGCCCTTCCTGATGCCCATTGAGGACGTGTTCAGCATTTCCGGCCGTGGCACGGTGGTGACGGGCCGTATCGAGCGCGGTATCGTGAAGGTGGGTGAAGAGATCGAGCTGGTGGGTATTCGGGATACGGCCAAGACGGTGTGCACGGGCGTTGAGATGTTCCGGAAGCTTCTGGACGAAGGCCGCGCCGGCGATAACGTGGGCCTGCTGCTGCGGGGCACCAAGCGCGACGAAGTGGAGCGGGGCCAGGTAGTGGCGGCGCCCAAGAGCATTACGCCGCACACCAAGTTCAAGGCCGAGGTATACATTCTGAGCAAAGAGGAAGGCGGGCGTCATACGCCGTTTTTCACCGGGTACCGTCCGCAGTTTTATTTTCGTACAACGGACGTGACGGGCATTCTGAGCCTGCCGGAGAACGTGGAGATGGTGATGCCGGGCGACAACGTGACGATTACCGGTGAGCTGATCACCCCCATCGCCATGGAAAAGGAACTGCGGTTTGCCGTCCGTGAGGGCGGGCGTACCGTGGGCGCCGGCGTTGTCAGTGAAATTATCGAATAGAAGCAGCATATAAGGGAGTTGATCAGTGAGAGTCATCATATCACTTGCGTGTAGCCAGTGTAAAAGGCGCAACTACTCGACGACAAAGAACAAACGGACGACACCGGACAAGTTGGAGCTCAAGAAGTATTGCAGGTTCTGCCGCGAGCACACGATGCATAAAGAGACAAAGTAGGTTGAGCGCAGGCTCTTTACGCGGGCCGCGGCATTGTCTGCACAGTGCAGGCCAGTAGCTCTAACGGCAGAGCGTCGGACTCCAAATCCGGGGGTTGGGGGTTCAAATCCCTCCTGGCCTGCCAACTGTTTTTTAAACGAAAAAGCGCACACGATCTGAGGCGACCAGACGGTGTGCTTTTCATGTTATGAAAAAGAGGGATCATGGGGCGCATACTGAAGAAAAAGGATCCGCTGAAAAAGAAGAAAAAGACCGATGTCGACGCTTCCGGTAACGCCACAGCCGACGGTTCCCAGAGCAAGCCCGCCGTTGGCGCCAAGCTGGTTTCCGGTGTTACCGTGAAAACCGGCAAGGGGCAGATCGGCTCGTCGGGCGTTGCCAAAAAGATCGGCGGCATGATGGAAACCGGCCGCATGGGCCGGGCCGTTCAGTTCCTTCGGGAAGTGAAGGTTGAGCTGAAGAAGGTCACCTGGCCGACGCGCCAGCAGACCATTGGCTCCACGGCGGTGGTATTGCTGCTGGTGATGATCATCAGCGTGTTCCTGGGATTGGCGGACCTGGTCCTGGGCCGGTTGATTCAGGTGATTCTCAATTAGATGATGAGGACGGTATCGTGGCGTTAAAATGGTATGTGGTGCACGTTTATTCCGGCTTTGAAAACAAGGTCCAGAAGTCCCTGGAGGACCGTATCGCATCGTCCGGCTGCGCCGAGAAGTTCGGCGAGGTGATCGTGCCCACCGAGCAGGTGGTCGAGCTGGTCAAGGGCAAGAAAAAGGAGTCGTCGCGTAAGTTTTATCCCGGATATATCCTTGTCCAGATGGAACTTGACGACGAAACATGGCACGTGGTGGCCAACACGGCCAAGGTGACCGGTTTTCTGGGCGGCAAGAACAAGCCGGCGCCGATCACCGACCAGGAGGCGGACAAGATCCTGGAGCGGATCGAGGCGGGCAAGCTGAAACCCCAGCCCAAGTACTCTTTTGAGGTGGGTGATGAGGTGCGGGTGACCGAAGGTCCCTTTGCCACCTTCAGTGGCCTGGTGGAGACCGTGAACCAAGAGAAGGGAAAGCTGCGGGTCCTGGTGAGCATCTTCGGGCGTTCCACGCCGGTTGAACTGGATTTCATGCAGGTTGCGAAACTATAACAGGTTTGGAGTAGACAATGGCAAAAAAAGTTACAGGACAGATAAAGTTGCAGGTCACGGCCGGCAAGGCCAACCCGTCACCGCCTATCGGCCCGGCCCTGGGTCAGCACGGCGTCAACATCATGGATTTCTGCAAGGCGTTTAACGCCCGGACGGCGGACCAGGAAGGGATGATCATTCCCGTGGTCATCACGGTGTATGCGGACAAATCTTTTTCGTTTATCACCAAGACCCCGCCGGCTGCCATTCTGCTGAAAAAGGCGGCCAAGATCGCCAAGGGCTCCGCCGTACCCAACAAGGACAAGATCGGCAAGGTGTCCATGCAGGATGTGGAAGAGATCGCCAGGTTGAAGATGCCTGACCTGAATGCCACGGACCTGGACGCCGCCTGCAGGATTATTCAAGGGACCGCCCGAAGCATGGGCATCGAGATTGTACAATAGGAGAGAGCACAGATGGCCAAGAAAGGGAAAAAAATTGTCGCCGCCCAGCAGAAAGTCGACGCTGATCGCAAGTACGACATTTCCGAAGGGATAGACACGGCGCTTCAGGCGCGTTTTGCCGGTTTTGATGAAAGCGTGGATATTGCCGTCCGCCTGGGTGTAGATCCCCGTCATGCCGACCAGATGGTCCGCGGGTCCGTGGTGCTGCCCCACGGCACGGGCAAGGAGATCAAAATTCTGGTGTTTGCCAAGGGCGAGAAGGAAAAGGAGGCCCTGGACGCCGGCGCTGATTTCGTGGGCAACGACGAGTTGATTGAGGACATCAAGAACGGCTGGTTCGGTTTTGACAAGGCCGTGGCCACACCGGACATGATGGGCGCCGTGGGCAAGATCGGCAAGCTGCTGGGCCCCCGGGGCCTGATGCCCAACGCCAAGACCGGAACGGTTACCTTTGACGTGGCCAGGGCCGTGAATGACCTGAAGGCCGGCAAGATCGACTTTCGGGTCGACAAGGCCGGCATTGTTCACGCGCCGCTGGGAAAGGCCTCCTTCGGCACCGAGAAGCTGCAGGATAACATGCTGGCCCTGCTCAGGATGCTGGTCGCCATGAAGCCGGCCACCAGCAAGGGGGCCTACATGAGAAGCCTTGCCGTATCCACCTCCATGGGCGCCGGTGTCCGGCTGGACCCGCTACTGGTAAAGGACGCGGTAAAATAACAGGGATCTTGCCGGCGACGGCTCGACCCTCTTTGCGTAGGATATTTTAACTGCGCTGTTTGAAACCGTTCAGACGGCGTGCATTATTTTCTGTCAAAGACCGCAGGCGCATGCCCGTGCATGCTTAATCCGGTTTACCGGCCTGCCGAGACAGAGTGACCACACTTTTAGTTACTGCTGAATGTGTCGCCTCCGGTCTTTTTCGGAAACAGAAAGGAGGTGTATTCCACTTTGCTGAATCTTACTCAGAAACAAGCCCTGGTAGAGGAACTGCGCGGATCTTTTCAGAAGGCCGCCATTTTAATTCTAACGGATTACAAAGGCCTCACCGTGGAGCAGGTTAATGACCTGCGGCGTAAGCTCAAGGAGGTCGGTGTTGAATACCGGGTGGTGAAAAACACCCTGCTGCGCCGGGCCGTCCAGGAGACGGACATGGCCGCGGCTCAGGACCATTTTACGGGTCCCACGGCGGTCGCCCTGGGCTATGACGATCCGGTGGCGGTGGCCAAGGTGCTGTGCGAGTTTGCCAAGACCAACGACAAGCTGGCGGTCAAGGCCGGCGTCATGGCCGGCAAGCTGATGGACCGCGACAGGATTACCGCGCTTTCCAAGCTGCCGTCACGCGAAGAGCTGCTGGCCAAGCTGCTCGGAACGATGAACGCGGTGCCCACGTCTTTTGTCAGGGTGCTCAACGGTATTCCCGCCAAGCTTGTTTATGCGCTGGCCGCCATCAAGGAACAGAAAGAGGCCGCATAAACAGACCGGTGAAACACATTTTATCAATTTTTCTATATTATCAAGTTGGAGGAAGGATCAATGGCTGACATTACCAAGCAGGATGTAATCGATTTTATCGCAAATATGACCGTACTGGAGCTGTCGGAACTGATTACCGAACTGGAAGAGAAGTTCGGCGTTTCCGCGGCCGCGCCCGTTGCCATGATGGCCGGCGGCATGCCTGCCGGCGGCGATGCCGGAGCTGCTGAAGAAAAGACCGAGTTTGACGTGGTGCTGCTCACCTCCGGTGACAAGAAGATTCAGGTCATCAAGGAAGTCCGGGCCATCACCGGTCTGGGCCTCAAAGAGGCCAAGGCCCTGGTGGAAGAGGCCCCCAAGCCCGTCAAGGAAGGGGTTCCCAAGGACGAAGCGGAAAAACTCAAGGCCCAGCTGGAAGGCGCCGGCGCCCAGGTGGAGATCAAATAATCGGTGCTCATCGGCCGATGACGGTAAGGCGGCTCGACCCATTTTCGTATTTCATGACGAAAGTGGGTCGGCTGTCATGCCATGCAGGACAATTCTGGAGTTCGGAAAAGCATGATGCGAGGCATGCGGTGTGGTTGGGCCTCACCCCCGAACCCCGTAAAAAACATTTTTCGGAGATGCCATGTCAGGCGAATCTATGTTGAACAGGCGCATTAGAAAGCAATTCGGCAAGCTGGACAAGATCGTGGAAATTCCCGATCTGATCGGTATGCAGAAAGAGTCCTACGGACGATTCCTGCAGCAGGGGGTTCCGCCGGAAAAGCGTGAAAAGATCGGGTTGCAGGCGATCTTTCAGTCGGTATTTCCCATCAAGGATTTTACCAAAAGCGCCTCCCTCGAATTTGTCTCCTACTCCTTCGGCGGCGTTAAACATTCGGTGGCTGAATGCATTCAGCGGGGCATGACCTACGAGATTCCCGTGCGCATACGGGTCCGGCTGGTGGTCTATGACATGGATGAGACATCGGGGACATCCAGCATTCGGGACATCAAGGAACAGGAGATCTATTTCGGCGCCATTCCGCTGATGACGGACAACGGCACCTTTATCATCAACGGTACCGAGCGGGTGGTGGTGAGCCAGCTGCACCGGTCGTCGGGCATTTTCTTTGATCACGACCAGGGAAAGACCCACTCTTCCGGCAAGGTGGTCTACAGTTCCCGCATCATTCCGGTGCGGGGGTCCTGGATCGATATCGAGATCGACCCCAAGGACATCGTCCACATGCGCATCGACCGGCGGCGAAAGTTCCCGGGCACCATCCTGTTCAAGGCCCTGGGCTACACGGTAAAGGACATTCTTGATTATTTTTACACCAAGGAGCGCGTTTTTGTCCGCAAGAAGAAGGTGTTCAAAGCCTTCAGTGAAGATTCGCTGCGCGGCCAGCGGGCCACGGTCCGTATCAAGCATCCCGAAACCGGCGACCTGATCGTGGACAAGGGCCGGATCTTCAACAAGACCGTGTTGAAAAACATGAAGTCCGCGGGCATTGACATGGTGCCCATTCGCCCTGAAGACGTGGTGGGAGCCGTTCTGGCCGCGCCATTGGCCGATTCCTCTACCGGCGAAATGCTGGCCGATGCCGGTGATTTTATCAGCGAAGAGGTGTTTGAGCGCATCGGCGAGCTGGGTATTGAGGAACTCCAGATTCTGTTTATCGACGGCGCCGGCAGCACCGATTCCATTGTCAAAACCCTGCTGCTGGACAAGGTGAACACCAAGGAAGAGGCCCTGATCGATATCTACCGGCGTATTCGACCGGGCAACCCGGCCACGCCGGAAGTGGCCCAGGATTTTATTGATCATCTTTTTTTCAAGCCTGACTACTACGATCTTTCAGCCGTGGGCCGGCTGAAACTCAACCACCGGCTGGGCGCCAACGCGCCGGTGAGCCTGCGGACCCTGCGGCGGGAAGACCTGCTGCTGGCCGTAAAAACCCTGATTCACCTGAAAAACACCCAGGGGCCGGTGGACGACATCGACCATCTGGGCAACCGCCGGGTGCGGGCCGTGGGCGAGCTGCTGGAAAACCAGTACCGCATCGGCCTGGTGCGCATGGAGCGGGCCATCAAGGAGCGCATGAGCCTTCAGGAAGTGGACGCGCTCATGCCCCACGACCTGATCAATCCCAAGCCGGTCTCCGCGGTGGTGCGGGAATTCTTCGGTACCAGCCAGCTCTCCCAGTTCATGGACCAGACCAACCCGTTGTCCGAGACCACCCACAAGCGGCGGCTCTCCGCCCTGGGCCCCGGCGGCCTGACCCGGGAACGGGCCGGATTCGAGGTCCGGGACGTGCATCCCTCCCATTACGGCCGCATCTGTCCCATTGAAACGCCGGAAGGCCCCAACATCGGCCTGATCGTTTCGCTGAGCACCTATGCGCGTGTCAACGGCTATGGTTTTATCGAGACGCCGTACCGCGTGGTCAAAGACACCAAAGTTTCCAAAGAGATTAAAATGCTGCCCGCCTTTGAAGAAGGGGAGCATCCCATTGCCCAGGCCAACGCCCCCATCGGCAAGGACGGCCGGTATGTCAACCCGGTGGTCATTGCCCGGGTGGCCGGCGAGTTCAGCATGATCAAGGCCAGTGACGTGGAGCTCATGGATGTGTCGCCCAACCAGCTGGTCAGCGTCTCGGCCTCCCTGATCCCCTTTCTTGAAAACGACGACGCCAACCGGGCCCTGATGGGGTCCAACATGCAGCGACAGTCCGTGCCCCTGGCCAGGACCAGCGCGCCCCTGGTGGGCACGGGTGTGGAAAAGGTGGTGGCCCGGGATTCGGGTGTGGCCGTGGTGGCCCGCCGGCCCGGCGAGGTCGTTTACGTGGACTCCGGCCGCATCGTGGTCCGTCACGACACCGACGACAAGGACCCGGAAGCCAAACCGGTAACCGTCTACAACCTGTCCAAGTTCATTCGCTCCAACCAGAACACCTGTTTCAACCACCGGCCCATCGTCAAGAAGGGGCAGCGGGTGGCGCCCGGCGACGTGCTGGCTGACGGCCCGGCCACGGAAAAGGGCGAGCTGGCCCTGGGCAAGAACGTGACCGTGGCCTTCATGCCATGGGGCGGGTACAACTTTGAAGATTCCATCCTGGTGGGGGAAACCCTGGTGCGGGACGGCGTGTTTACCTCGATTCACATTGAAGAGTTCGAGGTGGTGGCCCGGGACACCAAGCTGGGCAAGGAAGAGATCACCTGCGACATTCCCAATGTGGGCGAAGAGAGCCTGGTGGACCTGGATGAGAGCGGCATCGTCCGCCTGGGCGCCGAGGTCAAGCCCGGCGATGTTCTGGTGGGCAAAATAACGCCCAAGGGCGAGACGCAGCTCTCCCCGGAAGAGAAACTGCTGCGCGCCATCTTCGGCGAAAAGGGCGGCAATGTGAAAGACACCTCCCTTCGGGTGCCCCCCGGCGTCAGCGGCACGGTCATCGATGCCAAGGTCTTCACCCGTCGGGGCGTGGAAAAGGACACCCGCACCCGCATGATCGAGGAAGAAGAGATCCGTGTGCTGGAGAAGAACCGGGACGACGAGATTGCGGTCATCGAAGAGGTGACCCGGGAACGGCTCAAGGCCCTGCTGACGGGACAGAAGTGTGATACGCCGGTCAAGAAGGGCAAAAAGACGATTCTTGCCAAGGGCGACAAGATCACGGCCGCCCTGTTTGACGAGGTCCCCACCTCCCAGTTTGAAAAGCTCGCCGTGACCTCCGACAGTGTCACGGAGCAGGCCCACCGGGTATTTGAGTGGTATCGGACCCAGGTTGATGCCTGCCGGGAAGAGTTCGAGGCCAGGATCAGCCGCTACGGTGCCGGCGAGGAGCTGCCCCCCGGCGTGATCAAGATGGTCAAGGTGTACGTGGCCATGAAACGGGTGCTCTCCACAGGTGACAAGATGGCCGGACGCCACGGCAATAAGGGCGTGGTGTCGCGTATTCTGCCCCAGGAAGACCTGCCCTACTTTGAAGACGGAACCACGGTGGACATGGTGTTAAACCCTCTGGGTGTGCCGTCCCGTATGAACGTTGGACAGATTCTGGAGATTCATCTGGGCCGGGCGGCCAGGGTCCTTGGCGATCAGATCAGCACGATGCTGGAAGAAAAGAAATACAAGGACTTAAAGAAAAAGCTGTCCGCCGTTTTCAATAAGGAGATACCGGCCGCCGAGATCGAGGCCATGAGTTCGGCCCGTCTCTGCGAGTTCGCGTCTGAATACAAAGACGGTGTTCACATGGAGACTCCGGTTTTTGACGGTGCCAAGGAGGCGGAGATCAAGGCCCTGCTCAAGGAGGGCGGCGCAGACGAGACCGGACAGGCGATCCTTTACGACGGCCGTACCGGCCAGCCTTTTGACGAGCGGATCACCGTGGGCACCATGTACATGCTCAAGCTCCACCATCTGGTGGACGACAAGCTGCACGCCCGGTCTATCGGCCCCTATTCACTGGTCACCCAGCAGCCCCTGGGCGGCAAGGCCCAGTTCGGCGGCCAGCGTCTGGGCGAAATGGAAGTGTGGGCCATGGAGGCCTATGGCGCGGCGTACGCGCTGCAGGAGTTCCTTACGGTCAAGTCCGACGACATCGCCGGCCGGACCCGCATGTACGAGAAGATCGTCAAGGGCCAGAACGTCCTGGACCCGGGGATTCCCGAGTCTTTCAAGGTTCTGACCAAGGAGATGAAGGCGCTTGGGCTGGATGTAACCCTTATTGAACAGCAAGATAAGGAGTAACGATTGGAAACTGTATACGATTTTTTTGCAAAACCGATAAACCCCCGGCGTTTTTCAGGTGTTAAAATCGCCCTGGCCTCGTCGGAGCAGATTCTGCAATGGTCCTTCGGCGAGATCACCAAGCCCGAAACCATCAACTATCGGACCTTTCGGCCCGAGCGGGACGGGCTCTTCTGCGCCAAGATTTTCGGCCCGACCAAGGACTTTGAGTGCAACTGTGGCAAGTATAAGCGCATGAAGCACCGGGGCGTCACCTGCGAAAAATGCGGGGTGGAGGTGATCCAGTCCAAGGTACGGCGGGAGCGCATGGCCCACATCAAGCTGGCGTCTCCGGTTTCTCACATATGGTTTCTCAAGAGTCTGCCCAGCAAGATCGGCAACGTGTTGGACCTGACCTTAAAAGAGCTGGAGCGGGTGCTCTATTTTGACAGCTATATCGTCATCGACCCCAAAAACACGGACCTCTCCCCCATGCAGCTGCTGTCCGAGGAGGCCTACCAGGAGGCCCGGGCCAAGTATGGTTCGGACTTTGAGGCCGCCATCGGCGCGGAAGCCATCAAGGCCCTGCTGGACAAGGTGGACCTGGAGGTGCTCAGCACGCAGCTGCGGGAAGACCTGAAAGCCACTTCGGTGGAGGCCAAGCGGAAAAAACTGGCCAAGCGGCTGCGGATCGTTGACGCGTTTGCCAAGTCCGGGGTCTCCCCCTCATGGATGATTATCGAGGTGGTGCCGGTGCTGCCGCCGGACCTGCGGCCCCTGGTGCCCCTGGAGGGCGGACGGTTTGCCACTTCGGACCTGAACGACCTCTACCGCCGCGTGATCAACCGGAACAACCGGCTCAAGCGACTCATGGAGCTCAAGGCCCCGGACATCATCATTCGAAACGAAAAGCGCATGCTGCAGGAAGCGGTGGATGTGCTGTTCGACAACGGCCGCCACGGCCGGGCCGTCACCGGCAGCAACAAGCGGCCCTTAAAGTCGCTCACCGATACCCTGAAAGGCAAGCAGGGCCGGTTCCGGCAGAACCTGCTGGGCAAGCGGGTTGACTATTCCGGACGTACGGTCATTACCATCGGCCCCAACCTGCGGTTGCACCAGTGCGGCCTTCCCAAGCAGATGGCCCTGGAGCTGTTCAAGCCGTTTATCTATTATCGCCTGGAGCAGAAAGGCTATGTATCCACCGTCAAGAGCGCCAAGAAGATGGTGGAGCGGGAGGTCCCGGAGGTGTGGGACACCCTGGAAGAGGTGGTCAAGGAGTATCCGGTGATGCTCAACCGGGCCCCTACCCTTCACCGGCTGGGCATTCAGGCCTTTGAGCCGGTACTCATCGAGGGCAAGGCCATTCAGCTGCATCCCCTGGTCTGTACGGCCTTTAACGCGGACTTCGACGGCGACCAGATGGCCGTTCACATTCCACTCTCCGTGGAAGCCCAGATCGAGGCCCGGGTGTTGATGCTGGCCACCAACAATATTCTCTCCCCGGCCAACGGCAGCCCCATCATCGTTCCCACCCAGGACATCGTGCTGGGTACCTATTACATGACCAAGACCATTGAGGGAACCAAGGGAGAGGGCGTCGTGTTTTCCGGCCCCGAAGAGGTGGTGGCGGCCTTTGATTCAGGGACCGTGGGTCTTCATGCCGCCATCTCCGTTCGTATCAACGGTAAGCTTTATGACACCTCGGTGGGCCGTGTCCTGGTGTGGGAGGTGATTCCCCAGCAGATCGTGCCGGTGTTCAAGACCATTCACTTTTCGGCCAAGAAAGAGGCCAACAGTGTACTGGCAGAGATCAAACGGGGGGCGTCCTTTGTGGACATGCAGAAGAAACATGGCGATGAAAGCGGCGTGGACTACGAGCGGGCCATGAAAAAAGAGGACATGATCACGGAGTTCGGTCTTTCCGAGGCGGACGCCGATTACCTGTTCTCCCTGAAGGAAGGTGAATGCAGCGATATCATTGGAATCAGCGATGGCTATCGCCTGTTCAAACTGGCCGGCTACCGGAGCGAGATTCCCTTTGAGATGGTCAACCGGCCCCTGGGCAAAAAGGCCATTCGGGAACTGGTGGACGGGGCCTATCGAAACACCGGCCTGAAATCCACGGTGATTCTGGCCGACCGGCTCAAGGACATCGGTTACAAGTATTCAACCCTGGGCGGGCTTTCCATCTCCATCGACGCCATGGTGGTGCCGGAAAAAAAGTGGGACATTATCAAGGCCGCTGAAAAGAAGGTCGAGGAGATCGCCAACCAGTACAAGGAGGGCCTGATTACCCAGGGTGAGAAATACAACAAGGTCGTGGATATCTGGTCCAAGGCCACCGACGACATCGCCAACGAGATGATGGAGGCCATGCGGACCGACGCCGGAACGCCTACCGGGCGCTTTAACCCGGTCTTTATGATGGCCGACTCCGGGGCCCGGGGCAGCAAGGACCAGATGCGGCAGCTGGCCGGCATGCGCGGTCTGATGGCCAAACCTTCCGGTGAGATTATCGAAACCCCCATCGTGGCCAACTTCCGGGAAGGCCTCAGCGTGCTTCAGTACTTTATCTCCACCCACGGCGCGCGGAAAGGCCTGGCGGACACGGCCTTAAAGACAGCCAACTCCGGGTACCTTACCCGCCGGCTGGCCGACGTGGCCCAGGACTGCATCATCACCGAGGATGACTGCGGCGCCATGATGGGCGTGGAGGTGGAGGCCCTGGTGGAGGGCGGCGAGATCATCGAACGCCTGGTGGACCGGGTCATCGGCCGCATCGCCCTGGAGGATATCCGCGACCCCTTTACCGACGAAGTGATTGTCAGGGGCGGTGAGGAGATCTCCGAGCGGCATCTTTCCGTTATTGAAAATTCGGGCCTCACCAAGATCTGGATCCGTTCGGTGCTGACATGTAAGAGTGAAACCGGCATCTGCGCCAAGTGCTATGGCCGGGATTTTGCCCACGGCAAGCTGGTGGAACACGGCCAGGCCGTCGGCATTCTGGCGGCCCAGTCCATCGGCGAGCCCGGCACCCAGCTCACCATGAGAACCTTCCACATCGGCGGTACCGCCAGCCGGAAGGTGGAGCGGGCTGAAATTCGGGCCCGGGTGGACGGCTTTGTCCGGCTGGGGGATTTAAAGCTGGTGGAAAACGCCGAGAAGAAGCTGGTGGTCATGAACCGCCGGGGTGGTGAATTCACCATCGTCAACAAGGCGGGCCGGGAAGTGGAAAAGTGCCCGGTCATTTACGGCGCTACCATAGTTGTGAAGGACGGCCAGGATATCCAGGCCGGTGACGTGCTGGCCGCCTGGGACCCCTTTACCACGCCAATCGTGGCGGAAGTGGCCGGCACGGTGAAGTTCGGCGACATCGTTAAGGGCAAGACCATGCAGGAGATGGTGGACCCGGTGACCGGCAAGTCGAGCCAGACCATTATTGATGAGAGCCGGACCCATGACGTGCGGCCCCGTATCTCCATCAAGGACGACGAGAACAAGACCGCCACGCTGCCTGACGGAAAGAGTAAGGCCCGGTATCCCCTGCCCGTGGGCGCGGTCCTGCTGGTGGAGGAAAACGACACCATTCGGGCCGGCGACGTGATCGCCAAGCTGCCCCGGGCCACCACCAAGACCAAGGACATTACCGGTGGTCTGCCCCGGGTGGCCGAGCTCTTTGAAGTGCGCAAGCCCAAGGAGGCGGCCATTCTGAGCGAGATCAACGGGTATATCTCCATTGCCAAGGCCACCACCAAGAAGGGCAAGCAGAAGGTGACCGTGGCCCCGGTGGACGGCGGCGAACCCAGGGAATACCTGATTCCCCGGGGCAAGCACATCAATGTGTACGACGGCGACTATATTCGGGCCGGTGAAGAGATCGTGGCCGGGTCGGCCAATCCCCAGGACGTCATGAACATCCGGGGTGACGTGGCCCTGGCCCGTTACCTGGTGGACGAGGTGCAGGAGGTGTACCGGCTCCAGGGCGTCACCATCAACGACAAGCATATTGAGGTCATTGTTCGCCAGATGATGCGGCGGGTTAAGATCAAGGAGATCGGCGACACGGAATTCATTGATGACGAGCAGGTGGACCGGCAGCGGTTTGAAGATACCAACCGGGAGGTGATAGCCAATGGCGGAAAGCCCGCCGTGGGCGAGCCCCTGATTCTGGGTATCACCAAGGCGTCTCTGGCCACGGAGAGCTTTATCTCCGCGGCTTCTTTCCAGGAGACCACCAAGGTCCTTACCGATGCCAGTATTGCCGGAAAGACCGATTATCTGAGGGGGCTTAAGGAGAACGTCATCATGGGCCGCCTGATTCCGGCGGGTACCGGGTTTGTGGAGTATCGAAAGGCCGCGGAAAAGTAGGGCGGCCGGTGCGAAAAATCGTGTTAAACACAGACAAAATGCTTGACAGAGCGAAAAAATAATTATAACGTTCTTTGTTTTATCGGATTTGCAATCATTAAACCGAGCGTTTGCAAAAAAAGGGAGTTGAAACAGGAAACATGCCTACGATTAATCAGCTGGTACGCAACGGAAGAAAGCGGGCAACCAAGAAGACAACCACCCCGGCACTGAAGGGGGCTCCCCAGAAGCGGGGGGTATGCGTGCGGGTGTATACCACCACGCCGAAGAAGCCGAACTCGGCTTTGCGTAAAGTGGCCAGGGTGCGGTTGACCACCGGTATTGAGGTCACTGCCTATATCCCGGGTATCGGCCACAACCTTCAGGAGCACTCGGTGGTGCTGGTTCGCGGCGGCCGCGTAAAGGACCTTCCGGGCGTTCGGTACCACATCGTACGGGGTACCCTGGACACCCTGGGCGTCAGTGACAGGAAGCAGGGCCGGTCCAAGTACGGCACAAAGAGACCCAAATAAGGGGGCCCGGCGGGGCGCCATGCGGATCGAACATATATAAACAGGACAATGGTGTAAGGTATGCCTAGAAAAAGAGAAGTCCCGGTACGACCGGTGTTGCCGGATGCACGGTACAACAGCAAGCTGGTATCCATGTTTATTCACAAGCTGATGCGCGACGGCAAGAAAAGCACGGCGGAGTCCATACTCTACAAGGCGTTTGACATTATCAACGAGAAGACGGGCAAGGCGCCGCTGGAGGTGTTTGAAGAGGCCCTGGCCAATGTCAAGCCCAAGCTTGAGGTCAAGTCCAGGCGCGTGGGTGGTTCCACCTATCAGGTGCCCACTGAGATCCGGGAAGCCCGGCGGTTGGCCCTGGCCATCCGGTGGATGATCGGCTATGCCCGGAGCCGGGCCGAAAAGGGAATGGACGTGAAACTGGCCGGTGAGCTGATGGATGCGGCCGGGCAGCGGGGCGCTTCGGTCAAGAAACGGGAAGACACCCATAAGATGGCGGAGGCGAACAAGGCTTTTGCCCACTATCGGTGGTAGACGCCGGGGGCGAAAGATTTTCATATATGTCATTACAAATATTAAACATTTTATAATCAGCGAGTGCATGTAAAAAGGGGGCAGCATTATGGCAAAGGCAAAGTTTGAGCGAAAAAAGCCGCATGTAAACGTAGGTACGATCGGCCATATCGACCACGGCAAGACGACGCTGACCGCGGCGATCACGAAGCACTGCAGCCTGAAGGGCTGGGGCGAGTACGTGGCGTTTGACAAGATCGACAAGGCGCCGGAAGAGCGCGAGCGCGGTATCACCATTGCGACGGCCCACGTGGAGTACGAGTCGGATACGCGACATTACGCGCATGTGGACTGCCCGGGCCACGCGGACTACATTAAGAACATGATCACCGGCGCGGCCCAGATGGACGGGGCGATCCTGGTGGTGGGCGCGGACGACGGTCCCATGCCCCAGACCCGTGAGCACATTCTGCTGGCGCGTCAGGTGGGTGTGCCCAAGATCGTGGTGTTTTTGAACAAGTGCGACATGGTGGACGACGAGGAGCTGATCGAGCTGGTGGAGCTGGAGCTTCGGGAGCTTCTGGATAAGTATGATTTTCCGGGGGACGACACCCCGATCATTCGGGGCAGCGCGTTGAAGGCCCTGGAGAGCGACGATCCGGCCAGCGACGAGGCCAAGTGCATATTTGAGCTGCTGGCGGCCCTGGACTCTTACATTCCGGTTCCGGAGCGGGATACGGACAAGCCCTTCCTGATGCCCATTGAGGACGTGTTCAGCATTTCCGGCCGTGGCACGGTGGTGACGGGCCGTATCGAGCGCGGTATCGTGAAGGTGGGTGAAGAGATCGAGCTGGTGGGTATTCGGGATACGGCCAAGACGGTGTGCACGGGCGTTGAGATGTTCCGGAAGCTTCTGGACGAAGGCCGCGCCGGCGATAACGTGGGCCTGCTGCTGCGGGGCACCAAGCGCGACGAAGTGGAGCGGGGCCAGGTAGTGGCGGCGCCCAAGAGCATTACGCCGCACACCAAGTTCAAGGCCGAGGTATACATTCTGAGCAAAGAGGAAGGCGGGCGTCATACGCCGTTTTTCACCGGGTACCGTCCGCAGTTTTATTTTCGTACAACGGACGTGACGGGCATTCTGAGCCTGCCGGAGAACGTGGAGATGGTGATGCCGGGCGACAACGTGACGATTACCGGTGAGCTGATCACCCCCATCGCCATGGAAAAGGAACTGCGGTTTGCCGTCCGTGAGGGCGGGCGTACCGTGGGCGCCGGCGTTGTCAGTGAAATTATCGAATAACGACTAGCCAGCCGTTGGGCTGCATGGGAAGTAAAAACAGGCTATGAATACCAAGATCAGGATTAAGCTCAAGGCGTACGATCATAAGCTGCTGGACCAGTCGGCACTGGACATCGTTGATACGGCCCGGAAAACCGGGGCCCGGATCGTGGGACCCATCCCCCTTCCCACGCGGATCAACAAGTTCTGCGTGCTGCGGTCGCCCCACGTGGACAAGAAGTCCCGGGAGCAGTTTGAAATGCGGACCCATAAGCGGCTGCTGGATATTATTGAACCGACTCAACAGACGGTGGACGCGTTGATGAAGCTTGACCTGTCTCCGGGTGTGGATGTCGCCATCAAATTGTAGCAAGGGCAGTGTAAGGAAACAGACGGCCATGTGCAGAGGAATTATTGGACGAAAGATAGGAATGACAGGGGTCTTTTCCGACCAGGGAGAGTATGTCCCGGTTACGGTGATTGAAGCCGGCCCCTGCGTGGTGACCCAGATCAAGACTGTTGAAACCGACGGCTACAGCGCCCTTCAGCTGGGGTTTTTGGAAAAAAAGGCCAGCAAGATCAACAAGCCGCTGGCCGGCCATTTCAAAAAGAGCGGCGGTGTGGGGTTTGCCTACGTCAGGGAAATGGCGGTGGACGATCCTTCCGCGTATACCCTGGGCCAGGTGATCAACGCCGAACTGTTTTCAGCCGGAGAGAAGGTGCATGTGGCCGGACTGATGAAGGGGCGTGGTTTTGCCGGTGTTGTAAAACGGCACGGATTTGCCGGCGGCAAGGATACCCACGGCTGCCACAGCCACAGGGTACCCGGTTCCATCGGCACCAGCGCCTGGCCCAGTAAGGTATTCAAGGGCAGGAAGCTGCCCGGCCGTTACGGCAATACACGCATTACGACCAAAAATTTGAAAATATTTGATATTCAACCGGAAACCAACCTGATCCTGATCAAGGGCGCGGTTCCCGGCAGCAACAACGGACTGGTGGAGATTCGGAAAATCAACGCCTGATTGGCAGGCGGCGTTTTGTGTCGCTTAACAAGCGGTGGACGAGGATATTATGGCGGTTGTAGATATAAAAAATATGAACGGGGAAACGGTTTCTCAGGCAGAACTTCCCGACAGCATCTTCGATGTGGAGGTCAAGTCGAGCGTTCTGCACGAGGTGGTAAAAATGCAGCTGGCGCGCAGGCGTTCGGGAACCGCTTCCACCAAGGGGCGGTCCGATGTGGCGGGCAGCCGGGCCAAACTTTTTCGCCAGAAGGGCACGGGCCGTGCCCGGCGGGGCGATGTCAAGTCGCCGCTGCTGAAAGGCGGGGGCGTTGTTTTCGGTCCCCATCCCCGCTCCTTTGATTACAGTGTGCCCAAGAAAGTCAGGAAACTGGCGCTGAAAATGGCACTGACCAGCAAGCTGCGGGACAACACCCTGACCGTTGTGGACCAGTTCCGGTTCGACAGGATCAAGACAAAGGACTTTGTCGGTGCCATCAATGCGCTGGGTGCCGCCAACGCCCTGGTCATCTCCGACGGCAGTGAGACCCTTGAAAAGTCGGCCCGCAACGTGCCGAAGGTAAAGGTGCTCAAATGCGAGGGGCTGAATGTTTACGACATTCTTAAATACAAGAATCTCGTTCTGCCCGAGGCGGCGATCAAGATGATAGAGGGGAGGCTTTTGTAATGGTTTATCATGATTTAATCCGGCGTCCGGTGACCACCGAGAAGACGACCCTTCAGAAGGAGACGGCCAACCAGGTGACCTTTGAGGTCGACCGGCGGGCCAACCGGGTGGAGATTAAGCGCGCGGTGGAGCAGGTGTTCAACGCCAAGGTGGCCGCCGTCAATACCGCCACCGTAAAGGGAAAGAAAAAACGCATGGGCCGGAATATCGGCAAGCGGAAAGATTGGAAAAAAGCGGTAGTGACCCTGATGCCGGGGGAACGTATCGATTTTTTTGAGGGTGTATAGCGGAGGCAGACAATGGGTATCAGAAAAGTAAAACCGACTTCTCCCGGGCGCAGGTTCCAGGAATATTCTACATTTGAAGAGATAACCGCCGACCGGCCGTCCGAAAAGGGTCTCATCGAACCGTTGCGGAAAACCGGTGGGCGGAATGTCAATGGACGGATCACCTGCCGGCATCGGGGCGGCGGCCACAAGCGGCACTATCGGGTCATCGACTTCAAGCGCAACAAGGATGACATTCCCGCAAAGGTGGCGGCCATCGAGTATGACCCCAACCGGTCGGCCCGGATTGCCCTGCTTTTTTACGCTGATGGTGAGAAACGCTATATTCTGGCGCCGGTGAACCTGAAGGTGGGCGACACTGTGATGAGCGGCCAGGCTTCGGAAATCAAGCCCGGCAATGCCATGCCCCTGGCCAGCATTCCCCTGGGCACGGAAGTGCACAATATCGAACTGCGGCTGGGCAAGGGCGGGCAGATCGTCCGCAGCGCCGGCGGCTATGCAAAGGTGATGGCAAAGGAGGCCCGCTATGTGCTGCTGCGGCTCCCCTCCAGCGAGATGCGCAAAGTGCTGGCCACCTGCAAGGCCACCATCGGCCGGGTGGGAAATGTGGAACACGACGATGTTTCCATCGGCAAGGCCGGCAGAAACCGGTGGCTGGGCAAGCGGCCCCGTGTTCGCGGCGTGGCCATGAACCCCGTGGATCATCCCATGGGTGGTGGTGAAGGCAAGTCCTCGGGCGGCCGTCATCCCTGTTCTCCCTGGGGCCAGCAGTCCAAGGGTGTCAGGACACGCAACAACAAGAGAACCGATCAGTTTATTGTCAAGAGACGATCAAAATAACGCGACGGACACGAATAACGTCTAGCGGAGCAAGGAGAAGGACAAGATGCCAAGGTCGTTGAAAAAAGGGCCGTTTGTAGATGAAAAGCTTGAAAATAAGATCGTGATTGCCCGCAACACCAAGAGCAGTCATATCATCAAGACCTGGTCCCGGCGGTCTACCGTTACCCCTGAGATGGTGGGGCTGACCTTTGCGGTGCATAACGGGAAAAAGTTCATTCCCGTGTTCGTGACGGAAAACATGGTAGGCCACAAGCTTGGCGAGTTTTCTCCTACCCGTACCTTTTATGGCCATGCCGGTTCGAAAAAGAGCAAGGTCAGGTAGGAAAGAAACGCCGGAAACTGAAGTGGCGGTGACTAAACAGTTAAGGAATGGTTGAGATGGAGCAGGTAAGCGCAACAGCAAGATATTTACGGATCGGTCCCCAGAAGGTTCGCATGCTGGTGGACGGCATCAAGGGGAAGTCTGTCGAAAAGGGGCTCAACACGCTCAGGTTCATGCCCAACAAGGGTGCCGGACTGGTCGAGAAGGCGCTTCGCTCCGCCGTGGCCAATGCCGAAGAAAAGAATATGGATGTGGACGGCCTGGTCATTCTCAACGTGCTTGTGGACCAGGGGCCTACACTGAAGCGTTTTCGGCCCAGGGCACGGGGAAGAGCCACCCGAATATTGAAACGGACAAGCCATATCACGGTTGTTCTGGCTGAAAAAGCAGCCAAAAACTAAGAGGAGGAAACGGTATTGGGTCAGAAAGTAAATCCTGAGGGGTTGCGGCTGGGCATTGTCAAAACCTGGCAGTCACGCTGGTACGCCGACAAGGAATATGCGGATTTTATTCTTGAAGATTTCAAACTGCGCGAATTCGTGAAGAAGAAGCTTCACCATGCCGGTATCGCCAAGGTGGAGATCGAACGGTCGTTGAACCGCATTCGTCTGCGTATATTTGCCGCACGGCCCGGTATCGTCATCGGGAAGAAGGGCAATGAGATCGAACAGCTGAAAAACGAAATCCGCCAGAAGGTCGTTGCCGGCAAGGATCTGGCCATCGACATTCAGGAAGTAAAAAAACCCGAAACCGTGGCCCAGCTGGTGGCCGAAAACGTTGCCGGTCAACTGGAACGGCGTGTGGCCTTCCGGCGCGCCATGAAACGCGGGGTCTCTTCGGCCATGCGGTTCGGCGTCAAGGGCATCAAGATCATCTGCTCCGGCCGCCTGGGCGGCGCTGAAATGGCCCGCCGGGAGTGGTACCGGGAAGGCCGGGTGCCGCTTCACACCCTGCGGGCCGATGTGGATTACGGGTTTGTAGAGGCCAGTACCACCTATGGCCGTATTGGCGTCAAGGTGTTTATTTTCAAGGGCGAAGTGCTCAAGGATGAACGAAAGAAGAACTGACAGGCAGTCGCGGAGCAATGAATTATGCTGAGTCCAAAGAAAGTTAAATTCAGAAAACAACAGCGGGGAAGAAGAACGGGGACCCGCCTTGCCGGAAGCACCTTGAGTTTCGGTGAATTCGGCCTGCAGGCCACCGAGTGCGGCATGATTACCGCCCGGCAGATTGAGGCGGCTCGTATCGCCATGACCCGGTATATCAAACGTGCGGGAAAGACCTGGATACGGATTTTCCCGGACAAGCCGTTTACCAAGAAGCCCGCTGAAGTGCGAATGGGCAAGGGCAAGGGCGCGCCTGAAGGATGGGCCGCGGTGATTCGGCCGGGCCGGATCCTTTACGAGATGGACGGGGTGCCCGATGAACTGGCCCGCGAGGCCTTTCGCCTGGCCGCCCACAAGCTTCCCGTGAAGACCAAGTTTGTAAAAAGGGAGACGGCTTGATGAAACCAGATGAAATCAAGGCATTGAGTGCCGACGAGGCAAAACAGAAGCTTGTCGAATTGAAGGCCGCCTACTTCAACCTGCGGTTTCGGCACGAAACCGGCCAGCTGGACAACACCAGCATGTTGGAGAAGACCAAGAAGGATATTGCCAGGGTCAAGACGGTGTTAAGCGCCTATAACCGGTAGTCCCGGATCAACGAGGAAGAGAACAGTTACGCCATGAAGACAAGAGGATTGAAGAGACAGTTTGAGGGGACCGTCGTCAGCGACAAGATGGACAAGACGGTTATCGTCGCGGTGGAGCGGCTGGTCAAGCACCAGGAGTACAAGAAGTACGTACGCCGGACAGCCAAGTTCGCGGCCCATGACGAGCAGAACCAGTGCGCCGTGGGCGACAAGGTGATCATCACGGAGTCCCGGCCCCTCAGCCGGACAAAGCACTGGCGCGTCGTCAATGTTGTGGAAAAGGCTGTTTAATTTACATAGAAGGACACGAAGATGATCCAGACCGAGACACGACTGAAGGTGGCCGACAACTCAGGCGCTAAAATTGTCTATTGTATCAAGGTGTTGGGCGGCTCCCGGCGAAGATACGCCACGGTGGGAGACGTGATTGTGGTCTCTGTCAAGGAGGCGATTCCCAACTCGAAGGTGAAAAAGGGCGATGTGCTCAAGGCCGTCATTGTGCGCACCAAAAAAGAGATCAAGCGGCCTGATGGCTCCTATATCCGTTTTGATGAAAATTCAGCGGTGCTGATCTCCGGCAACAATGAGCCCCTGGGAACCCGTATTTTCGGTCCGGTGGCAAGGGAGCTTCGGGCCAAACGGTTCATGAAGATTGTTTCCCTGGCACCGGAAGTGCTGTAAAAAAGGTTGTTCTGGCGAAGAGGGACCCCATGCAGAAAGAAAAAGTGAATATCAAGAAGAACGATAAGGTCAAGGTCGTTGCCGGCAAGGACAAGGGCAAGATCGGAAAAGTGCTTTCCGTCAACCGGGAAAAGAACCGGCTGGTGGTGGAGAACATCAACATGATCAAGCGCCATACGCGGCCCAATGTCAGCAATCGGCAGGGTGGTATCATTGAAAGAGAGGCCCCCATCGATCGTTCCAACGTGATGCTGATGTGCGGCAAGTGCGTAACGCCTGTGCGGATCAAGATGAAAGAGCTGGAAGATGGCCGCAAGGTACGCATGTGCGGCAAGTGCAAAGAACTCATTGATTAACGGGCTGTCCGGCGCCGCGGAGAAAAACAATGTCGTCTTTTAAGGAATTTTATACCACAGAGGTGGTACCAAAGCTTCAGGAAACCTTTGGATATAAAAATGTGATGCAGATTCCCAAGCTCGAGAAGATCGTGCTGAACATGGGGCTGGGAGAGGCCATCAGCAACATCAAGATCATCGATTCGGCCGTGGAGGAGCTCAAGCTCATCTCCGGCCAGCAGCCGGTGATCCGGCGGGCGAGAAAGTCTATTGCCGCCTTCAAGCTGCGGCAGGGCATGCCCGTGGGCTGCATGGTCACCCTTCGCCATGAACGGATGTACGATTTTTTCAACAAGCTGGTGAACATCGCGCTTCCCCGGGTGCGTGATTTCAGGGGAATTTCGGGCCAGGCTTTTGACGGGCAGGGCAACTACACCCTGGGTGTGCGGGAACAGATTATCTTTCCCGAGATTGAGTATGACAAGATCGATAAGATAAAGGGACTCAACATTACCATCGTGACATCGGTGCAGAAAGATGACGAGGCCCGTGAACTGCTGCGGCTGATGGGAATGCCGTTCAAGAATTAGGCAAAGAAGGTATGCGCCGGCGCGGATACGTCGCCGGATGGAATTTTCAAGGAGGCTATTTTGGCAAGAACATCGTTGGTCGTAAAAGCAAGCAGGGAGCCTAAGTTCAGCGCAAGAAAGTACAACCGGTGTCCCATATGCGGTCGGCCCAGGGCCTTTATCAGAAAATTCGGCATCTGCCGTATCTGCTTCCGGTCCATGGCCTCCATGGGCAAGCTCCCGGGAGTGACCAAGTCGAGTTGGTAGTCGCCGGCGCATCCGGCGTGAATACGGCAGATCGCCTGCCGTCAGAAAGAAAACGAAGGACGGAGAAGATAACATGAAAGTGACCGACCCGATTGCGGATATGCTGACCCGGATACGCAATGCCGGAAAAGCAAAGCATGCCAGCGTCGACATGCCCAATTCAAAACTGAAGACCCGTATAGCGGATATTCTCAAGGCCAGCGGGTATGTCAAGAACTACAAAGTGATCGACGACGATCTGCAGGGGGTGCTGCGCGTTTACTTGAAATACGACAAGCACAACACCCATGCCATTTACGGCATCGAGCGCGTCAGTAAATCCGGGCGCCGGGTTTACACGAAAAACAAGGATATGGCACCGGTACTCAACGGCCTGGGCATTTCCATTCTGTCCACCTCCCGGGGGGTGATGACGGACAAACAGGCCATAAAGGAAAACGTGGGAGGCGAAGTCCTCTGCAATGTCTGGTAAACAAGGGGTGTAGTGGATGGCGCGAATAGGAAAAAAACCGATTCAGGTTCCGGATAAGGTAAAGGTGTCATACACCGACAGGTGTATTACCGTGTCCAGCGACAAGGGAGTCCTGTCGCGGACCGTGCAGGGCGATGTGGACCTGGAGATCAAAGAGGATCACATTCACGTAGTGGCGGGCAGCGAGAACAGAAAGGTTCTGGCGCTGCAGGGCCTCTACCGTTCCCTGGTCAACAATATGGTTCAGGGCGTCAGCACCGGGTTCTCCCGCAGCCTGGAGATTAACGGCATCGGCTACCGGGTGGAGCTCAACGGCCAGACGGTGGTGTTGAACATCGGATATTCCCATCCGATCAATTTTGAGCTTCCCGACGGCGTTACCGCCAAGGTGGAAAAGAACGTGCTGACCCTTGCTTCTATCGACAAGGAGCTGCTGGGACAGACGGCGGCGTCCATTCGCAAGTTGCGACCGCCGGAGCCCTACAAGGGGCGGGGCATCAAGTACACCGATGAGCATATTCAGCGCAAGGCCGGCAAGACTAAATAGAATGTAGAGGATGAAAGATGGGTGCTGCAAACAAAAAACAGGAGTTGCGGTTAAAAAGAAAGGCCAGAATCCGGAAAAAGATTGCGGGTACCCCGGAGCGGCCGCGGTTGAGCATATTCAGAAGCGCGCGGCACATATACGCGCAGCTGATCGACGACACAAAGGGCGTGACCTTTGTGACCGCATCCAGTAATGAACCGGATGTGAAGAACAATACGGAACTGTCGGGCAAGAACAAGTCCGAGGTGGCGGTGTTCGTGGGCAAACTGATTGCCGGGCGCGCCAAGGACAAAGGCATCTCCTCGGTGGTGTTCGACAGGGGCGGATTTGTATATCACGGGCGGGTCAAGGCGGTTTCCGACGGGGCCCGTGAAGGCGGCCTGAATTTTTAATTCGTGCATGCCGGTGGAAAACAGGGCGGATGCCCGGGCCGGCATATCAAACAGCGATGCATGAGGAGGCAGGCAGTTGTTTAAAGAGACCAATAAGGAAGAGAGCCAGTTTATCGATAACGTGGTCCACATTCGGCGGGTGTCGAAGGTGGTCAAGGGCGGGCGCAAGTTCCGTTTCAGTGCCGTTGTGGTGGTAGGCGATGGAAACGGCAACGTGGGCTGCGGCCTGGGAAAAGCCCACGAGGTTCCCGAGGCGATCCGCAAAGGCGCTGAGAAGGCCAAGCGGGACATGGTTTCCGTTCCCCTGGTGGAAGGCACCATTCCCTTTAAGATTATCGGAAGATTCGGCGCCGGACGTGTCATGCTCAAGCCTGCCGCAAGAGGAACCGGCCTGATTGCCGGCGGTGCCGTGCGTGCCGTGCTGGAGGCCGCCGGTGTGACGGATATTTTAACCAAGTGCATGGGAACCCACAATTCGCACAACGTAGTTAAGGCCACCATTCGGGGGTTGCAGCAGTTGCAGACCCGTGATCAGATCGCAGCCCGGCGGGGTATACCGGTGGAAGAGCTGTAGAAAAGGATGTTGATATGTCTGGTTCTATCAAAGTGACATTGGCCAAAAGCATGATCGGGCGGCCGGAAAAGCACCGGAAGGTGCTGCGGGCCATGGGGCTGACCAAGGTGAATCGAACGGTCTGTCTGCAGGACACGCCGACGGTCCAGGGAATGATTCGAAAGGTGTCGCATTTATTGCGCGTAGAGGAGAGTGCTGATGGATCTGAGTAATTTATCTCCCGCGCCGGGGTCCACAAAGGCCAGAAAGCGCCTGGGGCGCGGCCCCGGGTCCGGCAACGGCACCACGGCAGGAAGAGGAAACAAGGGCCATAACAGCCGGTCCGGCGGTGGCGTGCGTCCGGGGTTTGAGGGCGGTCAGATGCCCCTGCACCGGCGCCTGCCCAAGCGGGGGTTTGTTAATATTTTTGCCAAAGATATCGCCGTGGTCAACATTCGCGATCTCGCCCGGTTTGAAAGCGGCAGCGTGGTGGACGGCGAGGCGTTGAAGGCAAAAGGACTGGTAAAGGGACGCGTGGACGGCATCAAGCTGCTGGGAAAGGGCGATATCGCCTATCCGCTCACGGTCAAGGTATCCCATGTCAGCCGCTCGGCCCGCGAAAAGATTGAAGCGGCCGGCGGCGCCATTGAGGTGATCTCCTGATGTTTGCACGCGGTTATCAGAACATATTCAAGATTCCGGAGCTCAAGCGACGGATCCTGTTCACCCTGTCCATGCTTGCGGTTTACCGTATCGGTGTCATGATTCCCACGCCGGGAATCGACAGGGAGGCCCTGGCCCGCATTTTCGAGGCCCACAAGGGCGGCATGCTGGGTATGTTCAACATGTTTTCCGGCGGCGCCCTGGAGCAGCTCTCGGTCTTTGCCCTGGGCATCATGCCCTACATCAGCGCGGCCATTATTCTGGAACTGCTCACCGTGGCCGTTCCTTACCTGGAGCAGCTGAAGAAAGAGGGCGAGCAGGGCCGGAAGAAGCTCACCCAGTACACCCGGTACGGTACCGTGGTGCTGAGTATCATTCAGGGTTTTCTCATGGCCGTGGGCATTGAGAAGATGGGCGCGGTGATTGATCCGGGCTGGTCTTTTCGCCTGATGACCGTCATCACCCTGACCGCGGGCACCGCCTTTATCATGTGGCTGGGCGAACAGATCACGGAAAAGGGGATCGGCAACGGGATTTCGCTGATCATCTTTGCCGGCATCGTGGCCCGTCTGCCGGCGGCTATTATTAATACTTCCCGCATGATCTCCACCGGAGACATGGGCATCTTCGGGGTTCTCATCCTTCTGGTGTTCATGGTGGCGGTGGTGGGCGTCATTATTTTCATGGAGCAGGGCCAGCGCCGGATTCCGATCCAGTACGCCAAGCGGGTGGTGGGACGGAGAATGTATGGGGGCCAGAGTACCCACCTGCCCCTGAAGATCAACACGTCTGGCGTTATTCCGCCTATTTTTGCGTCGTCGATCATGATGTTCCCGGCCACCATGGCAGGATTTGTTGATGTGCCGTTTGTTCAGGACATGTCTGCGGTGCTGATGCCGGGTCACTGGATTTACAATGTTTTTTTCGTGGCCCTGATTTTTTTCTTCTGTTATTTTTACACGGCGGTCACCTTTAAACCGGATGACGTCGCGGAAAATATGAAAAAACAGGGCGGCTACATTCCAGGCATTCGGCCGGGAAAACGGACCGCCGATTATATCGACCGGGTGCTGACCCGGATCACCCTGGGCGGTGCCACCTATGTAGCGGCAGTGTGCGTGCTGCCCACCATATTGATTTCGCAGTTCAACGTGCCGTTCTATTTCGGCGGCACGGCGTTGCTGATTGTTGTCGGCGTGGCCATCGACACCACGGCCCAGATGGAGTCCCACATGATCCAGCGCAGTTACGAAGGTTTTCTGAAAAAGGGCATTCGGGGACGCCGGTAGGCGCGCGGAATTCGCGCCGGTGATGGAGGCTTGCAAGGCAGATGGCAAAAGAAGAGGCAATAAAAGTTGAGGGCACGGTTTTAGAAACACTGCCCAACGCGATGTTTAAGGTGGAGCTGGCAAACAAGCACCAGGTGCTGGCCCATATTTCCGGCAAAATGCGGATGCATTTTATCAAGATTCTGCCGGGAGATAAGGTGACGGTTGAGCTTTCTCCCTATGATCTGACCCGCGGGCGGATCACCTACAGGGAAAAGTAGAGTGCAGCAGCGTTAATATATCGGCAATGGGCCGGTTGAAAATAGAGGAGCGTGAGCCATGAAGGTACGAGCGTCGGTCAAGAAAATATGCCGCAACTGCAAGGTTGTCAGGCGTAAAGGCGTTATCCGGGTGATTTGTGTCAACAAACGGCATAACCAACGTCAGGGATAAGACAAACAGGAGGATTCGGGTTTGGCAAGAATTGCGGGTGTAGATTTACCAAAGCGAAAACGGGTCGAGATAGGGCTTACCTATATATATGGCATCGGCCGTTCCACGTCACGTCAGATACTCAATAAGTTGAGCATCGACTATGACACCAAGGTGGACCAGCTCACCGAGACTGAAATCAACGCGATCAGAAACGCCGTCACCAACGAGCACAAGGTGGAGGGCGAACTGCGCACCGAGGTTTCCATGAACATCAAGCGGCTCATGGACCTGGGGTGCTATCGGGGCCTTCGCCATCGAAAATCGCTTCCGTGCCACGGCCAGCGCACCAGCACCAATGCCCGTACGCGAAAAGGGCCCAAGCGGACGGCCGTGAAGAAAAAGGGTGCAGCAAAGAAAAAGTAAACTCATAGAATCGGGATTGGTATAAATGGCGAAACGAGTCCAGACCAAGAAAAAGGTAAGAAAGAATATTGCAAGCGGGGTGGTCCATATTCAGTCCACCTTTAACAATACCATCGTGACCGTTACCGATGTGGCCGGTAACGTGATCTCCTGGTCGTCGGCCGGGGGCCGCGGATTCAAGGGGTCGCGCAAGAGCACGCCCTTTGCCGCCCAGATGGCGTCCGAGGACGCGGTGAAGAAGGCCATGGCCCAGGGCTTGCAGACGGTTGAAGTCTATGTCAAGGGACCGGGGCCGGGCCGGGAATCGGCGCTACGCGCCCTTCAGGCCGCCGGGCTTACCGTGACCATGATTCGGGACGTAACCCCCATTCCTCACAACGGCTGCCGGCCTCCCAAGCGGCGCCGGGTGTAAATGGGGCAAAAAATATACAGATTGAAAAAAAGCGAACTGCTTTTTGCAAGGAGGAAGTGATTTGGGACGATACAGAGAATCGGTGTGCAGGCTTTGCCGACGTGAAAATCTGAAGCTGTTTCTGAAAGGGGACCGTTGCTTTTCCGACAAGTGCGCCTTTGATCGGCGGGGATATCCGCCGGGAGAGCACGGCCAGTTGCGTCCAAAATTCTCCGGTTACGGCATACAGCTTCGTGAAAAACAGAAGGTAAAGCGCATGTACGGCCTGTCCGAAGGCCAGTTCCGCAGAGTATTCGCGGAAGCGGACCGCCGGAAAGGCATCACCGGCAGCACCCTTCTGGTACTGCTGGAATCCCGGCTCGACAATGCGGTCTATCGTCTCGGTTTTGTAAATTCCCGTACCCAGGGCCGCCAGCTGATACGGCACAACCACTTTCTGGTCAACGGCAAGAATGTGGACATTCCATCCTATGTACTTTCGCCCGGGGACGTGATCGAGGTCAGAGAAAAAAGTCGCAACATGCAGGTGATTGATGAGTCCCTTGCGGCGGTGGAACGGCGGGGCGTTCCCCAGTGGCTCTCCCTGGAAAAGGAGAACAAACGCGGTGTTGTAAAGAATCTGCCTGTTCGTGAGGATATCACCATCCCCATTCAGGAACAGCTTATTGTTGAGCTTTACTCCAAGTAAGCCCCTTTTGTGTCCCCCGGCGCGTGCGGGTTTCCCGTTCGGCTTGAGGGCTCTGTGCGGGGCCGGCCCGGTAACGGCGACATGTCTCTTTACAACCAATTGTGGAGATCATCATGGAAAATGAATTGATGTATATGAACTGGCAGGAAATGATTCAGCCGGACAAGATTCAGGTTGAGGCTGCCACCCCTTTTTATGGAAAGTTTATCTGCGAGCCGTTGGGCCGGGGATTTGGCATTACCATCGGCAACGCGTTGCGGCGCATCATCATCTCCTCGCTGCACGGCGCCGCGATTACGTCCGTGAAGATCGACAATGTGATGCATGAATACTCCACGGTTGAAGGTGTACTGGAGGATGTGTCCGAGATCATACTGAACCTCAAAGAGGTGCGGCTGAAGACCAGCACGGCGGCGGCCAAGACCATTCGTATCGACGCCGCGGGACCCGGGGTGGTGACCGCCGGTGACATCGCCAGCCCCGACGGGCGGGTGGAAATCCTGAACCCGGAGTCTCACATCGCCACCCTTTCCGAAGGCGCCACCCTGAAGATGGAGATGACGGTAAAGGTGGGCCGGGGATACGCGCTGGCCGAGGCCAACAAGGATGAGGAGACGCCGGTCAACACCATTCCCATTGATGCCATGTTCTCCCCGATTCGCCGGGTCAATTACGTGGTGGGCAACTCCCGGGTCAAGCAGAAGACCGATTTTGACAAGCTGACCCTGGAAGTGTGGACCGACGGCAGCGTGCTGCCCGAGGACGCGGTGGCCTTTGCCGCCAAGATCATGAAAGAGCAGATGAATGTTTTCATCAATTTTGATGAAAGCGCCGAGCCCGAGCATGCCGGCCGGAAAGACGACAGCGGCGGCAAGGTGTTCAACGAAAACCTGTACCGCAGCGTCAACGAGCTCGAACTTTCCGTCCGCAGCTCCAACTGCCTGAAGAACGCCGAAATCGACAAGCTTTATCAACTGGTCCAGAAGACCGAGTCGGAGATGCTGAAGACCAAAAACTTCGGCAGAAAGTCATTGAACGAAATCAAGGAACTGCTGGCCGAGATGGGCCTTTCCCTTGGCATGGACCTGGAAGGGTTTGTGCCGCCGGCGGAAGACAATAAGGAAGGGGAGTAGATCGACCGATGAGACATCGTAAGAGTGGTGTAAAACTTGGCAGAACCGGCAGTCACAGGAACGCGATGTTCCGCAACATGGTGACCTCTCTGCTGAAGCACGAAAAAATACAGACCACGGATGCCAAGGCCAAGGAGTTGCGGCGGTGGGCGGACCATGTGATCACCCTTGCCAAGCGCGGTGACCTGCACGCCCGGCGCCAGGTCATGGCCATTGTTCGGGAAAAAAACGTGGTGCACAAGCTGTTTGCCGAGGCGGCTGAGCGGTTTGGTTCACGGGAAGGCGGGTATACCCGGCTGACCAAGATCGGCGCCCGCCCCGGCGACGCGGCCCCGGTCACATTGATTGAACTGGTGTCGCTGACCGAGACGACGGAGAAAAAGAAGAAGAAACCGGCCAAAACGGCGGCAAAACCGGCCCCGACCCCGTCAGCGCCCGCTGTTGAGAAAGAGGCGGCAGCGGATACGCCCGCCCCTGCGGCTGAGGAATCGGCGCCGGCGAAGGCTGCCGAACCGGAAGCCGAGGCGGCTGCTCCTGAAGCAGAGGCCGCACCGGAGGAACCTGAAGTGCCGGCGGCGGATACGCCCGTTGAAGACGATGGGGCTTCAGAAGAGGCTCCGCCGAAAACCGAGTAGAGATTAGCAGAATAACGGATTGATAAGAGGGCTTGCGCGGAAATTAAGCGCGGCCCTCTTTGTTTTGGCGGGCCGCCTTTTTCTCGTAGAGCCGTTCATCAGCCTTTTTCAGGAGCGCGGCCGGGTCATCTTTCGGAGGATCGGGATCCATGGTGGAGGCCACGCCAAAGGTGATGACAACGGGAATCGGGGTCTCGCCGCACACCAGCGGGGATGCGGCCAGGTGCTCCTGAATGCGGTGCATCAGGGCCGTGGCATGGTCGGCGTCTGTTTCCGGCAGAATGATCACAAACTCATCTCCGGCAAACCGGGCCACGATGTCGGTGCCCCGGCATTGATGCACCAACTGGTCGGCCAGGTGCTTGAGCAGGGCGTCCCCGGTTTCATGGCCGTGGGTGTCGTTGACCTTCTTGAAGTAGTCCAGGTCCAGAAAGACAACGGACAGGGGCAGGTTGTAACGGCCGGCCCGGGCCGTCTCCCGGGCCAGGGCCGTCTCCATCACCCGGCGGTTGAGCAGGCCGGTGAGGGGGTCATGGTAGGCCAGAAACTTGAGCTTTTCATGGGCCGCCACGTTGGAGAGGCAGAGTGACACCTTCGTGGCCAGCTGTTCCAGCAGGGAGGTGTCCATGCCCGGCTCAAACCGGTCCTGGGCCGCGTCCCCCTGGTTGAGGCTGCCCACGATCTCACCGTCCATCATGATAGGGGCAATGGCCATGGACTTGACCAGGTAGTGCCGGTCCGCGGGCAGCAGCTTGAAAAAGGGCTTCAGCCCGTCATTGGCCAGGATTGGTTCGGTCTGCTGGCCGATCAACGCAAAAAAGGCGCTTCTGTCGATGATGTTGATGCTGGCCTTGAGCTCGGGGTCCATGTCGTCGATCGACTCAATCAGGTGATGGGCCTCGCTGTTTTCAATGATGGAAAGCCAGACGTAGGGAAGGTTGAACTGGCCCTTGATCTCGGCCAGCAGGGCGTCGAAAAGGTCCTTGAACCGCAGAATGGAAAGGATCTTTTTTTCCACCTCGTAGAATTTTTTCGCGGTCTCCTCATTTTCCCTCAACCGCTGATAGAGGGATATCTCGTCATTCATGGCCCCGCTCCCCGTCCGTTTTATCCGATATCGCCGTTCGGCCGCAAACTGCCTGATTATGGGGAAAAACCTGCGGAGTGTCAAGATTAAAGCCGGTCGGGCCGGCGTCACGCCAGGTATGAATCCGAACAAATCCGGTTTGAAGCTTAAGGCGTGGTTGTTTTGGCCGCACCGCAAAGACCATCAGGCGACAAACGTTAAAGCCTCAATACGATCCAGCCGGAACGTCTGTTGTTTTTGCCGGGATTCGGAGAGTGCTTCCACACAGGTCACACTATCCTTGTAAAAAATGGAAACAGGGCGGATGAGGCAGCTTACCAGGCGTTGATCGTTTGCGCGGTAGTCAATTTTCAGAATCGCCCCGGTTTCGCATGCCTCTTTTACTGCCTGCTCTTTTTTTAATTCCCAGTCTATTCGATCCTGAATTCGAAGGTCGGCTTTTACCAGGGCCTCTTGCGCGTCGCCCCGTGCCTGCTGTCCCTGGTTAGCTGAATTGTCATACAACATGGCCATGGTTTCAATCGCCGCATGGCTTTTTTCATCCCAGTAGATCAGGCCGGCATCCACCAGCCTCCTCTGCTTGCCCACCCAGTCCCCATTGCCCGCTTTTGATTCACGAAGCATCAACTCGTAAAAGCAGGTACGGAAGAAAGGCTCATCATCCAGGCGTGTTGGCTCCAGGTCCAGTATATGCACCAGCCTGTGGATTTCCGTTTCGCACCACTGGCCGGCCAGTAACTCCTCAGTGGATTGGACCTCCTCGGTCTCTTCACCGCCGTAGGGCAGGTTCAGGCTGTGGTGAATCTCATGCAGCAGGGTCCGAAGCATGGAGTGCCATATCAGGCCGTGGATGGAAAAGCCCGAATCAATCACAAGGGCCATCTGGGCCGCGTTTTCAAAATGGCGCAGCAGGTTGAAAATAACGGTGCCGCTTTTACGAATATAAACGCCCATCACCGGCAATTCTCCCCGGCGCGGATAACCTTTGGCGCTAAAGGAGACGGTGCGAATTCGATGGCCTTGATATTGTTGCAGTATCTGGCCCATTACATGCAGAAAACGGCTGGAAACAAGTTCGGATTGCAGCATCTGCACGGGGGCGCTCGCTGAGCGCCGCTCCGCCTGGTGTTCCGTGGCCCCTTGTCGAGTCCGTGGCGGTATATGTGCGGCGTTCTCCTCCTCACCCCACAGGCTTCTCCGCCCGCAACAGATGTCGTCGACATACTGTTCGAAGGGCCTTAAGGGTTTTTGTCCATCCCTGCTTGATGGAACAACGTCTTCTTCATCTTCAAACGGATCATCAGGCCGATCCTCCTCTCTTATGATCCGGCGGCGTTCGTTTGCTTCTTCAGCCATTTCTTCGGCCATACCCAGAAAAAGACCCAGATTTTCCGGGCCGAAATCAAAACCATCAAAGCTCATTTTTGCCTCCTTTGGCCAGAACCGTTCTTTCTATTCCCATCCCTTTTTGGCGAGCTGCCGTTCAAATTCATTCAACACGGCCAGGTCCCGCATCATGGCTTTGTGTTCCGCGTCGCGCTTTTCCTGCCGGCGCTGCAGATTAAGGACATCCTGCCAGAACGCCTCCATTTCAGCAGGATCGGCGTGAAAGGAGGGCGCAATCGGGGGCCAGTCTTTGTTTCCCAGGTTCCCGGAAGTCCATTGGAAATACTCTCTTAAAAAAAAGAGGCCCATTTGCGGCAGAGACGCACCGATCTTGTGCATGATTTCTCTTTGTGCGGCGGCCCAGGGCACACCCGCTGCTTCCCATTCGGCCAGCTGGCGCTCCACAAGCGGGCCGAGAAACCGGTCCTTTTTCAGTGGCGGCGGCTCCACGTTGTAGTAACGACCGATAAAACTGAGCAGCTTGCCAGTGACCGGGTCGTTGGGCATGATGGACTGGAATCGGTTCAGGTCCGCCCTTATCCGGTTTTCGCTTTTTTCGCACATGACGGCAAAAAGCCGGAATATCGCTGTCAGATAGCCCAGCCAGAAACTGGCACGAAGGCTGAAGCAGTCTTGCTCGGGGTCCTGTACGCGAAGGCAGCTCTTCTCAAAAAGCGCACGCAAAAAAAGCACCGCTTCTCCGGTTGTTTCGTCGAAGGATATACAGGTGTGATAAACCGGCGAGTCGGTAAACTCAAAGGACCGGATCGGGGGGGCCGGACAGATGTGCGCGGCCAGGTCCACGATGTTGACATACTTGTCCTCCACCAGAGAGGCGTTGACAATGGCAATTCGCCAGGATGCAGCCCCTGGTCCCGGCTGGATCGTGAGCACGCGATCCGCACGAGATTTGCGGTTCTCATTCATCGGTTATACCTTCCGTGTGGGATGTTGCACCGGCTTGCCGATGCCCCTACCGTTACTGTTCCAGGAAGTCCGGCCAGGAGGCACCGTATTCACGCAGCTCCGGCGCGCACGACACCACCGTCAAAAAACTGCCGCGCACATGCCGCTTCAGGCGGGTCAACCCCGTGTAGACCAGGGCCAGTGCCCGGTGGTTGTCCGCGGTGTTGATCAGCACCACCATGGCCCGCGATTCCCACCCCTTGAAGCTGTGCAGGGTGGTGGCCTTGACGCGCGCGTCGCCCATGAAAAACCCCATCTTTTTTCTCCGGCACGCCTGGCTGTCGTCGTCAAACGTATCCACGCACGCTATATTGTATTGGCCCTTCAGGTGCGCGACCACCGCCATACCCGATTTCTGGCTGGGGGCCAGAAAAGTGATATCCGTCATGGCCAGCAGCTCCGGATCCGCGGCCGGGGCCATGGCCAGAATTTCCCGCAGGCACGCCGCTTCGGCCCGGGCGCTGTCTGTTTGAACCCATTTCAGGTTGCAGGGGTAGATGTCCAGTTCGCCCTGGGCTTTTTCAGGCAGGTCGATCAGGTCGGGGTCCAGAAACCGGCTGGCAAATTCCCGGGCGTATTGCACGGCCTTGGGCGGCAGACGGTAACTGGTTGCAAGCCGCACCCAGTCGCCTCTGAAACCGGCGCCGTGCATGGCCTCCTCGGTCCATACACGGGCCGTTCCGTATATGTCCTGGGTGGCGTCCGCCACCAGCAGCTTTTCACCGCCCTGGCGACACACCTTTCTTAACAGGTTCCACCATTTCAGTTGAAAGTCCTGGGCCTCATCCAGTAAAACCGCGTCGTAGATCGTGTCCGGATGGCCCAGGTTTCGGCTGATGATCCGGTCCACAAGGTCGGGGATACGATGATCCATGATTTCTTTCAACCCGTTGTTCTTTTTGTCCGGCTCTCTCCGTTCTGCCGAACGGATCTCGGCAAAAAGGTTGTCGTACTCCTTTTTGAAGCCGGCCTGTATACACACCCGCTTGCACCAGGCGTGAAAATTCAGCCACGTGATGCTCCCCCGGCCCTCGCCGTTTCGGTGACAGCGGGCCGCCAGGTCCCGAAGGTAGTGCGGCAGGGTGATGGTGTAGTTGACCACCAGCACGTCCTTGCCCTCGTTGGCCAGTTCCACTGCCCGGGCCGCCAGCACCAGGGACTTGCCCGACCCAGCCGGGCCCTTGATGCGGCGGTATCCGGTATCGGTCCGCGACGTGACAAGGTTGTTCTGGTTTTTGTCCATATCCAGCGGCTCCCGTTGCGCAAGGGCAAAGTCGGGTTCAACCAGCCAGCTCCTTAAGTCCCTGGCCAGGGTTTCATTCATGATTTTTGAGAGACCCCGGTTGTGCTCGGGAAAAACCTGGTCAATCCGGCCGCCGTCAATGGCCTCCATGCCCGTCACCGGATGGCGGCCGGGGTATTGCACGATCTCGCGGTGGCGGCGCAGCCACGGTTCGAAAAACTCCCGCACCCGCCGATCGCCGGTGGAAGGAAAGATCAGGCCGGCGGTCATCACGGCCCGTCCGGCCCGCTGGTCCAGGCGGGGACAGTAGAGGTCAAAGATTTCCTGCTTGTAGTGAAGAATTTTTTCAACCGGGTTTGCCTGTTCAATGGCGCGCCACTCTCCATGGTCGTTTACCATCAGCACGGGCGTGCCGTCCTCCCGTTTTTGGACCTGGTAGGCCGCGTCATTCAGGCTCCAGTCTTTTACCTCGAACACGGCGACCCCGATCCGGGGATGCAGCAGCACAAAGTCGGGCCGCAATCCGTTTAAGTGGGGTTGAACGTAGATTTCCCATTCGGGCGCAAGCCGGGCGTTAAAAAAATCAAACACCCGCCGTTCGCCCGAAGTCAGTGGGTGAGGCAGGCTGTCGAGTTCGTTGACCGGCGGTGAAACACGTCGCGGCATAAAACCTCCTGCTTTTTCAGGTTATAAATTGTGCGCCTCCTTTTGACACCATCTTAGGAGGCAAAGCCAATGGCCGCAACAACGGCAACGTTGCCAGGAAGAGGCAGGGGCGTTTTGGGGGGAGGTAGGGCCGGGAATATTTTCTCCCTGCTCAGGCCGCAATCCATTCTAAAAATGGGTCTTTTCTTTCCGCCACGCCGGGAGCGCCGCACCCCAGTGCGGCACCCCCGGGTCCCAATCCCCTCTAACAGCGGGTCTCTTCCTTCGATTTACGGTATCGCCAACAGCTACGGTGAAGGGTCAAGGTCGCAATCCCCTCTAACAGCGGGTCTCTTCCTTCGTTTTGGCGGAACATTCACAACCGTCCTGGCCGGGTCGCAATCCCCTCTAACAGCGGGTCTCTTCCTTCCATGACTACAACATCAAGTAATTATGCTGAGATTCCCAAGTCGCAATCCCCTCTAACAGCGGGTCTCTTCCTTCGCGACACTAACAACGCGGAAATGAAGGCTGCAAAGGCCAAGTCGCAATCCCCTCTAACAGCGGGTCTCTTCCTTCCAGTTAGAAGAAAAGATGGCCAAGGCAGCTGAGGCTGAGGTCGCAATCCCCTCTAACAGCGGGTCTCTTCCTTCTTTTTATTAATCAATAAAAATGGAGGTTTGAGACATGACGTCGCAATCCCCTCTAACAGCGGGTCTCTTCCTTCACGGTCAGCCGATTCAGATTCAGAAGACCTCGTTCACCAGTCGCAATCCCCTCTAACAGCGGGTCTCTTCCTTCGATTTCCCATTCATGAGGGACAGAACGTCATCATACGTTCGTCGCAATCCCCTCTAACAGCGGGTCTCTTCCTTCTGGTTATCGATGGTGTTGAATATAAATTGGTAAGAAAAGTCGCAATCCCCTCTAACAGCGGGTCTCTTCCTTCGGACTTTCCACGAAGTACTGAACACAAAAGATTTGTCGCAATCCCCTCTAACAGCGGGTCTCTTCCTTCCTTACCAGGATTTATTTCAAGAGGCCTGTGTTGCATACGTCGCAATCCCCTCTAACAGCGGGTCTCTTCCTTCTGGGAAAATATTAAGAAAAGATCAGACTACGAACTATTTTTTGTCGCAATCCCCTCTAACAGCGGGTCTCTTCCTTCATTGCCGATTACCTGTCATATAACCTTACTGCGATTCAGTCGCAATCCCCTCTAACAGCGGGTCTCTTCCTTCAGAGCTTTGAGGTAGGCGATAAGGTCTGCTGGTGTGGGTCGCAATCCCCTCTAACAGCGGGTCTCTTCCTTCTTTATATCCTTCCTTCCCTAAATACTCTCTAATGTATTTTAGTCGCAATCCCCTCTAACAGCGGGTCTCTTCCTTCCGCGGCCTTTTTATCGGCAATAAAAACAACGGGCTCCAGCGGGTTTTCCGCGGACCGCTGCCGGTTTCCTTTTCTTTCATCTTTTTACGCCTCCTTTTATGGGGTTGTGATGTTGTAACACTTCAGAATCGTTTACTATTTTTATTTTCCGCCGACCTCCTGGCCGGGATCTTTCGTTTTCAAAACAAATTCAGCTAGTTGGATCTTTATTCCTTTCCCGGCCCTGGGTTGGCGCATTGTGGTTTTTTATCGTTTTTCCGCACCGGGTTGTCTCCCTGCTTTCCGGTATTTCCGGTAATCAAAAAACAACGACCGGAAACCGGGGCACGTCCGAGACCTGAAAGATGTTTAACGACACAATAAAATCCCGCAGGGACATGTACGCCGCTTCCCTGGCCGACCGGAATCCGTGGGCCAGAAACGAGTGGTTCCGGGAATCCTGTATTTTTAGAAACGAGTCCTTTTGGTCATAAAACTGAAGACCCAGGTCGTCGCCCATCTCTTTTAGCAGGCTATACCCGGCTGCCATGGAAATCTTGATGGTTTTGCTTTCCGGATCCATGTACTTTTCTTCATAAATGGATTTCAGGCCGGCCGGCAGTTTTTCCGGCGCCGCGTTTGACGTGTCGATGCCGTTTGTGTCCATCAGCCGCTGCTGGCCCGCCATTTCCACGATGCGATAAAGGCGGAGCACGGCGTCATCGGTTTTGCCTTCGTCAAACCGGCGTTCGGCATTGGCAAACAGGTCCAGGATGTATGCCGGGCATGGTTTTTCTCCGCATCCGGCGGCATCCGCAAGGAACGGCAGCAGTGCCTTTGCGGCTTTGGCGAACGCCTGGACGCCTTTATTCTCATCATCCAGCAGCTCGTCTATTTCGCATTTTTCAAAACGCCGAACAGCGGTTTTGTGACGCAGCAAATCCCATTCATGAAAGCCTTCGATCATCAGCCCGATTTTCTTGTACACAAGTCTCCGGTTGACGTTTTTTTCAGCCAGGTCCGCGCAAAGCTGGCCGGCCGCCTTGAACTGGTGGCGGTTAAACAGCAATGCGATTTTCTTTCGTTCCTCCACGGCCAGAAAATCCCAGGGGTTGACGCTTTGAAACACCTTTTCGGCCCCGTTTTCCACGGTGCCCACGTTCCCCCTGGTGCGGCGGGTTCCGCCCACATAGGAGAAAGAAAACCCGTGGGTGATGGCCGCAAGCGACAGGGCAACCGACATGTTCTTGGTGCCGCCGGTGTAATCCACAATGACGCTGTCCCGGCTGTGGCCCCGGCCGATGACGCGGGCCACGGCCTCCTCGGCCTTTTTGTGGCAGTGCAGCAGGTCGTTGACGTTTTCAGCCAGGGTGACCTCGCTTTGCAACTCAAGGCCGGCGGCCTTTATCGCGCCTTTAATCTCCATTACCTTGTCCAGGGTCTCTTGAGAGGCGAAAAAGGAGACAAATACCGGCCGAAAGTGGCGGATGGACTCGATCACCGGCGCGGGCGTGCCGCCCACGGAAACGATCATGGCCCCTGCGGCCCCGTCGCTGTTCGGTTTGTTCATTTGCAAAAAATCCCTGTTTTGTGGATTTGCTGTCATATGGCCGACCCTTGAATCTTTGACTCGTCAATAACGGCTTACGCCCTGCTCCTGGTCAAGGGTCAGTATCAGCCAGCCAAAGGGCATGGCGGGCTGGCCGTTTTCCATGGTGCAGCGCGTCCGGGTGGAGCCTTGGGTGATGGGCTCTCTTTTTTTCGCGTGCCAGCCCTGCCGCAATTCATCGACCGACAGGGACTCAAAATGGGAGAAATGGCCGACCCGGATTAACATGCGGCGGTTGACGTATTCGCGATGGTCCCAAACGTCGACCGATGGATTGATGCTGATCGTTTGCCCGTTATCCAGTTGCCCCAGAGGAAAAAGTTTCTCAATGGCCTTCCAGGAGGTATCGTCGGCTTCTTTGTTGTCAAAGCGGGCTGCTTCGTCAATCATCCTGGCCCAGTAAAACCGGTTGCAGGCGTCCATGATCAGATCAATATTTAGTTCTCTGCCCAGGTTCTCTTTCACGCCGGGACGTTTCATTGCCTTGCTGTCAAGGCGTATGGAGACAGTAAACTCAGGCGGGGTTGCCGCGTCGGCCTTTGATTGGACCCGCTCGACCCACATCTGAATGCCCTTTGCCCCGGAATTCTCGGCCCAGTCGATGCGGGTGGAATTGTCCGGAAGTTCGGCGTCCGACACGTGAATGAGCCGGAAAACATCCTTGTGCGTTTCGCTTTTGCGACAGTTGAGAGCCGTTTCCTCCAGAGCCACGCATTTTTTCTTTATGTCGCGTTCGGCCTGGACTTTTTGGTGAACAGAGGGCCGGGTGTTTGCGTCGATGTTGGCAAAATAATTCACCACCGCCGTTCGTATCGCGCCTTTGATGGAAGAACCAGGGACATAAACACTGCCGGTGTGGGGGTTGCGCGGCATCATGGAAACGATAAACCGGTTGTTTGGATTGGATGCCTTGGCCGTATATTCTTTTATGAAAGCATCGGACGCGTCTATGGTGTTCATGGCATGACGCTGGATATCCAGATGATGCCCAAGAAAATTTTGCATTTCCTTCAGGTCGGCCCGGTCGGCAAAGGCGGCAAACCGGGTCTTTTCTTCTGGAGAAAGGTCTTTAATAACCCGTGCGGTATTGAATTGCACCAGCGTTTCATCCTTGATCAGGAATTCGGTGGGGTCGATTTCACAGCCGCAGCCGATGTGAATGGGTGTCAGTGCCTGGGCCTTGAAGTGATATGTGGTCATGGCGTCACCTCCGTAAAATAGGTGGGCAGGTGAAAAGCATAGTGTCGGATGAAGCCGAGGCTTTCGTCATGGTGGACCTTTCCCAGCAGTTTTCCAAAGGGCGGATCCCCAGCCGGGTCGAAGGTGGCGCCGGGCCGGGCCATGAGAATCGGGTATTTAAAGGGACTGCGGCCGCCTGTAGCAAAATGGCCACCCAGTTTGCCATAGTGGGTGTGGAGCTTGTACCTGGGGTTTTGCATCGCCGGGGTGATGACACCGTGGGAAAGGCTCATGGCCCGATTGCCCGTGCCGGCAAACAGCGCTGTTTCTTCTTTGATTTCGAAGCTAAAACTTCCCCGGCCGGTGCTGGCATTGGCCCCGAATCCGGACTGGCCAATAAAGGCAAGCGAACTTTCCAGTCGCTTCCGGCAAGCCGGGTCGGCGGCCGCGAAAATTTGGAACCGCTGATTTTCTCCCGGCCACTTGATGTTTTCCACGAACAGGCCGCCGGCATCCGGGGTGCGGCCGGAGTTCCGGTCAATGCAATTGTGAAAAAGATGGCCTGATTCCAGTCCACTGTGGTTCTCGGGGGTGATTTTTTTCAGCCCCTCCAGCAGGGCTGGCTCATTTAACTGATCCCGGAGGGAAAGAAAGAGGCGTTCTGGAATATAGGCTGTCTTAGCGACATTTTTGCTGAGGCTGAACGCTTCCAGGGAGGGTTTCCCGCCTTTTTTCGCGGCCGGCGGCAGCAATGGCAGGGGCAGCATGTTTTCCGGTATCCGGCTGGAAAAGAGCCAGGGAGAGGACTCCTGCTCCCTCATCCATTGAGCAAGGGCCGATTCGCCTTCGAGATATCGAATGGCCCAGGCCATGTGCCCCCAGATCGTTCCGGACACCCATTCCGTGGTCAGCGGGCCTGACGGCGTGATGATGATGCGAAAGTAAGCCATAATTACGCGACCTTTTGTTGTTTAATCAGTTTAGAGACGTCGATGGATTCAAACTTTGCCTGAATGTCCTGGCCGTCTTTTTTGAGCTTGTCAAAACGGATGCGGCCATAACCGCGGGAGCCTGAGCCGCCCAGGGCATCCTGTTCCAGCAGGCGCATAATCGCAAACAGGTTGTCCAGATTATCCACATCGGTCCGGCCTTCATCGTTCGTGTCAAAAATCCGGTAGACCATCTCAAAGTCAAAAAGCGAGCCGGCCGGCACCCGTTCTGTCTTGCGGATACCAGGGCCAGCCTTACCCTGAATCCGGTCGATGTTGTTTTCAAATTTTTCCTCGGTCAAAGGGAGCCCCCGGTCGATGATCCGCTCTTTCCATTCCTTATTCAGGCAGGCGTCCCGGACGATCAGCCGGGTGGGGCCGGCATCCCAGTTTTTGCTGGTGGTGCCGAAGATCCGGAGAATGGGGTCTGCCGCCAGTTTGTCCGGGCCGGTCTCGCCGCCGCCTTCCCAGGTTTTGCCCGAGTCTTCCACACACCCGGTGACCCACTCCATCAGGCACCGCAGTTTTCCTTTGAGTGACGAGCCCGGGATATAAGGCTCGCCGGTATAGGGGTTTTTAACGACCGGATTGTCAACGCCGCCGATTTCAACGGCGTCCTTGCCGGCGCCGATGTGAAGTCCGGTCAGTATTTCTATCTGGCCAGTTATCAAGTAAGAGGTGGTCAGCTTCATGGTCGAACTCTCCTTTTACGTTATTTTTCCGGTGAATAAAACTTGTGAAAGGCCACCACGGCTTCAAACACTTTTAAAAATCCTTTAAAATCGGCCAGGTCTTTGATGGAAGCCACGTGGTCAAAAATGAACTGGGTAAAGGCCCTGGGTGCTACTTTTCGTTTTTCCGCGTAAACCGCCTTGGCCTTGAACATGACGATCAACGCCCGGTCCCGTTCGAAATTGGCCTGCTGCTCCTGAAGGTCCCCCGACATGATTTTTCGTTCAATGGCTTTCAAATCATCATAGAAACGCCGCATCTGGGTCGCCTTCAAGCCTTTAAAATTTTCGGCGTCAGTTCTCGCCTGGTCATCCAGCAGTTCGGGCTTCAGTCGCTTTTTTTTCTCATCCGAATAGTAGCTCAACGGTTTTGGCGTTGGCAATTGCGGGGGCGGGCTCTGGCTGCCATAGGTCGGGCGGCCCGCGCCCTGCTGACCATGAGGTTTGTATCCTGAATGTCTGTTGGGTTGTACCATGGCTCCTCCTTTGTGATGTTATTTCCGGTTTCTATATAAAGCGATGGTGATCGGCAGCCGCCACCCGGTGATGCCGGGTTCATTGGCAACCGTGTGAAACATATTGTCCAGGCCCAGCCGCTTGAGCCATTCGGCTATGCTTCGGGCTTTTTCGTCCTTTTTGCCGGGAACATTGCGGGCTAAATGATAGGCCAGCTTGGCCCGCCAGCCGGCCTTGCTCACATCACCTTTAGCCACTTCTTCCGCGTCTCCGGCGAGGGTGAGAATTTGATAGACAAAGCCCGTGCCGACCTTCTGTTTCCCCTGCATCCGGTCATGAATCCATTGGGCGCTATCAAGGGTCTGGCTAAATTGTGGCCATATCATGGGGGCGCCGGTGTAGGGGCAGATTCTGTCTTTGGTTTCCGGGTCGTGCTGTTTGGCCCTTTCGAGAAGCTCCTCTGCCTCGCCTACGGCCCGGTTTACCGGGTAGTTGGCGTGCAGAAGGGAAAGCCCGGCGGAAATCGTGAGGTTGGGGTTGTTGCCGGTATAGGCGCCGAAGGATTCCCGCATCCGTTTGGCAAGATGGTGCATCTGGCGCCAGGGCCCGATGAGCAGCAGGTCGTCGCCGCCGGCGTAAATCGTGTAGGTGTCCGGGAAGTCGTTTTTGATGACCCCCTGAAGATAGCCGGTGAAATAAAGGTCCATCATTCGTGAAAGCTGGGCCAGGCGGGAAAGGGTGAAACGGCTCTTCTGTTGATCCTCGCGCTTCAAGCCATAACTGAAAACATATCCGAGAAAGTCCACGTCCGCTTTTAACAGGCCGAGAAAAGGCTTGCCCCGGTAGTCGTTGTCTTCATGGCTGAACTCTTTTGCCTCGGCGCCGATATGGGCAAAGGTTTTGGGCATGCCGTGGAAATACTGGTTATCTTCTTTTGGAACTCCGTCATACTTCGGATCCTGAAGGTCACGTTCGTCAGAAAACCTGGGAATATGGTTGGCCAGAATGCGCCAAGCCCAAGGAGCCTTATCGCTTTCCGGCTTCAGTCTGCGGATGGAAACGGCTGTATCCGGCCTGACGCCGGTCGGTTCCTGTTTCAATAAAAAGAGATGCAAACCCAGCACGGGAATGGCGTTTTTGTCTTCGGTTTCACCTTTTTCCCAGACCAGGTGGTTGGCACTGGTAAGGCGGCGGCCAAGTTCGAATTCTTTCTGGCATGTGCGGCAACGGTATTCATCTTCACTGTGATCCTCGGCCAGCCTGACGCCGCAGGTGGAGCAGGCTTTGTCGTATCGAAATTCACGTTTGATGACGCCCTGTTGGCAGGCGCCGAGCGACCGGTGTTTGGCGTTTTCGACGGCAAGGGCCAGGTCGGCCATGATGCCGTGAAGTCCGTTGGACTTGAAGGACTGGCCGGGGAAGCAGGGACTGGCGGCCAGGTGGAAGGCCAGGCTGCCGGTGTAGTTTTCCAGCAGCCATTGATCAATGTCGCGCTGGAGCGATTCCATCCGCTGTTCCATGTCAGGCGTGACGGGCGCGAGAATCAGAAACCGCCCTCCTGCCTGTTGGATGATGCATGACAGGGGCAGGGAAAACGTTTCCAATGTCTCCAGCGCGGCGGCCTCGGTGATGGCGGAAAGCATAAAGGACCTTGCTCGCAGAATTTTGCTCACGCCCTTTACGCCCTGACTTTCCAGCGTGAATAGCGTGGACTGAAGGCCGGAAAGGTCGCCGGCAATAAACTGGAATTTTGGGAGAGACTCGTTTTTTACAGCCTCCGGGTTTTCAAGCTCGCCTTTTTCCTCATGATAGCGGTAGAGACAGGCTGCGATGGCCGCCGTGGTCCGTGAGTGGTCGAACAGGGATATATCGGGGATGTCCATGGTGCTGGAGGGGATGGCCCAGGTGTGCCTTTCCAGAAGGCCAAGGAGTACCTCCTCAAAAAGCCGGGGCGAAAGCTCTGGCATATCCTTGATTTTTTGAAATTCCTGAATCCATAATTCCGTAACCGCCTTATAATTTTCGGGAAGCGATGGGCTTTCCCCGGTCCAGGGCAGGGGGATCAAGGCCGCTGGGGCATGGGGATTGAGAACAGACAGAGTATAAGCGTTTTTTGTCGGCGCCGGTCGCTTGGGATCAATGACAATTTCATCGAAAACAGATTGCAGGGGCAAGCGCCTGTAAGTTTCCCTGGACGAAGTCTCTTCCTCCTCCTCGTCTTTTTCTCTTCTGTCCATGCCGGAAGAGTATCTGTCGGCCAGGGCGATCATCCAGGCCATGGCTTTTTCCGGAGCTTTATCTGGCGCATGATGGAAACTCGCGGCATCGGCGACGTGTTTCAGCACGGTGCCATCTGGAAACGAAATTTTCCGCTGTTCAATCCAGTCAAAAAAAGCATTGGTGAACAGGACATGCTTGTGCGTGTATGCCTGGTGCTTGTTCTTGGGGCAGAGTGTTGACTCCATATCATAGGTTACCCATGGAACGGCTTTCATGGAGCCATATGCCCGCTGACACATTTTCCCGACGTCATGCAGCAGCGCGCCAAAAATTACTTCGTAAATCGAATATGCCATGACTCCTCCTTTTAAACAAACCGGCTCGACAGGTCGGCGATGACGGCATCCCGCTGGTCGGCAGTTTTTGCCGTGGTTACGATGTCAAATTTGGTTGTGGCATGCCCGTCGCTGAAGCTGCCTTCCACCTGGCAGAAGTCTCCTTTGGCCGAGGGGCGGAAATAGTTTTTCAGCGGAAGACTGTAGTGGTGATAATGGGTGTATATCCGCTTCACATAGGGCGCCCCGCAAAGTTTTTTCAGCCAGGGCTCAAGGCCGGAATGTCGGCCTTTATTGCTGTCTTCGTATTTAATGACCTTTGCATCGGGCGCGATGCCCGCATCCGGCGGCAAAAGGCGGCCGCGTTGCTGCTGGAACCGGAAGCAGAACATTTCGTGAAAGAGCTGGCCCGTGGCCGAAAGGCCGACCAGCCGGGTGTTGTCCACCTCTATTTCGTCTATCAGTCCGGCGAAACGGGGGTCGGCATCGGCGGGATTTTTGTCGAGGCCGTCGCCGGCAAGGTCGAAAAACAGGGACGCGTTTGCCAGCCAGAACCCCAGATCGAGTGAAATGGGCTGGGGCGGAAGGGCAATAACCTCGGAAAATTTTTCAAACAGGTAGCAGACCGGGATTTCCAGGGCCTGGCCGATCATGCCGGCAAACGATATCTGGGCCTTGTACCCGCCCGTGGCGTTGATGAGCACCGATTCGGCCCCGTGTCTTTTAACGATTTCGGCAATGGCTTTCACCAAGTTGCGCAAGCCCTTGGTCCTGAAGTCGAAGACTGAGCGGTCGGAAAGCCCTTCAAGGGTGACGGTTTCAACCTTGTCAAACCGCCGGGGGTTCTTGCTGTTTTCGTAGTACGCCTTGAGTATCCGGCCGGTGAGGGCGCCATCTTCGGTGTCGGAAACCAGCAAATAAAGGGCGTTTCTCTGGTCAAGCAGACCTTTTTCCAGAATGCCGGTGATGGAGTTGATTTCCGCACCGTTGAGCCGGTCGGCCGGGTCTATAACGGAAAGCTCGGACACTATGCCTTGAACATTGGCCGAACCGATCCATTCCTTGAGTTTTTCATCGGGCGCGTGGGCCAGGTTCTTCTTCAGACTGGTGCCCACAGTACAGACAAGGACATGTTTCATGTGATTCCTTTCATTCCGGTGCTCAGCATATCGCCGCCTGTCCGGCCGGGCAACCCTGGCAACGTTGCCGGTGTTCGTTGGTTTCCATCCATAAATGGCCTTTTCCCGCAATCTCTGGGTCAAACGGCGGGCTTCCTTGTGCGGCGTACGACAGTAGGCCTTCAGTCAGCCCTTGTTCCCCTTGATCTTGCGAAAAAGTTCTCATTTCTGGATTGGAAACCTTTGTCGTGTCCCCATAATCACTGGATGGACACTCGTTAATTTGTTCGGTGAAGCGATAATCTATGCCGATACTCCAAACTGTCACAAATAATTTGACACTGACTCCAAATTATCACAACCGATCGTTCCGGCATCACCATTCTTCCGTGACGGGTGTTTTGTCAATTGTTCTGGGATGGCCAGATCATCTGACCCGGTCCGGCTCCATAGCCTTTCAATAAACGATTTCAATTTTCCCCTTGTCCATCTGAATGCCGTATCGGGTGTCAGGCCGCCTGCCTTTGGAGGCGATTTCCAGCTCTTTTAAGGCGTATGGCCCGAATCTGTTCTGCAGGACGGCTTTGATTTTTGATTTAAGCGAGTTGAAGCGCTCGGCGTCAAGGTTCATGATGCCGGTCTTGCTCATCTCTTCGACAGGGCGGGTGCCGCAAAGACGTTTGTAAATATCCGCAATAACCAAACCCTGGTTCAGAATTGCGGGTAAATCCAGGAAACACTCATGGCAGTCGCCGCAGGTGATCGAATTTTTGCGGCAGTCTTTTTTGCGCATGGCGAAAAAGGCATAGAGGGCCATCTGGGCCGGCGTCAGGTCCAGCTCCATCCTTTTATATATGATTTTTTTGTCCACAAGGTTGACCGTCAGCCGGGGCGTTTCTTCCCGGATCAGGGAAAGCAGAAGCGCGCCCGGTGGTTTGGACGCCTTGAGAACATCTTTTGACAGCGAGTCCCGAATAGAAACAAATGGAACCGATATAAGATTGATCTCGGCGTACCGGGTGTCCTTGTAATACGCTTGTCCGTTTTTGGCCTTGAGGGCGATGGTTTTCGATTCCTTCGGGGGATAGAAGAATTCCCGGCTGCTTTCAAAGTCGGGGGACACCAGCACATGATAAAGCCTGTCCTGGGGCCGGCCGTAAAACTGGGCCGCCAGGGTGAGGCAGGCGCTCATGGTCTTGCGGCCCCCGGCAATGGAAAAGAAAACCGCCGTGTCCGGGTCCTTTGTAAGCTCAAAGGCCATGCCCAGGCACAGGGCCAGAAGCCGTTCGTTGTCGGCTTCGGTGAGAATGTCCGGGCGCTCCACGCCGTGGGTATCGGCGACGACGTGAACATGGGTATGGTCAAAGGCGATGGTTTCCGGATTGATGCCGTACTCGTTCAGGTAGCGATGATAGCGGCCGTCTTCACCGGCCAGAAGATCGGAGAAAATTCTGTCTTTGCCCTCCCGGGTGGTGATGACATGAATGGCGTGGACCTCCCGTCCGCTCTGGTGAAGGACGTAGAGGGTCTCTGTGATCACCTGGGGGCTTAAGCCCGTTACCGCCAGAATAATGTTTTTCATGGTTTTCTGTTTTCCGGAAGCCATTTTCGGTCGGCGGCCTTTTCCGGTCAATTTTGGAAACGTTGCCATGTCTCTCTGTTCTATACCGTGGTTGCCTTTATTCTTCCCAGCCCGAAGGTGGTCTGCTTGCCCACATGGGTTTTTTCACAGAACCGGACCAGGGGCAGAAATTCATCGAGTTCGCCTTCATAAACAACAGAACCGGTGATGCCGCCCATGAGCATTTCGTTGTCCTGGCGGAAAGAGTATCGCCGCCAGTCAAACCATTGCAGGTTGTTTTCAACGATTTTTACGTCCATGGCCCGTTTTACCATGCCCTTGTAGTCCAGGGGCGGCTCCCCTTGTCCGTAATGGGTCATGAGGGAAGATACCCGGCGCAGCATGACCCGGACCAGGGCATGAAAGGGCAGGTCGGCCGTCAGCCGGTTCTGCATTTTCGTACGGAGGGGGGTCTCCATGGTCAGGTGAAGGCGGCTGGTCCGGGAAGAGCCGGCTTCCGCAGACAGGGCAAGGGTTTCGACAGGGGCCGGGGTTTTGACCCGTCCATCCTCGGCCCGGTAAACGGTTTTGCGGCCGGCTTTCACTTCGACAAGGGCAAACCGGCCTCTGCGGCCGTCTATTCTGGCGCCGATGCCGATTGCGCCCATTTTGTCCACGGTATAAATGAAGTAAGGCAGGCTGTTGTTGACGGAACCAAATAGAAGCAGGGAAAAATTCAGGGTGTCGCCTGCCGCAAAGTCTGTTTCCTGGGCCGGGGGCGGCTCCAGCACAAAAGGATGGGGGGCTTCCGATGTTTTTGCCGAAGCCGGTGTTTCAAAAACAATGGCGTAAAGGCAGGTGGTGTTGAGCAGGCAGGTGTCGCACTGCTGTCGCCTGAGAGCGCAGACCGTTTTTTTGAGGGATCGGCCGAAAATGCCTCGAAGCGCGGAGCCCTTGTAAAAGGGCAGCCTGGCCGGAGTTTCAAACACACAGGAAAAAGAGTAGTCCCCATACAACATGTTTTGGCCCCTCCTCGACGCCAATTCATGTTCAGCAAAACATCGGCAAATACCCGCGTTGGGTTTTGTCGAAAGTCCCGCAGTGTTTGTTTGAACCTATGGCAAAAGAAAAGGGGTGTCAAGGAGTTTAAAGGAAAGACAAGTCAGTAAAAAGAACAGTTATGGCTGAGACAATCCGATATCTTTCGGACCCGTGTAGATGTCGGCAAACCGGGCGCCTTTTTTACTATTGGCCTTGTAAAAGGTGATGCAGCGGCGAATGATATCGATCACCTGGTCTTCGGAAAAGATGCCGTCCAGTGGCCGGGCCAGCTTCGGGTGGCGGCCCAGCTTGCCCCCCAGCAGGATGCGGTAGCCCTTCTGCCCTTCGGTGATGGTGCCGGTGGGACATGCCTTGGCACAGGCCCCGCAGGCAAGGCAGAGGCCGGGATCGATCACCGGGCGTGTGTTGGCCTCATCCAGGCAGACGGCGGGGTCCCTGCACGCGGCAACACAGGCGCCGCACAGGGTGCAGTCCGCGTCCGTGATTTCGGGCAGACAGGCCCCGACAATGCCGATATCCTTGATCTGGGGCTGGGAGCAGGCATTGGGGCACTCGGCCAGAGTGACGCGGAACTCGTGATGAAACTTGATGTTTCCACCAACGGTGCGGCGAAGAAATCCGGCCAGGTCTTCTTTTTTTAAAAGGGCTTCGATCCGTTCGGCCAGGCGCCCGGTGCTGTTGGCCATGTTGGGACAGCTACCCTGGCTGAAGCAGGAATCCAGTTGGTATCCCTTGACCTCGGCGGACATGTTTTCTAAAAACCGCTTGCGGGTGGTGTTGACTTCGTTGATGGTGACCTTCTGCCGGCCCCGGGCCGCGGCCTCGCTTTCCACGCGGGCCCGCACCTTCTTTCTGACAAAAAAGGGCACTTTTTTGATGGCGGCCTCGGCCTCGTCGGTCCATTTCATTGTGTGGTTCGTCTCCCGATCAGGTACACCAGACAATTGCATCGTCGTCGGTTAAGCCGTTTTCCCCAGAGGGTTCAAGGGGTCGAGGGGCCAAGTGAACTGCAGGTACGCCGGCTAAGTCGGTTAGGAACTGGAATGTCGGTTCCGACATCTTTATCTGTCTGGACCGGTTTATGGCAAGACCTCTCTGATGCGCAGTTTTTCCTGTATGATTTTTTCCGGCAGGTTATAAAGGGTGTCAAGCAGGGCCGCCTGAAAGCTTCCCGGTCCGTTCGATATCCTGGCGGCCTCCTCACCGGCAAGGCCGTAGTATCCCAGGGCCGCGGCACTTGCCACCAGAAGGTCCGGTTCAACGGCGCAGAAGCAGGAGATCACGGTGGTGGCGGAACAGCCGGTGCCGGTGACCCGGCCGAACATGGGGGTTCCGTTGTGAACCTCAAGGGTTCGGGTTCCGTCCGTGACGATGTCCACCGGGCCGGTGACGGCAACGACTTTTTCTAATTCTCCTGCCAGCAGGCCCGCTTCGTGGCGGACCGCATCCACGGTTTCAAGCGAATCCACGCCGCGGATGTTGACGGTTTCTTTATCTGCAAACAGGGACATCACCTCAGACGCGTTTCCCCGAATAACATTTACCCCCACCTCGGCAAGGATTTTTTTTGCGGCCCCGGTCCGAAGGGGGGTTGCCCCTGATCCCACCGGGTCAAGCACAATGGGTATACCGCGCTGTTCCGCGACTTTTCCGGCCATGACCATGGCGTCTATCCAGTAGGGCGTAAGTGTGCCGATGTTCAGGTTGAGAGCGCCGGCAAAGGCCGCCATCTCCTTTACTTCTTCATGGGCATGGGCCATGACAGGCGAGGCCCCGACGGCAAGGGTCACGTTGGCCGTTATGTTCATCACCACAAAGTTGGTGATGTGGTGAACCAGTGGCCGCTGTTCTCTGACCTTACGTCGTATGGCTATCGTTTTTTGGGCAAATTCATGTTCGTTCATGGTTGTCTCCGGATCACCCGCGTTTCAGCATTCCAGAATATGGATGGCATCCCCACAGGCGATGGGCCCGCCTTCCAGGACCCGGGCAAAGATGCCCTCCCTGGGCATGATGCAGTCTCCGGCCAGGTGGTAGATGGCGCACTTGTTGTGGCAGGTCTTGCCGATCTGGGTGATCTCCACAACAGCGGCATCGCCCAGTTTGAGACGGGTGCCGATGGGAAGGGTCAGCCAGTCAATGCCCGAGGTGGCGATATTTTCGGCAAAATCGCCAAAGGTAACGTCAAGCCCCCGGGCCGCGGCCCCTTCAATGCTTTCGGACGCAAGGAAGCTCACCTGCCGATGCCAGGCGCCGGCATGGGCGTCGTTTTCAAGGCCGTGGTCTTTTATCAGTTGGGCCTTCTGCACCGTGGTCTTGCGGGTGCCCTTGTGTTTGCTGGCGGCAATGGAAACAATTTTCATTTCGGCTTTCTCCTTTATATTGGGGCTTCGTAAAAAGCCCAATTTCTGCGTTGCGCTGCATCCCCCGTCACTGCGGCGTACGACAAGTATGCCTCATTCCTCAGGATTTGCGACGCCTTGAACTTGAACTTTTTACTTTGCCGTCTTTTTGTTGACCTGTTTACGAGTTTCTCTTCATGGCGGCTGCTGGGAGAAACCGTTGCCGTCAGGACCTTTTCTTCTCAAGCTGAAAGATGCCGTAGGTGGCCAGCAGGTTGGGCGCAAACCGGACAAGGGTTCCCGTGTGGGTGGTTCGGCCCGGCGACGTGGCCACTTCATTGACAATGCGGATGCCCATGGCCTGGGCAAATATGCGAAAGTCCCGAATGCTCAGCACCCGGATGTTGGGGGTGTCGTACCACTGGTAGGGAAGCTGCTCGGTAACCGGTGCCCGGCCGGAGAGAAGCATCTGCATTCGAATATTCCAGTGGCCGAAGTTGGGAAAGCTGACAATGGCTTTTTTGCCGATGCGCAGCATGGACCGGATCAGCCGGGCCGGGTCATACACCTGTTGCAGGGTCTGGCTTAAAATAACGTAGTCAAAGGCGTTGTCCGGGTAGTCCGCCACCTCCTGGTTGATGTCTCCCTGGAGCACGCAGAGTCCTTTTTCAATGCAGCGGGCCACCCGCTCTTCCACGATTTCAATGCCGGTCTCCCGGACCTGTTTTTGGGTCTTGAGAAAATAAAGCAGCTCTCCTTCACCGCAGCCCAGGCCCATGACCCGCGACCCCGGGGCGATCCAGGAGGCGATGACGGCCAGGTCAAACCGCATTTTATGGGTGCTGTTGTCCGGTGGATACACTTTCTAAAAATCCTTTAATCAGGGCGCTCAGGCGCGGGTTGGGAATCAGAAACGCGTCATGGCCGCAGTCGGCTTCGATTTCGCAGAAGCTGACATCCAGGGCGTTTTTCTTCATGGCCGTGACCATGGCGCGGGACTGGTAGGTGGGGTAAAGCCAGTCCGATGTAAAGGAGACCACCAGGAACCGGGCACGGGCCTTTGAAAAGGCCTCCACCGCTGATCCGTTCCCGTGCTGGGCCTCCAGGTCAAAGTAGTCGGCGGCCTTGGTGATGTAAAGAAAGGTGTTGGCGTCAAACCGCTCCACAAACTTGGCGCCCTGGTGGCGCAGGTAGCTCTCCACCTGGAAGTCGGCGCCGAAATCAAAAGAGACCGCTGCCTTGTCCTGCAGCCGGCGGCCGAACTTCTGGCGCATGGCCTCATCCGAAAGATAGGTGATGTGGCCGATCATGCGGGCCACGGCCAGGCCCATGGCCGGCTTGTTGCCACCGTAGTAATCACCGCTGCTCCAGTTGGGGTCGGTCATGATGGCCTGCCGGGCCACCTCGTTAAAGGCAATGGCCAGGGCCGAATGGCGGGTGGTGGTGGCCAGGGGAATGGCCGACGTTACCATCTCCGGGTAGCGGACGCACCACTCCATTACCTGCATGCCGCCCATGGAGCCGCCTACCACGGCCAGGAGCCGTTTGACGCCCAGGTGGTCTGTCAGGGCCTTCTGTGCCCGGACCATGTCACCGATGGTGATCACCGGAAAGCTTGCGCCGTAGGGTTTTTTTGTGGTCGGGTTCACCGATGACGGCCCGGTGGAGCCCATACACCCGCCGAGAACGTTGGAGCAGATCACAAAGTATTTATTGGTGTCAATCCCCTTGCCCGGGCCGACCATGATGTCCCACCAGCCGGGCTTGGGGTCGGTTTTGCTGTAGCAGCCGGCGGCGTGGGAATCGCCGGTAAGGGCGTGGGCCACCAGCACGGCGTTACTTGCGTCTTCGTTCAGTCGGCCATAGGTCTCATAGGCGATGGTCACCGGCCCCAGAACGGCGCCGCTGTCCAGTTTCATCGGGTTCGGGGGTTCGGCAAAGGTGAAAAACTGTTTTTCCACCAGCCCCACGGACACACCGCTTTTATCGTGTTCGATATATTCGCTCATCGGCACTGCTCCAGGGCCTGGGCGATATCGGCGCAGATGTCATCCGGGTTTTCAATCCCCACGGAGAGGCGCACCATTTCCGGACCGATGGCCAGCTTTTTTCGTGTTGCGTCGTCAAAGGAGACATACTGGGTGGAAAAGGGGTGGATTGCCAGGGTCCGGCAGTCTCCCAGGTTGGCCAGGTGAAGGACCAGCTTCAGCCGGTTGATAAAGCCCGGGCAGGCGGCCGGGTCTTTTAATCCAAAGGTGAGCAGGCCCCCGAACCCCTTTGATTCAAACTGTCGGGCCGCCAGGCCATGGCAGGGGTGGTCCTCGAGTCCGGGGTAGTTGACCCAGGCCACCTCGGGCCGGGTTGCAAGAAACCGGGCCACAACCATGGCATTGGCCACGTGGCGTTCCATGCGCAGGGCCAGGGTGTCGATGCCGATCAGGGTGAGGTAGCTGTGAAACGGCGCCTGGGTGGTGCCGAAGTTTATATGGTGTTCCCGCCAGATCCTGTCCAGCAGGGCCAGGCGCCCTTTTCGGTCCACAAACGGGGCAAAGTCGGCAAACCTTTCTTGCGTCCAGTCAAAGGCGCCGCCGTCGATCACAACCCCGCCCATGGCGGCGCCGTGGCCGCACAGGTACTTGGTGGTGGAGTGGATCACCGCGTCGGCCCCCAGTTCCAGGGGCCGGCACAGAAAAGGTGTTCCCAGGGTGTTGTCCACCACCAGGGGCAGGCCATGGCCGTGGGCCAGGTCGGCCAGTGCTCGAATGTCGGGCACATCCATGACCGGATTGCCGATGGTCTCGATATAGACAAACCGGGTTTTGTCGGTGACAGCGTTGTTTACGGCATCCAGGTCCAGGGGATTGACCGCCCTGACCGTGATGCCGTATTTTTTAAAAATGCCGGCAAACAGCTGGTAGGTAGACATGAAAAGGGATGTGCCGGCCACAAACTCGTCCCCGGCCCGCAGCAGGGCCATGCAGGTATTGGCAACCGCGGCCATACCCGAGGCCATGGCAATGGTGCCGGCCCCGCCCTCCAGGCCGGCCATCACTTTTTCCAGGGCCTGGTTGGTGGGGTTGGTCAGCCGTGAATAGATGGGGTCCGCGTTTTTACCGGCAAAGGCGTTACTCAGGTTTTCCGCGGTGTCATGGGCAAAGGCCGTGGTCTGAAAGATGGGCGGCAGCGTGGCTCCCTGCCATTCGGCAACAGGCCGGGTGTGGTGTACCACACGGGTGGAAAAGGCGTGTCCGTCCGGTTTTTTCATTTTACGTCTGCTCCTTGGTTGAAAGGTTCCACTCGGGCATGCCGTCGAGCAGGGCCGCCAGTACCGGACAGGACCGGCAGATGCGGATTTTTTCCTTCCATGTCTTGTGGGCTGTGCCGTTGCAGATGGTACCGTTGACCAGCCAGCACAGGGTGCCCCGGTCGAATTCCCAGGCCGGGCACTGTTTGCGGATGGACGCCGGGCACCGGTTGATGGTCCAGCACTCTTTTTGCCGGGCCTGCCGGTTGTTGACGCTGACGGACAACAGCAGCAGCTGTTTTTCCACGTGGTCGGGAATCGATCGCCATCCCTGCTCGTAGCTGTGCACCGCCTTGATGGAAACCCCCAGCAGCTGGGACATCTGTTTCTGTGTTTTGTCAAACCGCTTGCGCAGGGCGGTAAATTCAGGGCCGGTCATGACGCGCTCCAGAAAATTCTTGTAGTTTTCCCTTGACAGTGTCATATTTAGGGAGCAAGTTATTCATACCACAATGTGGCATGTTTCTGTCAATAGAAAAACAACCAGGGAGACAGCAATGATATATTCAAAAACCGTAATGGACCATTTTCGAAACCCCCGGAACGTGGGGGTAATTGAGAATGCCGCCGGCGTGGGCGAGGTGGGCAACCCCATCTGCGGCGACATGATGACCATCTACCTGGACATCCAGGACGACCGCATCGCGGATATCAAGTTTCAGACCTTTGGCTGCGGTTCGGCCATTGCCGTATCCAGCATGCTCACCGAGCTGGCCAAGGGAAAGACCCTTGAGGAGGCCAAGAAGATCACCAACAAGGATGTGGCTGAGGCACTGGAGGGTCTACCCAAAAACAAGCTCCACTGCTCCAACCTTGGGGCCGACGCGCTGCAGATGGCCATCAAGGACTACGAGGATAGAAAAGCGGGCAAGGTCCGGCCTGAGCTCAAGCGCAAGGAATCCCACGATGAGCTGCACCGGGTGGGCGACAAGTGCTACTGCCCCTACTGCGATTCAGAGGTGTCGGATGGCGAGAAGATGTGCAGCGCGTGTTTGTCCGACCTGACCGAAGAACATTAAAAACATCATTGGTTGTCCGGGAGTGTCCCATGAGCAACATCCATCTTGATCATATATCCGTCAGTCCCCTTCTGCCCGAGGTGCAGGAGGCCATGATAGAGGTTATTCGCGATTTTAAGGGAAACCCCTCCAGCCAGAACGTTGCCGGGGAACTGGCCGCGGAAAAGCTGGAAAAGGCCCGCCAGTCCGTGGCTGACCTGATCAACTGCGACCCCCGGGAGGTGGTGTTCGTGTCCGGCGGCACAGAGTCCATCAACATGGCCGTTAAAGGCGTGGCCCGCGCCAATGTGGAAAAGGGAAAGCATATTGTCACCTCCAACATTGAGCACAACGCGGTCAACCGCAGCGTCAAGCGGCTCATGCACCTGGGATGGAAGGCCACATCCGTGGCCGTGAATGAAAAGGGCAGGGTGGCTCCCGATGAGGTGGCCAAGGCGATTCGGGAAGACACCATTCTGGTTTCCATCATGCACAGCAACAATGAAATCGGCACGCTTCAGCCCATAGACGAGATCGCAAAGATTACTAAAGAAAAAAAGGTGCTGCTGCACACCGATGCCGTGGATTCGGTGGGCGTGATTCCCTTTGACGTGCAGCAGGTGGGGGCCGATCTGGTGAGCTTTGCCTCCAACCCCTATTACGGGCCCACCGGCGTGGGCGCCCTCTATATCCGTAAGGGGTCGAGAATCTGGCCCATCATCGACGGCGGGGTCCAGGAGCACAACCGGCGGGCCGGCACGGAAAATCTCATCGGCATCGTGGGCATGGGGGTGGCTGCGGAACTGGCGAAACGGGACATGGACAGGCGGGTGGCCCACTTAAAGAAACTCAAGGCCCTGCTGGTAAAAGAGCTGCCTAACTATATCGATGAATATTACGTGAACGGTGATATTGACACCAGCCTGCCCAACCTGGTCTCTGTCTCCGTAAAATACGTGGAGGGCGAAAGCCTGATGCTGATGCTGGAGGATGCCGGTTACACGGTCTCCACCCGGTCGGCCTGCGCCACCGGTTCACTGCGGGCCTCCCACGTGTTGATGTCCATCGGCCTGGACCATGCCGACGCCCAGGGTACCCTGGTCATCACGCCGGGCATTGACAACACCGAGGAGGATATTCTCGGCTTTTTAAAAGCCCTTCGGGATATCACCAAAGCCCTGCGCGATATCTCTCCGCTGTACAAGAACCGGTAGAACAGTATCGTAGGGTTTTTTTACGGGCGAATCCGCCGCCGGCGGGTTCGCCCGCTGTTGTCTGGCCCAACCCCTCGGGTCAGAGTTTCCTGCTGTCATAGGCCCAGTGCATCAGGGCCTGGCGCTGCTTCGGCCGGCAACTCACATCACCCGCGGCGCAGTCTTTGCGAAGATGGCCGATGTGGCGGGTCATGGCCTTCCACCGCTTGATCTGCCGCTCGTCGTCCGGGCACCGCCGGCCCCGCCAGTAACGGCAGTACCACTGAAACCAGCCACGGGGATCTTCCTGGTAAATCCATCCCTTTTGTCGCCACACCGAAAGCGGCTGGGAGGCATTGACACCGAAGCAGTTTGTGTCCGGGTCGTGGCGGTGGGCGCACAGCCGTGCCCCGTCAAACCACTCCTTTGGGAACTCTGCCGCGCAGTCGGTCATGTACTTTCCACCAAACACCCCCAGATGAAGCATCTCCATGGGCGTAAGATCCGGCGCAAAACCGGGGTAAAAATTTTTACCTTCAGGCGCGGTCAGAAAATAGACATAGCCCTGCTGCATGATGTCGTTGACGGTGATTTTTATTTTTTTCATGGAAGGCGCCTTGTGTGTGTCTGCTGTTTTACAGCGATCCGTCCAGGTCGTCGGCCACGGACCTGCCGCAGGCCCGGCATCGCTGGGCTCCTCGAAAAAGCGGGTTGCCGCAGTCCGGGCAGTGGTAGCGGCGGCATTCGGCCCGGGCCCACTCAATGCTTCCCTTTTCATCGCCGTGCTCGGCCACCTTTTCTCGCCACAGGGGAATGGCATGCTGCATCACCCGGCGTCCGGTGGCAAGGCCGAAGGTCGTTATCTGGTCGCAGGGCCACTGGTCGCACTGGTGGCAGGAGTAGTAGCCTTTTTGGCTTACGCACTCCCGTATGGTGCATGCCCGGCAGAAGGCGTACAGCTTTTCCGGCGGGTCAGCCTGCATACAGCCCAGGCACTCGGTCTCTTCGGGCCGGGTGCCATAGAGGCCGCCCAGAACGGCCTTGAATTTTTTGTTGTTGTCCCGCGTGGCGATATAGACGCCGCAGGTGCCGCAGTAAAGGCCGCACGGGGCCATCAGTTTTTTGTCGGCGATCTCTTTTTCAGTCCATTCCGGCACGGCGCACCTCTCTAAAATTTTATGACATATTGGGCTATGGGCGGTGGACCGGCAACATGCTCTTGGTTACCCGGGCCGACGCCACCAGCCGTCCCCCGGATGTCACCCTGACATCGATAAAACAGATTCGGGTGCCGAACTTGACCACCTCGGATGTGAATTCCACCACGTCGCCCAGTTTCAGCGCTCGCATCACCGATACCTGCAGGTCGTGGGTCACTGCGTCCACGTCCACCTCCATCAGGCTGAGCAGGCCCCCGTAAGCGCACACATCGCAGAGGAGATAAATGACCCCGCCGTGAAAAATACCGGCCGGGTTGACCAGGTTTTCCGTTATGGTGAGTACGATTTCGCCGCGGCCCGCGTCCGATTGAATGCCGGTGACACCCAGAAACCGGTGCAGGGGATGGTCGATGACTTTTTGCAGCCGCTCGTTCATGACGACAGCTCCCGGACAACGGCTTCATACTTTTCGTGAATCATGTTCCGGTCAAAGGCTTCGAATGCGGCCAGCAGGGTCCTGTCTTCCGCTTCGGTAAAATAGGCCCTGGATGCCGGGAAAAATACCTTGTCTTCCTTTTCAATGTGTTTCGGATAAAATTCGACCAGGGTGGCCAGACAGTCGGCAATGTCGGCCAGCGCTGTCTGGTCTCCGTTCCGGTATCGGGTGTTGGCCGCCACAAGAGACTTTACCGTGGTCCTGCCAAACACATGCTCTTCAATCAGTTCATCCATCATGCGCCGGTCTTCGGCGGACATCTTTTTCTCCTTCAGACCGTGAAAGAGAATGTCTTCCTCTTTGCCGTGGTGGGTGCGGTCGGCATAGGTGCGAACAAAGTCTACCGCTGCATCCACAAACAGGGGGTCGACCGCTCCTTCCATTTGAATGCGTGCCAGCGCATCCTTGATAAGGGCGATCATTTTTTCAATCAGACGATGTTCTATCATGAGGGGGCCACGTGCCTGCATGAGGATTCCTTTCTTCTGCTGGTGATTGATGGTGCTGGTCATGCCGGTGAGCCGGTGGCCCTGCCGACGGCAGGATCACTCACTCTCAAGGGACGCGATAAATGAGTCGGCCTGGGCAATGGCGCTTTCCATGTCGCGGACCAGTGTATCCACATTGGCCTGGATGGTGCTCACCTCCCCGCTCAGGCCGGCGATGGCCCTGGCATTCAGGTTGTGCTTCATGAACAGGACCTGGTCGCGCAGAGGGATTAAAGCAGGTTCGAGCGTGGCTTCGGCCCGTTTCATGGCCTCCATCAGCTCCGTGTATTTCTGCCGTGTCAGATCATATTTGCGCTGGCTTGCGTTTCGCAGGGAGTCGCTGTTGTACTGCCTGATTTCCGCGCGCCATTCGTCAAACAGCGCGTCTGAAACATCCTCCACCGCGCGAATGCGGTCCCGCACACTGGCGGCCCGGGCCTCGGTTTTTTGCAGGGTGTTATTGAACCGGTTGTACGCCTCTTCCAGATCCCCGCTCTGAAAATCGACCACGCTTTTGAACTGTTCCATGGCTGTCACAAACTGTTGTTTGGCATCGTTCTGGGTGTCGCGAGCCTCCTTGACCCGGTCGACCATGATGTCCCGTTTGTGAATGCCCACCTTTTCCATGGCCCCGTAATAGAGGGTGCTGCAACCGGCGACAAGCCCGATCATGACGAGTGGAAACACAAATCGTAAAGTTTTCATGCAGATCTCCAGATATGCGGACAGTGTAGAGTGCCGGAACCCGTTTGCGGCCGGGCACCGGAAAAAGATTACGCCGGGGGCTTGACCGCCTCAATGACGGCCGACGCCACATACTCCTCGGCCCGGCTTCCCGGCATCCAGTCGCGAATAAAGGCCCGGCTTTCGACCCTGGGCTGAATGCGGATGTTTTTAAACCCGGCTCGCTTCATCATGGCTTCAAGGGACGAAACAGAAACGGCTCCGGCAATACACCCGGCCAACATGAGAGGGTCGTTTCTTATCGTATCTGGCATCTCCGCCGTGGCCACCACATCGGAAATCGCCACCCTTCCGCCCGGCTTGAGCACCCGGACCACTTCCTTAAAGACCCGTTCCTTGTCAGGGGAAAGGTTGATCACGCAGTTTGAGATCACCACATCCACCGTGCCGTCAGCCACCGGAAGGTTTTCCAGCTCTCCCAGCCGGAACTCCACGTTTTCGGCTCCGAGCTGTTCCGCGTTGCGCCGGGCTTTGGCAACCATTTCCGGCGTCATGTCCACGCCGATCACCTGTCCTGAATCTCCCACGGCCCGGCCGGCCAGAAAACAGTCGAACCCGCCGCCGCTGCCCAGGTCCAGTACGGTTTCTCCGGGTTTCAGCGATGCGATGGCCCCGGGGTTTCCGCATCCGAGCCCCATGTTGGCGCCTTCCGGCACAGCGGCGATATCCTCGGCGGAATATCCCAGGCCCATGGCCAGATCGGTGGCATTCACGGCCCCGTTGCAACAGGAGGGGGCAGCACATCCGCAGCCGGATGCGCCGGATGCCGCCACCTTTCCGTAGGCCTGCCGAACCTTCTCCCGAATGTCGTCGTTTTTCATGGTGTTCATTTTCTCCTCTTTTTTCGCGGTATCCTCTGGCCGGATGGTATTTTGCTGATGTCGGTCGGCTTCAGGGGTCTGTATGGTTGTCGCGCAAATCGGACGGCCTGTCCGGAAACAGCTACTCGTAAAGGATACTACTTTTTCGAGAGGTGATAAAGGGGCGGGCCGGATATTTTCAAAACCGGGCGGGACAGCGGGCGTTTCCGTCAGTCGCTTTCGGGATGTGTTCCGTCGGGCTTGTCTTCCAGTACTTCCCTGGTCTTGGCGGCCAAGCCATGATGTCGCACGCCGATAAAATTCGGCTTATGAATTTTATAGTAACGGTTCACGGCTTCTGTCCTGAATCCACAATACCACCACAAAGGCGAGCAGGGCGGCCATGGCAAGCAAACCCCAGGGTGCGGTGATCAGGCCGGTTGCCTGGATGAGCCAGGTGGCAAACATGGGGGTGGCGCCGCCCACCACCCCCACGCCCAGATTATACGCCACCGAGTATCCGGATAGGCGGTCGGTGGCCGGGAATAACTCCACGAACATTGCCGGCGCTGTTCCCAGAGGCACTGCGATCAGAATCACCGGCACAAACTGTATGACAATCGCGCCAGGGACACCCTTGTCGGAAAGCCATATGTACAGAGGGATGGAGAGGACGGCCATGATCAGCATGGCGCCGGCAATGAAGTGGGTTCGGCGGAACAGGCGGTCACTCAACCGGCCCGATACCGGGATGAGCACCAGCAGCAGGGCCGTTGCCGCAGTGTTGATTCCCAGTGCCACGCCTCTGGCCATACCGGTGTGGTCGTGAAGCCACTCCGGCAGATATACCAGCGGCAGATAGAAGGTTACGCCATAGGCAGAGGCGAAAAGAATCGCCTGAATCATTTCCCGCCGGTTGGTGGTGAACGCCTGGAGCAGGGGTGACGTGGACGGACGTTCATTGTGATGGCGTACAAAATGTTCTGATCGCGGCAGCCGTCGGCGCAACATGATGGACAGTCCACCGATAATGCCGCCCATGAGGAATGGCAGACGCCATCCCCAGTGCTGTACCACTTCCGGGGCCATCAGGCTGGTAACGGTGGCCGCGATTCCCGAGCCCAGCAGCATCCCCACCATGCTGCCCGTATTGGCCCAACTGCCGGAGAAACCGCGCCGGTTATCCGGTGCTGTTTCCACCAGGTAAGTGACCGAACTGCTGAACTCGCCGCCCACCGACAGGCCCTGGACCAGGCGGAGCAGGACCAGCAGTATCGGCGCCCAGATCCCCACGGTGTGGTAAGTGGGCAGGCACCCCAGCGCCACAGTGGGCAGGGCCATCATTATCACGGAGATGAACATGGTTTTACTGCGACCGATGGTGTCTCCCATCCATCCGAAGACGGCCGACCCCAGGGGCCGCATGAGAAAACCGGCGGCAAAAACGCCATAGGTGGCAATCAGGGCGGCCGTGGTGTTTTCCCCGGGAAAAAACAGCCCGGAAAGGATACCGGCCAGATAACCGTAGAGCGCAAAATCATACCATTCGACAACATTCCCGATAAATCCGGCGAGCAGTGCGGTATGCCGTTTACTGATCGTCATGAATACGACGCCTTTCTTTTTTTGAAAAACGATTTCGGTCAGAACCTTTTTAAAGCGGCGGTCCGGGGTGTCGGCCTACTGATTTTGACAGACCGGCCATGAGCGATTGTCTGTTCGCGGTGACGGGCACAATCCCACTATAAAGACCGGTGGCGAGGTGTGTCAAGGCAGGGGGGGTTACTTCCATTCATACGCGACCCACGGAACGGCATCGTATAGTTTATTGTCGATAGAAAGGTCCAGAGAACAGGAAGCGTACGCCCCGGCTCCTTTAAAGGTGATTGCGACAACGACTTGATCAAAGGTCAAAAACGCCACTTTATATTTTTTAATCCGCATGTGCATGATGTTGTTTTCGCGATCCGCGATTTCGGTTTGGAAGTCCATTTTTTTCCGTGTGGCAATGCTCTGGACAAAGCCGTTCAGGCAGTCGCTGTAGGGCTCCGTATATTCGATCAGCAGGGTCTGCCCGGGCGCAAGTCCTTCCGGCCCGAGGGGGGAAGAAGGATAAAGCCCGGCAACGGCAATCCGGGCGCTGGTGGTGGCATCGCGCACCTCCACCCGGTTGTTGAGGATCGTAAAATCCATATCCCGGGTACACAGGCTCAGCATATCCCCCACAAGCGGCCGCCAGATCCAGGACGGCATTGAAGGAGAAATCAGGTCAAGGCTTATGGCGTCTGAGTCTTCCATGGGACAGGTAAAACTGATCCTGAAATGATCAATGAATGTGGTTCCCGTGTTTTTCACGGCAACAAAACCGGTCCACGCTTCCTGAAAGGGACGAATCTCGAGCGCGTCTCTGTTCCTGTTCCCGTTTATTACAGCGCCACGGTCCGTAATGACGGCATTCACCACGCCCGGCGCCGCGGATGGCGCCTCCTTGACCTGTGCCCCCTGATAAGCCGATTGTATTTCGGCGTTATCGGTAATATCCTCGGTGGCATACAGGGCGCACGGATCAAAAACACCCGCGCCGAGTATCGCGCAGAGGGCCAGCAAAAGGAGTATGTGTGATCGTGTCCCGCATTCTCCGGTTCTCAGGAATCGAAATAAACCTTTTGAAAGCCGCGGCTTTTCGTCGCCCATGGATAAACCCCGCATTCTCTGTTTCTCCTTTCACTTCCGATTCAACACGTAGACCCGGCGCGGTCCTGCCAGACCGTCTACCCCGCAGGAAGGATCACGACAGCAAAGAACGATGATCAAAAGCAGTTAAAGCGCCGTTTTCAGGAACGGTTCTGCGCGCGGGGGCGACCGTCACAGGGTGTCCCATACGGGCTTTTGCAGGAATTCAGAAAGAGTTTTGGCATCCTCCCGGAGTTTGTCCCGGCTGCCGTGGTCAACCACATTGATGCGCCGGCCGTCCTTTAAGACAAGGTTTAATTCATAACTGTAGTAGGAACTTTTGTTGCCGGTGCAATGCTCGGAGATAAGCTGGAGCGCGTGAATCTCCTTTAACCCGGCAAAATGCTTAAGCGCTCTCCGGTTCATCACCTCATGGGGGGCGGTCCGCCCTTTCCAGAAGAAGCCGTTGCGCCTGTCAAAGACCACTGGCAGGGTGCCGAAATAGAGCAGCCCTCCGCCCACGGCGGCAAAGACGGCGCCCACCGCGATGGGCAGAATTGTATCCAGATCGAAAGCCAGACCGCCGGATGATATTTTTTGGGCCGAGAACCCGATCAGTATGCCCAGGCCGGCAAGAAGAAAAATAAGATAGAAGAGCATGGCGCCGCCGGCCGGCCGGAACTCCAGCCGGTCGGGATTGACCGCGACCAGTTTGTGGGTGCGGAAGCTGGCCCCGCCGCTTCTGGCCGGGGTCCAGCCGGTCTGCAGGGCAACCGGGTCGCCAAGGGACGAAGGATCAAAAGTATGGAGCCGCTGCCCCGCCATGCTTTGCAGGGCTTGCGTCAGCTTCTTGAGCATGGGGTCTCCTGCGTTCGGCCGGCACGGGCCGCTAAAAACAGGGAGGTTTTAAGCCCGAATATTTCATGAAATGTCCGGGCTACGCCTCGGAGCCGGTAGTGGTTTCCGCCCAGGCGGTTCCGATTTCATCCCCAAAATTGTCGATGAATCCCTCTATCTGGCTTTTCTGAATGGGAAGCAGCCGTCCGAAGGAGACGCAGAGGCTCCAGACCGCCTTGCCGTCTGGAAGGTCGGCCACCTTGAAGCGGTTGACCACCTTGAAGGGGATTCTGTCCACAATGGTTTCTTGCCCGGGAATCATGATCGACAGGTGTTCCACCTTTTTGAGGACTTCCCCGGTTTTTTCCCCGTAATGCACGGCAAGGCCCTTCATGCTGATATCCTTCAGCGGGCCGAGCTTTACAGGGGAGGGCCTCAGAACCGGCAGAAGGGAAGGCTTTGCAGCCACCACAATGGCGCCGTCAATGGCAAACCGCTTCCAGTTCCGCCGTTCTCTGGGTTGTCTGGGCAACACCCTGAACCGGTCCTCCCTGGTGGCCGCTACAGAGACTGCCGGCGCCATTGCAGGCGAATTTTGTTTCAGGTGTTTTTCGCTTTGTCCGTTTTTTTCCCTGACCTGCTCCCTGAGCATTTCCAGTGCCTCATCCAGTTCGAGGCCCATTTCCGAACAGTCGACGGTATCCTGCGGGGGTTTTGCCTGATAGGCCATGATGCTGCTTCTCCTGGTCTGACGGGTTGGCTGGCGCCGGATCAACGCAACAGGCAATTTGAAGAACCATATCCCAGGACGGGGAAAAAAGACAAGCAGAAAGTTACGGCGCGCAGGGCGTCTCCACGGTCAGAACGGTGCCGTCGGTTTTCATGATCACGGCGCCGTCAAGGTCGGTGCGATAGATGCGGGTATTTAAGGTTTTGTAGCGCTCAAGAACTTCCGGGTGAGGGTAGTTGTAGCGGTTGCCCCATCCGGCGGAGAAAACCGCCACTTCGGGCCGGACCCGGTCCAGGAAAACCGGTGTGCTGGAGGTTTTGCTGCCGTGGTGGGGAACGATCAGCACCGTGGATGCCAGCCGGTCCCCGGTTGTGGCAACCAGCTCGCTTTCCGCCTTTTTCAGAATGTCGCCGGGAAAAAGAAAGGAGACCTCTTTTAAGGATATTTTCGTGACCAGGCTGTTGTTGTTGGTGCCCTGCCATGATCCGGCCCGGCCGGGGTCGGAAAACCCGGCGGCCGGGTAGAGAAGATCGACATCCACACCGTTAAGGGTGCGGCTCCCGTAAAGGGTTTCGTAGGCGGGCATAAGGATTTCTCGCCGTGCCACGGCATCCATCAGTGCCTGGTAATCTTCCGTATCCGCCGGCTGACCGCTGCTCCACAGCTGCTTGACGTGAAATTTGTCGGCAACATAGGCCAGGCCCCCGATATGGTCGGTGTCCGGATGGGTGGCAACCAGAATATCCACGGTGGCGATTTTGTTGCGCCAGAGAAAAGGGGCCACGATCCGCTCGCCCACGTCAAAGGTGGAAGAGCCGGCAAACCCGCCGCCGTCGATCAGCATCACCTTGCCCCGTGGAAGCTCAACCACCGCGGCATTGCCCTGGCCCACGTCCAGCACCGTGATCCGCAGGTCTTTGTGCAGCAGCCGGTGGCAAATCCAGTAGCCGGTGTCACATGCCAGCACCGCAAGCGCGAAAAAAAACAGAAGCGCCGGCCAGGTTTTCACGAACCGTTTGCCTTCAACAGGCTCCGTGTCCGGCGGCGCGTGGCCTGACCGGTTGCCGGCAAACGCCAGGCCCGATGCCAGCAGCATATAAAGGCAGGCCATCTCAAGAAGGTTCGGGGTGATGGTATGGGCAGCGGCAAAGGGCAGGCCGGCAATGGCCTGGGCGACTGCAAGCGCCCCCTGGACCACGGTTCCGGCCATGCCGAACAGCAGGCTTCCCGCCGGGGGCCATGCCATGTGGCCGATGACCCCGACCAGGCCCAGGGGCACGGCCACAAACCCCACCATGGGCACCAGGATGCAGTTGGAAGCCAGGCCCACCAGTGAGGTCTGGTTGAAGTAGTGCAGGGTCAACGGCAGGGTGCCCACAATGGCAAGAAAAGAGACTAATAGAAAGTTTGCGGCAATTTTTACCGGTCGCCGGGAAATGCGGGCCACCCGGGCCTGCATCACGCCCATGCCGAAAACAATGAAAAACACGGCACTAAAAGAGAGCTGAAACGACACGGCAAACAGGGCGGGCGGATGGACCAAAAGAATTGTCAGAGCCGCCAGGGCCAGGGTGTTTAGCAGCCGATGGCTGCGTTGGACCACAAAGGAGAGCAGAAAGACCGTCACCATGATCACGGCCCGCTGGGTGGAGGGCGACATGCCGGCAATCATGCCGTAGCCTGCCACGACACACAGTGTCACCAGGGCAGCGCTTTTTTTCACCCACCCGGTCCACAGCAGCAGCGGCACAAAGGAAAACAGCCGGCAACAGAGAACAAACACGCCGGTTGCCACAATACCCACGTGCAGGCCGGATATGGCCAGCAGGTGGGCCACCCCGGACCGGATAAAAGCATCCCGTGCCCAGGGCGTGATATCGGTTTTTTTACCCACCACCAGGGCTTTTAAAACACCGGCCTGGGGCCCGGGGGTTGCCCTGTCAATGGCCCGGCCGAGTTCGGCGCGTAGAATTTCAACGGCATAAAAAAAGGTGGGGGCCTGTTTTTCATTTACCATTGTCACCCGGCGGGCCGGGGCATAGGCCAGGCCGAAAACATGCTGCCAGGCCATGTAGCTTCTGTAGTCAAAGGCGCCGGGGTTGCCAAAGTTGCGAATGGGCCGGATAACCCCTGAAAATTTCAGCCCCGTGCCAAAGGCCGGCTTCTCAGGCGCGTCATAAAGGGTCACGCGAAGCCGTCCCCTGGGCTCAAACCGCTTTTTCCCGGCTTCAAGGGCATCCACCTTCAACAAAAACACCTGCCGGTTACCGAAAATTTCCGGGTCGCTGTCCACCGTGCCGGTGATTGTCCACCGGGTATTGCCGTCGGCATGGGCCAGCAGGTGGTGTTCATTTATCACCGGGCTTGCAAACCGGGCCATGCTCACCCACCCGAAAAACAGAAAGCCCAGAGCAAAAAACCAGACAGCGGCTTTTTGCCGAACCATCGCCACAATCCCGGCCCCCGCGCACACCCAGAAGAAAATGGCCGGCCATGGCCGGGCCGCGGGCAAATACCGGCCGATAAGAACCCCGGCCACCAGGAACGCCAGCAGCAGAATTACGGGATACCGGCATGCCTGCTCCCAAACCACCGGCTTTCTGTCATGTGATACAGACAATGGCATGGCAACTGTTTTACCCTGCTGTCCAGATGGGAATTGGTGTTGGCATCAAACCGGCATTACCGCCTTCACCAGAAGCCGCACTCCCTTGGATGTTGTTGATATGTTTTAAAAAACAATTGATGCCACCAACCCGATCAAGAAGAAACAGCCTCCCCAGGACCGCTTTTCCCCGCTGGTGGCCATCCGAAACAGCATCAAAAGGAAAATCCGGACCGCCTGAAGGAATCGTTGAGAAAGGACTGTTGTTGGTATCCAGGCCCGTCAGCCGCCGGTGATGGCTTCAATTCAGGCCACCTGCTCCATCACCAGTTCTGAAATCTCTTTGACCTGAAGCGTGTTCGCCAGGCCTTCGGTTTTGACGGCGTCTTCCAGCATCACGGCGCAGGCCGGGCAGGCCACAGCCAGGACCGAAACACCGGCAGCCGCGGCCTCCCGGCACCGGGACCGGGCCGCGGAATCATCACCGCCGGAGATCATGTCGGTAAACAGGTTGCCCCCACCCCCGCCGCAGCACAGGGCATTTTCGCGGTTGCGGTCCATCTCCGCAAGTTCGATGCCCGGCGTAAACGAAAGCACCGTGCGGGGCGACTGGTAATCGCCGTTGTGACGGCCCAGATAACAGGGGTCGTGAAAGGCGACGCGCGTCTTTTCAGACGGGCTTTTAAAAGGAAGCCGGCCCATGGCAAAGGCCAGCACCTGGGTGTAGTGGAACACCTGGAACTGCCCGCCCAGGGCCGGGTAGAGATTTTTAAAGGCATGAAACGAATGGGGCGACAGGGTGATAATCTTCTGAACGCCCCTGTCGGCAAAGGTGCCGATGTTTTTGCCGGCCAGATCCTCAAACAACGCCTTTTCGCCCGTCATGGCCACGTCATTGCCGTCCGAGCAATCACCGTCGGTAAGCACGCCGAAATCCACGCCGGCCTTTTTGAGCAGGGCCGCCACGGACCGGGCGATCTCCTGTCCACGGGAATCATAGGAACCCACGTCTCCGGCAAAAAACAGGTACTCCTGGCCGGAAAATTCGGGCACGTCCGTTCCCTCGCGCCAGGCGGCCCGTTTTTTGGCTGACTTTCCATAGGGGTTTCCCGCGTTCTGCACACGGGTCAGGTAGTCCCGGACCGGGCCGGGCACCGTGCCGGTCTCCAGAATGGCATCCCGGCCCGCGGTAAAGGCCAGCAGGATTTCTTCCTTGAAGCCGGGCATGGCGCAGTGGGCCACACAGTTGCCGCACCCGGTGCAGGAGAACATGATTCGGCCCAGCCGTTCGCTGACGTCGATTTTTCCGGAAAGCCACGCGGAAAGCAGCCACATGCGGCCGCCGGGCGCGAATGTTTCAAACCGGTAGGCAAGGTAGGCCGGGCAGTTGATGTCCGTGTAGTTGGACGGGAATTTGCAGTACCCGCAACGGAAGCAGCGGTGCAGAATTTCCTGATGTTCCATGTTATATCTCCCAGTTGCCCGGATTCATGATTCGGTTGGGGTCCAGCGTGTTTCGCAGCCGGTCCATCAGTGCCGCGGTGCCGGGGTCCATTTGTTTTAAAATTTCCTTCTGGGCCGGGGCCTCGGCTTTCCAGGGAATGCCGCCCATCTCAAGACAGGCCCGGTTGGTCTCTTCCAGGGCGGCCGCGGCCCGGTCCACGTCATCGCTGTCGGCCCGGTTAAAGGCATAGGCAAAAAAGAACATCATGGCATGGCCGGCCCCGATGATCCGGGCTCCCAAAGAGTAGGTGGTGTGGTATTTTTCCGCGATTTTTGTTCCCTGGGCATAGGCCTCGGCAAACCGTTCAATGGCCATGATGGCGCCCACGTATTCAAACCCGCCCCCTTTTCGAGCGTCGGCAAACCGGGCCAGGTCCGGCGATGGAATCTCCAGGAACCGGGCCTTCTGCACCGGCGGAATGGGCAGAAATCCGGCGGCCTTGGTTTCAGTGATGGGCCGCACCGACTCCTGGAGCAGGTTGCGTTTGAAGATCAGCTCCTTTTTTGAGTGGGCGCCAAAAGCGATGTTAATATGAAAAAATCCCCTGGCCCATTCCGGCTTGGGGGTCATCCAGGGGGTCATGTCTTCGGCTACCTGGGCGCTGGTGAGCCGGTAGATGATCTCCGGCATTTTGTCCGCGGTTTCGCACACGTAGACCAGCACGTCATTGTGCCGGTAGTTGGGAAAAAGCCGGATGCCCAGTTTGGTAACGAAGCCGGTGGTGCCGGACCAGCCCAGAAACAGGCCGGACAGGTCGGGCAGGGGCGCTTTGGCAAACCATTTGTCCGACACGCTGCACGAGCCGGTGCGAACGATCTCGCCGGTGGGCAGCACCACCTCCAGGCCGGTGAGCATGTCTGAATGAAACCCGCCCAGCACCGAGAGGTGGCCGGAGCCGTGAATGCACACATTGCCGGCAATGGTGGCGGCCGGGGGCGCGTCGGGCATGGAGTGTTTTAAATCCGGGTGGTGTTTGGCAAGATAGGCCTTGAGTTTGCCCTGGGTTACACCGGCTTCCACCACGACATAGCGGCTGGCCGGGTTGACCTCAATGATGGTGTCCATTCGTTTCATGTCCACAATCACCCCGCCCTTTAAGGCCCGGGTGAGGCCGGAGAGCACCAGTCCTCCGCCCATGGGCACCAGGGGCACCTTCAACTCATTGGCCAGCCGGACGATTTGCACCACCTGGTCAGCGGTTTTGGGCATTACCACGGCGTCGGGTGCGGCCGGCGGCATGGTGCCCTGGTCCATGGAGTAGAGGTAGCGCTCTTCGGCCGCGTCAGAGACAAAGGCCTCGCCCACAATGGCTTGCAGTTTTTTGATCAGTTTATCCATGTCGTGTCCCGTATTTTTCATGAAATTACTCCCCCAGGGCGGCCTGGACAAGGTCGCTGACCAGAATCGGCATCAGGCCCCGCTCGGCCACCTCCTGGGCCAGGGTGGCCATGCAGAAGGGGCAGTTGAACACGCAATACACGGCCTTTACATCCAGCATGTCGGAAATGTTTCGTTCCACCAGGTCGTCGGCAAACTCGTCCCGCTGGTGGGCCCGGGGAACCCCGCCGCAGCACAGGGCGTTTTCCCGGTCATACTTGCGGGGCGCGCGGATGGCGCCGATTTTTTCAAAGATTTCGTCCAGCACCGCGTCGGTCTCCGGGCAGAGCCGGTTGGAACAGCCCCGCTGGTAGGCGACCACCTGGTTTAATGGCTTGATCCGGTCGGCCAGGTCATCCAGCCGGCCGTTGATATAGTCAAACAGGTGGATCGGCCGGAACGGCACGTCAATGCCGTAGGCCTTTGCCAGTGTGGTGTAGGTGCCGTAGCACTCATCATGAAAGCAGACCATATCGGTAAGGCCGGAATCCTTCATGAAAAAGGACATGATGTTGTCGATGGCTTTGGGCACCCGCTCCCGGATCACCGAGTTTTTGGCAAAGTGAAGCCACATGACGTTGCAAAAGATGTCTGTTCCCGCAATCACCGACGCCCCTTCATACAGCCGGCCCCGAATGGAGCCGGTCAGCATGGGAAAGGCGCACATGTTGATCAGGGGCGAGGCCACCGGCGCCCTGGCCAGCCGGCCCTTGAACGCCATCATTTTTAACTGCTCGGCCACCACGGGCCGGGGCGCGGGCAGCAGGCCCAGCTTTTCCTGAAGTTCCACCAGCACGAAAAACGGGTTGTTGTGGTTGGGGCAGTACTCCTGGCAGGCATAGCAGGTGAGGCATTCGTGGAGCACACGGCTCTCCTTGCCGGCATTGATCTTCTGCTTTTCTTTTTTCGCCTCAGCCACGTCGCCAAAGGAGATGTACTGGCAGTTCATCAGGCAGTCCACGGTTTTACAGGCCGCGCAGACGGTTGGATCAAAAACAATGGCGTTCATGACAAACCTTTCTTGAGATAATAGTGCCAGCCAGCCCGAATATTTCATTTATGAAATATCCGGGTTACCGGTGGCCGACACCCCGGTTGTGCTGTTTCGCGCGCATAACCATCATGTCGACCTGGGCAGGGGTGAAAAGTCCCTCGTTTATAAAATGCTCGCCGATCATGGGCTGAAGCTGCTTCTGCCGGCCCGATACAGCCATCTGCTGGTATTTGGAAAGCAGGCCGCGGCGCCGGGCGTACTCACCAAAGGGTTCATTCCAGGCTTTTCCGGACAGGACCCGGTAAACCTCTGCATCTGAAAGAAAGTTCCACTGCCGGGCGATTTCACCAAACCGGGGCCGCTGATTTTTTTGCCACACAATGGCGTTAATCAGGGTTTTCCAGGAGATCAGGCCTGAATAATAAAGGTATTCACCCAGCCGCAATTCCCGGGTGGGAAGCCTGCCGGTGTAAAAATGATCCGTTGTTCTTTTGCGGGCCGGTCGCCTGGGGGCAGGCCGGGGTGAGGCGGGCTTTTCATTTTTTACTGTGGCGGTTCTGGTGGAACGGCCGGAGAAAAAGAGACTGAGGGTGTGGTAGGCCGAGGTCGTCTCCTCAAACAGGCGTTTGAGCTCTTCCTGGCTGCGACCCAGGGCCTTGGCCCGGTCCGGATGGGTTTTCAGCGCTTTTTTGCGAAAGGCGGTTTTCAGATCTTTTTTTGCCACGGTTTCCAGAAAGCAGGTATCAATAACGGCTGCCGCGGGAAACAGCAGCCGGCAGGCGTGTACGACCTCCGCGCCCGGCACCTGGCTGATCATAGGACCACCTCCGAAAAGCTGTAGTGTAAGAAAGAAGATTTTTACTGATGTTATGCAGGCGGCGGGCTCGTGTCAAGACAGAAACGCACTGCCGCAAAAGCCAGCGCCGGGAAATTCGGGAAAGCCGGTCCGGGGCGTTCAGGTTATTTCACCCGGCCGATGGGAAAGGGCTGGCCACTGATGGAGATGGTGGGATACTGGGGCCGCTGAAAGGTTTTTTCCGCGGCCAGGGGTACCTCGGTGTCCACGTAATCAGCCAGGGCCGTGGTTTTGACAAAGCCGGTGTTGCCGATGTCCGCTTTTCCTTTTAACCCCTGCACCAGGATGTAGGTGAAGAGGCCGTGGTCGTTGTACCCCTCCAGGGCCTCCTGCATGGAGGTGGAGGCCGAAAGAATAGTGGAGCCCACGGCCCTGCTCAGGATCTTCATGGCCGTGTCTTCACTCATGCCCCGGGTCAGCAGGGCCGCCTGAAGGGCCTCGCCCAGCCGGCCGGCGTTGCAGGTATCGATGACCACCAGCTTCTTGGTGGAAGGAATATTGGCGATCAGCCCTTTGAGCAGGTCCTGGGGCAGGGCATCATCGCGCAGTCGCTCCGTGCGCAGGGACCCCACGTTGGATGTGACCAGGAAATAGGTGCCCTCCTCCACCATGCCGTGGCTGGCCACGTAGAAGACAAAAACGTCGTCGGGCCGTACCTGCTGCCGCATTGCTTCCAGACGCCGCTGGATGGTTGTTTTCGTGGTGGCTTCCGGCGTTGTGAGCAGGTCCACGGAAACGGTTTCAAACAGCCCGGTTCCCACGGACTTCAAGGTGTCGGCAAAGAGCCGGGCGTCGGGCACCGCGTATTTCAAGGTGAGTTGAGGGTTTTTATAGGTGTTGATACCCACCACCACGGCGTGGAGGGCCGGCTTGCGGCCGGTTTCAAATCCGGCGGTCACTGTATGCAGGGCCGCGTTGCTCTGCATGGTGTTGTCGCTGTTGAATGCCGTGGCCCGCAGTATGTTGACACCTGGCACCAGGCGCAGGGTATAGGTTTTAATTACCGATTTTTCATCGGCCACGGGCGTCAGGGCGATGCCCCGGCTGCTGTCCGATACAACGGCGCTGTCGTTGAGAAAGATGCGGATATCGCCGATACCACCGCCCTGGTCCGTGATTCGGACAGTTACGGCAATCTCCTCCCGGTCGGTTTTCACCGGGGCGTTGACAATGGTCACCGCCGGTGCCGGCGGCGTGTCGGCCACGGTGCGGAGGTGTTTCAGGGAACCGCCTTGAAGCGCCACTTTTACCAGGTCGGGCCGAAAAAAGGCCTCCCGGTAGTTTCCAATGTCGTAGATGGAGGTGCCGATGCGGACATTGAGATATTTTTCGCCGTTGGCCGAGGCATTGTAATAGCCTTGCGGGGTGATGACAATCCATCCGCCGTCCCGAAAGCTGATGAAACGGGCCACGTTTTCCCCGGTGGCGATGTCGGTAAGATAGATGGTGCCATCATCCTTTCCGGTGGACCATACCCGGTTTTTGTCCGGCGCCAGGACAACACAATAGGAGCCGTCTGCCGCGGTGGGCAGGGTGGCGGTTTTTGTGCCGCCGCCGGTCTCCCAGACGTGGACGACACCCACGGCGTCACCGGCCGCTATTCGTCGGCCGTCGTCAGACATGCAGATGTTGCTGACAATCGAGGCCCACCAGGGGGTTTTTTCGTTTTCCGTGGCAAAGGTTTGAACAACGGCCCCATCCGTGATGTTCACCCGGTAGATGGTGGTGGCGTCGGCAACCAGAAGGGCCTTGCCGGAAGGATCAAAGGCGAAGCTGTAAATGATGGTGGAAGGGGCAGGGACGGTAAAAGTGCGGACTTTTGCTCCGCTGTTTGTGTCATAAAGATGAAGCGTGTTTCTGTGCTTTCCGGTCTCTTTGTCGATTTCATTCGCCTTGAAGGCGATATGACGGCTGTCCGGCGAAAAGGCGAACCGGCCCATGTCCCACTCAATCTGGTTGTCGCTTTCCGCGTGAAAATCAAAAAGCGGTTGGGCCGTTGCCACGTCCAGCAACCGGTAGTGGCGGCTGTCGTCAAAGATGCCCATCAGCACGCGGGTCATGTCCGGCGAGAGGCCGAATATACGGCCGTGCGGCATATCGTCCCAGGGAATTCTGGTCTCCCGGCCGGTGAGGGTGTCGGTGATGCGGAAAAAGGCGGTGGTTTTTTTAGAAAGAAAACAGAAGCCCTCGGTCTCTTTGGCCACTGCACAGAGAAAGCGGTTGTCGTCCAGCAGGTCAACATCCGGGTCTTTTTGTTTCAGCTCACCGGCCCGGGGGTCCCATACCGTCAGGTCACTGAACCCGGAGTGAGTGTAAAAAACGGACCGGTCTTCGGAAAAGGCCATCTGGTGAAAGGTGTCCCGGAGAAAGCCCAGAGTGTGTAAAACCGCGCCGGTTTTTGCGTCCCGGAGAAGGATGGTGGAGCAGCTGTTGTTGGGGATTTCGGCCATCAGCCGCGTGTCATCGGAATGAGTGATTCGGCCGGTGTCGGTGCTCGTGGTCCGGGCGTCGGCAAGGCTGTAAACCTCCCCGAAGTTTTTGAAGCCCATAACGCCGGAAAGTTCCGGTGGAACATCGGCGTCTGTCGGAAACTCTCCGTAGGTGCGGCCCGATGCGGTTTCCCAGACCACGGCACTTCCGGGAAAGCAGAGGGAGACCAGATAGTCTCCGTTTGGAGAAAAAATAACCCTGTCAACGCCCGAGCTGTTGCCGGCCTGGGCATAGATAACCGGCCTGTCGGAAGCGTCGGGGGTTGCCGTCTGGCAGAAAAACACAGCCAGGGCAATACAGACGAAGGACAAGGCTTTTTTCATGGGCACCCCCTGTGTGGCAGGAAAGGTATCAAAAAGCGACAGGGACAAAAGGCTTTTGTCCCTGTCGTGTCATTCCGGGGCTGCCGCACCTGTTCCCGGAAAAGGGGAAAACGGGTTGTGCGCTACTCTTTTTTATCCAGGCCAAAGGCGGTGTGCAGCACGCGCACGGCCAGTTCGGCGTATTTTTCTTCCACCACGCAGGAGATGCGGATTTCCGAGGTGCTGATCATCTGAATGTTGATGCCCTCGGCGGCCAGGGTGGAGAACATGGTGGAAGCAACGCCGGAGTGGTTTTTCATGCCCACGCCGATGATCGACACCTTGGCCAGGTTTTCCGCGCCCATCACCTCTTCGGCGCCGATGGCCTTGCCGGTTTCCTGGGCAATGGCCAGGGCTTTTTTATAGTCCCCCCTGGGAACGGTGAATGTCAGGTCGGTCTGGCCCCCGGCCCGGGTGTTCTGAATGATCATGTCCACCAGGATGCGGGCCTCGGCGATGGGGCCAAAAATTTCGGATGCCACGCCCGGCACATCCGCCACCTTTTTGAATGTGATCCGGGCCTCGCCCTTTGAGCAGGTTACCCCGGAGATGACCAGTTCTTCCATGCCGGTGTCTTCTTGCAGCACCATGGTTCCTTCCTCCTCGCCAAAAGATGTTCTTACGTGAACAGGCACGTTGTATTTTTTTGCAAACTCCACCGACCGGATCTGGAGCACCTTGGCGCCCAGGCTGGCCATCTCCAGCATTTCGTCGTAGGAAATCCGGGAAAGTTTTCTGGCCTTTTCACAGATGGAGGGATCGGTGGTGTAGACCCCGTCCACGTCGGTGTAGATTTCGCACACGTCGGCCTTGATGGCGGCGGCCAGGGCCACGGCCGAGGTGTCGGACCCGCCCCGGCCCAGGGTGGTGATGTTGCCGTCATCGTCGATGCCCTGGAACCCGGCCACCACCACGATATAGCCGCCGGCCAGCAGTGTGCGGATTTTTTCCGCGTCGATGCTGATGATTCGGGCCTTGGTGGCCGCCGCATTGGTGCGGATTCCCGCCTGGAACCCCAGCAGGGACCGGGCCTTGTACCCCATGTCGGTGAGCATCATGGCCAGAAGGGCCACCGTGGTCTGCTCGCCGGTGGAGAGAAGGGAATCCAGTTCCCTGCCGTCCGGATCTTCGGCGGCCTGGTTGGCCAGGTTGATCAGGCTGTCGGTGATACCGGCCATGGCCGACAGCACCACCACGACCCGGTTGCCCGCGGTGGCGGTGCGGATGACCCGGTTGGCCACGTTGCGGATTTTTTCGATGTCGGCGACCGATGTGCCGCCGAACTTTTGAACCACAAGGCCCATTTTTTCCCTCCGGATGGCTTTGTAAAAAGCCCGTTGCCTTTCGAAATCGTTTTTTATGAGTTCATCTGAATCAGCTGTTCGACCAGCGCTTCCCCCTTTGCCGTGCGGGGGGCCACGCAAATATCGCGCACGGTATCTTCCACGATATCAAGGGTGATGTCAATATCTTCCTTCCATAAATCCGGTCCGAATTTGTGGGCCCACTCAATGGCCGTCACATGGTCCCCATCCATCAGTTCGTCCGTGCCCAGGTCCTCGATCTGGTCCGGGTGGACCAGGCGGTAAAGATCGATGTGGCAGAGGGTTTGGCCGCCGGTGCCGGAATACTGGTTGACCAGGGTATAGCTGGGGCTGGTGACCGGACAGGCAGCAGAAACCCCCATGCCCCTGGCCAGGCCCTGGACAAAGGCGGTCTTGCCGCTGCCCAGGTCACCGGTCAGGGCGATGACGGCGCCGGTCGCGCAGAGCCGGCCGATTCGTTCGGCCAGGGCCTGGGTCTCTTCAGGCGAGCTTGATCTGTGTCGGAAAACAGTCGACAAACCGGTCATGGTCCTTGCTTTCAAGGGTTTGAAGGGCCCGGGGCAGGGTGAACGACACATCGGAGGCCAGCAGTCCGGTTTTCCCGGTCTCTTCTCCCGCGATGTCTCCGGCCAGGCCGTGAAGAAAAACGCCCAGCCGGGCCGCAATCCCTGTCTCATATCCCTGGCAGAACAGGCCCGCAATGACGCCGGTCAGCACGTCTCCCATGCCGCCGGAGGCCATTCCCGGGTTGCCGGTGCGGTTGACAAACACCGTGCCGTCGGGATGGGCGATGACCGTACCCGCCCCCTTGAGAACCAGGTGGACGTGGTGGGTCCGGGCAAAGTCCTGGGCGCACCGGATCCTGTCGTTTTGCACCTGGGCGACGGTCATACCGCAGAGCCGGGCCATTTCGCCGGGGTGGGGGGTGAACACCGCCCGGTCCCGGCTAAAAGAGAGCAAGTCCGGATCGTCGGCCAGGCAGGTGAGACCGTCGGCGTCGATGACCATGGGCGCGTCGCTTTTTTCCATCAGACCGCGCAGCAGGTTTCTGGCAGCCTGCCCGGTTCCCATACCAGGACCTATGGCCAGAGCCTTTTTGCCGGTTGTTTGTTCGAGGATCGAATCCATACATGTTTCGTCAAACTTTCGGCAATCCGTATCTCCTACCGGCAGGGTCATCACTTCTGTTGCCAGGGTCTCCACAATCGCGTTGATGCCGGCGGGCACGGCCAGGGTTACAAGGCCGGCGCCGGACCGCATGGCGGCAATGCCGACCATGGCCGCGGCCCCGGTTTTTCCGGCGGACCCGGCCACTGCCAGCAGATGGCCGGCGCTTCCCTTGTGGGCGTCCGGCTCGCGGGGCCGAAGGTAACCGGCGGCCATGGCCGGTGTAAGCAACCATCGCCGGGAGTCGGCCTCATCGGCCACGAATGGCGGAATGCCGATATCCACCACGCCCAGCTTTCCGGTGAATGCGGCGCCGGGAAACAGCACCTGCCCTGGCTTGGCAAAACCGAAAGTGGCTGTGGCCGCGGCTTTTACGCAGGTGCCTCTGGGCTGCCCGGTGTCTGAATCCAGGCCGGAGGGCATGTCCACGGCAAAGACGGGCCGCCCTGACCGGTTCATAAAATCAATGGCCTTTGCAAACAGCCCCTTGACTTCAAATTTCAGGCCCGTTCCCAGAAGGGCGTCGATAAACAGGTGCTGGTGGGAGAGGGCCGTTTTTTTTCTGGCAAAGCTTTTTTCTTCTGGAATGCAGATTACCGGCACATTCAATGCGGAAAGCAGGTCCAGGTTGGCTTTGGCGTCGCCGGACACCTTGCTCTCTTCGGCCAGCAGAAATACCGTGACCTCGGCCCCCCGCTGGGCCAGGTACCGGGCCATGACAAACCCGTCGCCGCCGTTGTTGCCACGGCCCGCGATCACGGCAATGCGTCTTTCAAGGGCGTCGGGAATGGTGTCAAGCAGCCAGCCGGTGGCACTCCGCCCCGCGTTTTCCATCAGCACCCGGCCGGGAATGCCGAAGGCTTCGATGGTGGTGCGGTCCATCTGCCGCATCTCGTCGGCGCACACAAGGTACATTTCAGTCTCCCCTTTAAATCGAAATCGCTATCGGGATCGGTATCGGTATCGATAGCGATACAACTCTACGGTTCACAGGCCACGAGGAACGAACGGTCCTTTGTAAAACGCATGTCAGCACTTGATGAGGTCATTTTATATTTTGCCGTCAGTATTGATCGATCCCGATCCCGATAGCGATCCCGATTTCGATGATATTGTACTCAATTGTTCTAGATATCTCACGAGTCGATTTGGCCGCAGATGCAAGGCGCGGCATGCGAAGCTGTAGCCGGCCTACCGCGAGTATGCCGCAACACAGCAGCTGCGGCCAAGGCGGCTCGCCCGAAGGGTGAATTTTTTCGACATACAATTGGCACAAAATTCCTTAAGTCGCCTGTGACATTTTATGTCTTGGAAGTTTTATAGACGTTTCCCAATAAATTAACATCTATATTCTTATGTCGAAAAATTTCATGAGATAAGGGCCAGCATATCGCGGACGGCCCGGTCCATCCCCACCAGGGCGGCCCGGGAGACGATGCTGTGGCCGATGCTGAATTCGTCGATCTCCTTTAAGGTGACCATCCATTCAATGGTGGTGTAACAGAGCCCGTGCCCGGCATTGACAATCAGCCCAAGGTTGCGGGCCACTTCCACGGCCTTTCGAATCCGGTCAAACTCTTTTTGACGGATTTTTTCGGTGGCGGCCTCGCAAAAGGCGCCGGTGTGAATCTCCACGGCCATGGCCCCTGCATCATGGGAACGGCGCACCTGGCCGGGGTCCGGGTCAATAAACAGGCTGACCGGAATTTCGTTGCGGTGCAGGGTTTCAATGGTTTTTGCCACCGGCCCGCCGTGTCTGGCAAGGTTGAGCCCCCCTTCGGTGGTGAGCTCTTTTCGCTTTTCCGGCACCAGGGTGACCAGGTCGGGCTTGACCGAAAGGGCGATTTTCTCCATCTCCGGGGTCACCGCCATCTCCAGGATAAAACGGCGGGCGGCGGCCCGGAGCCGCACCACGTCGGTGTCCTGAATGTGGCGCCGGTCCTCCCGCAGGTGGGCCACGATGCCGTGGGCACCGGCCAGCTGGGCCAGCACGGCCCCGGCCACGGGGTCGGGATAATCCACGCCCCGTGCCTGGCGCAGGGTGGCGATGTGATCTACGTTGACGGCCAGATGTGTCATAATCACCTCTTATGGCGGCTTTGTAAAAAGCCCAATTTCTGCGTTGCGCTGCACCCCTCGTCACTGCGGCGTACAACAAGTACGCCTCATTCCTCGGGATTTGCGCGCCTTGAACTTGAACTTTTTACAAAGCCGCCTGAATTTTGATTTTCTACGATGACGCTCAAAAAATGCGGGGCACTATAGGCTCGCCAGCATTTTCAGCAGTTCCCGCGTTTTTGCCTCCATTTTTTCCGCCTCGGTGTCGGACTGTTCGTGGTCGTATCCGGAAAGGTGCAAAATACCATGGATCAGCAGCTCTGTAAAGCGGGCCTCCAGGGAGACGCCCATGGACCGGGCCTCCCGAAGGGCCGTATCCGCGGATATTACCACGTCGCCCAGCAGGCCGGGGGTAAGATCGGCAAACGCTCCTTCCTGCATGGGAAAGGCAATCACGTTGGTGGGGCCGGTGCGGCCCAGGTAGACCTGGTTCATTTCGGCAATGGCGTCGTCGTCCGTGATCAGGATGGAGAGTTCGGTATTATCAGGACTGGCCAAGGCGTTTAAGACGGCCTGCGTCTTTTTCAGAATCCGGTGTTTCGGGGGCAGGCGGTGGGCTTTTTGGCGGTTGCTTATCTGGACTTCCATCTTTTTTCTTTCCGTTTTCCGCGCTCGGGTATTCGATACGGTGGTGGTAGATGCCGGAGAGAATGGTGTTGAAGCTCTTGGCGATGTTGTTTAAATCCTTGAGGGTCAGCTCGCACTCGTTGAGCTGGCCGTCGGAAAAGGTGCGGTTGATCAGGTCCTGCATCAGGCCCTGGAGACGGGAGGGGGTGGGGGACTCCAGGGTCCGGGCCGCTGCCTCGATCTCGTCGGCCAGCATGATCAGGCCGGCCTCCCGGGTCTGGGGCTTGGGGCCGGGATATCGAAAGTCATTGACATTGATCTCTTTTTCCTTGCCGCTCTCCTCTGCCTGCCGCTTGGCTTTTTCATAGAAGTAAGCGATGATCCGGGTGCCGTGGTGCTGCTCGATGGCGTCTACCACGGCCTTGCCCAGCCGGTGCTGCCGGGCGATGTCCACCCCGTCCTTGACGTGGGACATGAGGATCAGGCCGGACATGGAGGGGGCCAGCTTGTCGTGCTTGTTCTTGCCGTCCCGAATGTTTTCAACAAAATAGAGGGGTTTTCGAATTTTGCCGATGTCGTGGTAGTAGCCGCACACTCTTGCCAGCAGGGGGTTGGCCCCTACCTCTGAAGCGGCGGCCTCTGCCATGGCGCCCACGACCAGCGAATGGTGATAGGTGCCCGGGGCCTCCAGCATGAGCCGCTTGAGCAGGGGCTGGTCCAGGTTGGAAAGCTCCAGCAGCTTGATGTCCGTGGTGTAGTCAAACACCATTTCAATGATGGGTGCCAGGCCGGCGGTCAGCACGCCGGAGAGAAACCCGCCGAAAAAGGCCAGGCCGCAGTCGGTCAGCATGCCGGCACCGGACAGGTCGCCCTGGTAGAGGTTGATGGCCGTGATGGCCGCCACGTTAAAGAGGCCCAGCTTGGCCCCGGCCTTGATAAAGACCTTGCGTTCCCGGCAGTGCTGCATCCAGAAGGCGGCCATGGTCAGGTTTAAAATGGAGTAGACAACCACCTCGAAGTTGTTGTTGAAAATGGCGCCGGTGCACAGGGCCAGGATCAGGGCAAAGGAGGCGGTGAGTTCAATGTTCATGAACAGGCAGACGATCATGGCGCTGGCGGCCAGGGGCACGGCCAGCAGGATCGACTGGGGCGTGATGGTGGGCGATGACGCGCTGAAGGCCATTGCCTCGCCCAGGGAAAAGGCCAGCCGGGCCGCCATCAGGGAGAGGCAGAGCATGGTGGCGAAAAAGAGCAGATTCTTGTTGTCGGCCAGCACACCGCGCCGGCTGCTTTCCGAGTTTCGAAGATAGACCACGAAGAAAACCAGTGCCCCGATCAGGGCGGCCCCCAGGGAGGTGGCCAGGGAGTCCTGATTTTTGGCTTCCGCCCGAAGGGACTCCAGCTTCAGCAGGTCCAGCTCATTGATGCGCTGGCCCTCCCGCAGGATCATCTCCCCTTTTTTCACCTCGTAGGCCACCTGGCTGACGCTGGCCTGGGCATCCTGCCGGCGTTTTTCGGTTTTGTTTGTATTCAGTGTAATGTTGGGGGTAATCAGTCTCTGGGCAAAATCCACGATCAGGTTCTTTACCGTGTAGTCCACGTCGGCCAGCAGGGGCTCACCCACCACGCGGACCATGATCTGGGCCTGGTCCAGGCCGTAAAAGCGCCTCAGGTTGGTGACGATCTCCTCCTGTTGGTTGCTTATGGTGCTCAGGACAATGCCCCGTTCCCGTTCCCGCAGCAGGTTCTCCTTGTTGGCCACCACGCCGTTGGCAAGAATCTCGGTGACAATACGGCCGATCAGGATTTCAATTTTTTTTGAAAATTTTTCTTTTTCCAGAATGCCGTAGGCCCCATTGCTCACGCTGATGCCCAGGGTCTGTTCAAACTTGGGCTTGTATTCCCACAAAAGGTCATGGCCGGGCTTGGCGGAGGTGTCGGCAGAAGAGATTTTCCCCTGAAGGGCGTTTCTGGCAAGCTCAAAGCTCACGGCCAGCTGGCGGTTGATCTGTTCGGCCAGGGTGTCGTTGTGGTCATACACCGTCAGCACGCGGTCCCCGGCCTGTGCCCGTTTTTCTTCCGTGGCCCGGGCGTCCTTTATCAGCAGGTCCTTGGGGGCCTTGATATCTTCGCCGGCCACATCCCCCAGCTGGTAGGCATAGTCCCGGATTTTGAAAGAGGAGAGCGACAGGGTCATGGAAAAGACCAGGGCCGTGGCGATCAGCAGGCCCCACCGGAAAGAGCGGCTGTCAACAGGGGGAAGCAGGCTTTTTGTGAGAAAGGGAATGGCCATGGCGTCAGGCGAAACAGCAGTGACCGGAGGGGATGTCTGATCTCAGGCCGGTCAAACATCGTGTTGCTGAAAAGTTCACGGCTGCTTCATGCTCCTTCATACCCGTACGGGTTACATCTTGGGGTTTTTATAGAAAAGCGGCGCACTTTTCAAGCAAAAACCGCCGCCGGGGGAGAGAATAAGATAAAACGATTTTATTTCAGGCCGTTGGATATACCATCGGTTTTTTCTTCATAGGCGGCGATGATCTTTTCCACCAGCGAATGGCGCACCACGTCCTTTTTTGAAAAAAAGACGAACTCGATACCGGTAATGTCGGTAAGGATATCCTTGGCCTCAATCAGGCCGGAGGACTTGCCCGTGGGCAGGTCGATCTGGGTGATGTCGCCGGTGATCACCGCCTTGGAGTTGAACCCGATGCGGGTCAAAAACATCTTCATCTGCTGGGTGGTGGTGTTCTGTGCCTCGTCGAGAATGATAAAAGAGTCGTTTAGGGTGCGGCCCCGCATGAAGGCCAGGGGCGCCACTTCGATTACCTTTTTTTCCATCAGGCCGGCGATTTTTTCAAAACTCATCATGTCGTAGAGCGCGTCGTACAGGGGCCGCAGGTAGGGGTCGATCTTTTCGGCCAGATCCCCGGGCAGAAACCCAAGGGCCTCGCCGGCTTCCACCGCCGGCCGGGTGAGAATGATCCGGTTGACCAGCCCTTTTTTGAACGCGGCCACGGCCATGGCCATGGCCAGGTAGGTTTTGCCGGTGCCGGCCGGGCCGATGCCGAACACGATGTCAAACCGCCGGATGGCCTCAATATAGGTTTTCTGCCGGGGACTGCGGGGCGTGATGGGCCGTTTTTTGGCGGTCATGCATACGGTGTCGAGAAACAGGTCCTTGATGTCGGTGCGGTGGTCTTCCCGCAGGGCACGGACCGCGTGGTCCACATCCTCGACATAAACGGGGTAGCCGGCCTCCAGCAGGGTGTAAAGCTGGGTGAGAACGATCCGGGCCAGGTCAGCGGCAATGGTGTCGCCCTGGATAAAGACCGTGCTGCCCCGGGCGTCGATTTTTACCCCCAGGTCGGCGGCGATCTTTTTCAGGTGGCCGCCATGCTCGCCGAACAGCTGCATGGCCAGGCGAATGTCCGACAGTTCAAGCTGAACCGGCTGGTCTGTTTCCGTGTGCGCGTGTTTCATTGGTTCTGGTCCGTTCCATCCGTTTCGGTTTTAATTTTTACATCATACAGAATACCGGGCTTTGTTGCAAATTTTCCGTATTGTGGTAAAACCATGGGGACCTGCGGGCGATACAGGCCGGAAAGGCAAGTTTTTAAAATAATTTTAAGGCCTTAAATTCAAAAGAGCTGTTGTGCTGATGAACATAGTCGACATGGTGGTCATTGCCGTTGTGTGCGTGTGCCTGATCCGGGGAGTCTTCCGGGGCCTGAGCCGGGAGCTCTCCTCCATCATCGGCATTCTGGCCGGGTTTTACAGCGCCTATCTTTTTTATCCCCATGCGGCCGGAAAATTGCCGGCCTTTATTCCCGGGGGGGCCTTTGCCGACATGGCCGGGTTTGCCCTTGTGTTCTGCTGCGTGGTGATCGCCGTGGGGCTTTTGGGCCTGCTGGTCCGGTATGCCCTGGGCATCACCATGATGGGCTGGCTGGACCGGGTCCTGGGCGGCCTTTTCGGCGCGGTCAAGGGCGTCCTGATCGTGGTGGTGCTGCTCTTTTTTATTACCAGGGTGGGCGGCGCGGCCCTGCCGTACGCCAAAAATTCCCGGTTTCACGGCATGGCGGTGGACATGGCCGGCTCCATGACCGACGTGGTCTCCGGAAAGTTTTACAAAAACATCTATTCAAAGGCTCAGGAGATCAAAAAACGATGGATCAGGTAGCACCGGAAAGCAACAGGGAGACGCAGATGGAACGGCTGGCCCGGATTGTCGATACATTGCGGGGCGACAAGGGGTGCCCCTGGGACCGGGAGCAGACCCCCCGCTCCATGACGGTCTACCTGGTTGAGGAGGTTCACGAGCTGGTTGACGCCATCATGGAGGCGGACCCGGCCAAGATTTGCGAAGAGCTGGGCGACCTTTTGTTTCATATTCTGTTTCTGGAAAGCATCTTCCGGGGCCGGGGCGATTTTGATCTCCAGGACGTGGCCCGCATATCCGCGGAGAAAATGATCCGGCGCCATCCCCACGTGTTCGGCGACAAGGAGGCCAAAACCGTGGAGGATGTGAAAAACCGCTGGCACCGGATCAAGCAGCGGGAAAAAGCCGGGGCCGGGGAAAAAAAGTCACTCATGGACTCGGTGCCCCGCAACCTGCCTACCCTGGTGCGGGCCTACCGGATCACCGAGCGGGCCTCCCGTGTGGGGTTTGACTGGCCTGATACCGCCGGGGTGATGGACAAGATAAAAGAGGAGTTTGCCGAGCTGGAGGCGGCCATGGCGGAAAACGACAAGGCCCATGTCACCGAAGAGGTGGGGGACCTGCTGTTTTCCCTTGTCAACCTGGCCCGGTTTCTGCGGGTGCACCCGGAAACCGCCCTGGCCGATACCGTGAAAAAGTTTGAAAAACGGTTCATTTATATAGAAGCAGAGGCCTCCAAAAGCGGCAGAACACTGGAGGAGATGACCCTTCAGGAGATGGACGCGCTCTGGGACGAAGCAAAATCGTTACAGGTGTAACTTTTTTTTCGTGCCCGTGCTCGTGCACGTACTCGTGCTCGAAAGTAAAAACGATCAAGAGCAAGATTAAGAGTAAGAGTAAGATTAAGATTAAGATGAAGAGCACGATAAGAAGAAAGAATTCATTGTAACGAGAAGCGAAATCAACATGATAACGATTATTGACTACGAAGCCGGCAACCTGACCAGCGTGGCCAGGGCCCTTGTGAAAACCGGCCATGAATGTGTGATCACCGGGGACCCGGAAAAGATCGCCGCTGCCGAACGGCTGATCTTTCCCGGCGTGGGCGCGGCCGGGGCCGCCATGGCAAGCCTGGAGCGGTCCGGCATTGACGCGGCTATCTCCGTGGCTGTGGGACGGGGTATTCCGGTGATGGGCATCTGCCTGGGCACCCAGGTGATCCTGGAAGAAAGCAGCGAAAACAACGCCCGATGCCTGGGCATTATAAAAGGAAAGGTCCTGCCCTTTGCGCTGGACATGGTAGATGGCAGCGGCGACCGGCTCAAGATTCCCCACATGGGGTGGAACGCGGTTGCCATGCAAACACCCCATCCCGTGTTTGACGGTATTGATCCGGAGGACCGGTTCTATTTTGTGCACAGTTTCTACCCGGCCCCTGCCGATCCGTCCACGGTCATTGCCACCACCGACTACGGCGTGACCTTTGCGTCGGTCATCGGGTTTGCCAACCTGGTGGCCACCCAGTTCCACCCGGAAAAAAGCGGCCGGGCCGGACTTCGTATTCTGGAAAATTTTTGCAGGTGGAACCCATGTTAACACGAAGAATCATACCCTGCCTGGATGTTCGGGACGGGCGGACCACCAAGGGCATCAAGTTTGAAAACAACGTGGATATCGGCGATCCCGTGGAGATGGCAAAGGTCTATTACGAGGCCGGGGCCGATGAGATCGTTTTTTACGACATCACCGCCTCCCATGAAAAACGGGGACTGATGATCGACGTGGTGCGAAAGGTGGCGGAAACCATCTTTATTCCCTTTTCCGTGGGCGGCGGCATTCGCACCGTTACCGACATGCGCGACACCCTGCTGGCCGGGGCCGAAAAGATCAGCGTCAACTCCTCGGCCGTGCAGAACCCGGCCATTATCTCCGAAGGGGCTGAAAAGTTCGGCAGCCAGTGCGTGGTGCTGGGCATGGATGTCAAGCGCGTGGAAAAGCGTAAAGAGATTCCTTCCGGCTTTGAGATCGTGATCAACGGGGGCCGTACCTATATGGGCATAGACGCCCTGTGGTGGGCAAGGGAGGCCCAGCGCCTGGGCGCCGGCGAGATCTGCCTGAACTCCATCGACGCCGACGGGGTGTGCCGGGGATACGACATTGAGCTGACCCGCCTGATTTCCGAAAACGTCACCATTCCGGTAATTGCCTCGGGCGGGGCCGGCGAGCCCGTCCACCTGCACGACGCCCTGACCGAAGGCAGGGCCGACGCGGCCCTGATCGCCTCCATGGTCCACTACGGCCACCACACCATCGGCGGCATCAAAGAGTATCTGGATCAGCGCGGTGTGCCGGTCCGCATGAAGTGGTAATGTCATGCGTCATTGAGAGGAGCAACGCGACGAAGCAATCCTGAACGCGTCAATCCTCACTGTCATCGAAATCGCTATCGGGATCGGGATCGAAATCGAGCCAATGGGCGCCACGGGCCAGACGGCGATTTTGTAGGGGCAACCTGCGGTTGCCCATCAGTCGGGCGGCCGCAGGCCGCCCCTACCGTCAGTCAAAATGGGGGGTGTTTATGACCCATCCGGGCCGGACAGCGGCACCTGTGATTCCCGAATATGCGCAAACGCCGATTCAAGATCATCGCGGCTGATGAGTGAACGGGTGAGCTCTATTTTGAGCCTGCCGTCGGCCACCGCACAGTTTTCCCTGGAAAGAAACGCTTTTAAAATCTTTCGCCGGGTGTCTGTCAGCCAGTCTGTCACGCTGTTTTCGGTTGCCACCACGTCAAAACGGGCATCAAAATCCCCGTCCCCGGTCTTTATCACGGAATAACCTGTTTGGGACAAAACCATCTCAACGGCACCCCCCTGGATGCCCCTGCCGCGCCTCCGGATCACCATTTTTTCCGGCATACCTTTTACCGGCATGTACATGAGAACTGATTTTTCATCAGGATAATTCTCTGATGCAACCGGGCCGAATTTGTATTTTAGCGACAGGGCGCCCATGAAAAAATCCGCGCCGCCGGTGCTGCCCTGAATGGTGCCGATATCAAACAGGTTCCATCGGGATTTTGTATATGTCATGCCGTGCTGCCCGGCAAACTCCGCCATGGCCCGCCGGGTCCGGTAAAACTGCACCAGAACGCATGCCAGAATCACAATAACCAGCAGCAGGATCAGAACAAATCCATTTTTCATTGGCCACTCCTGTTTCGTCAGCCCAAAAGAAAAGAACGCATGACCCGGCAAAAGAGCATATAACAGTCAGCACGGTTTTGGAATAATGAAAACAGCTTTCATACCGGGCCTTTCCCCTGATTGACAGGGCAGGGCATGCCGGTTACATTAAAAGTAATTTCCTTAGTTAGTGTCTATCCATTTAACATGGATGACACCGTGTGGTGTTTCCAAGCCAGTCCCGCCATGGCGGGATTTCGCAAGATCAAGGAAAACAAGGGCCGACGCGGAGGCGTACTGTTGTACGCCGCACAAGGAAGCCCGAGGTTTGACGCAGAGATTGCGGAAAAAGGCCATTTATGGATGGAAACTAATGAAAAGGGGGACACATGAAAACGATCCGGTTTATCTTGTGGGGGATTGCCTGCCTTTTTTTTCTGGTGCACGCCGTTGTTGTGACATTCCACACCGCGCTGGTATTTCAGCAGGGCGCTGTCCCCGGCATCGCTGTTGCCGGCTACTGGCTGCTGGTCCTGCTGGCCGCCGTCATCCTTGCCGTTGGCCTTAAAAAAGGGCGCATCGCCGGCAACAACGGATATTTGCTGCTTGTCTCGGCCCTGGTCGTGATGGCGGGGGTCGGCACAACATGGCTGGCCGCGGATGCCCCGGCAGTTGTGAATGATTATTCGGAAAAAGACGTGGCCTGTCCTTCCAACGGCAGTTTTGAGCATCTTGCGGTTTTCAATACCGATGAGTCTCAGGGACCGGAAACCTCCGGCCCGGACGGCCGGCCGGATATTGCCGAGGCCTGGGACGATATTCGAAAACGGCGCAACGCCATTGACGCCCTTGACCGGTTTGACCGGATCTGCGACCTGCCCGAAGCCGTGGCATTTACCGCGGAAATCCCGTTTCTCAGCTTCAGGCCGCTCAGGGATACGGCGAATATTTACGGACAATATTTTCTGGCCAATGTATCGGCCGGGCAGCCACGGGAGGCCACCGAGGCATTCTGCCGGCTGAACCGGGTGGCCCGCAAGGGGCTGGATAACGCGACCCTGCTGATTCACAAGATGATCTTTGCCGGCCTGGTTGAACAGGCCATTGAAACCACCTGGACCGCCCTGCAGAACGAAAACCTGGACCGGCAGACCCTGATCTCCCTGCACGAGAATTTTTCCCCCATCGAATTCGAGGAGATATCCCTGGCCCGGCCCCTGATTTCGGAATACCTGATCATGAAGAACACCATGCGCGGCCTGGTGGCCGGCCGCCTCATGGATTCGGTACCGATGCCCGGAAACACAGACGACGCGCAGGCGCAGAATCCGCTGCTGTCACGTGCGGTCTATTTTCTGGGGTTTAAACCCAACCGGAGCCTGGCGGACATGAAAATTTACTATGACCGGTTGATCGAAGCCGGCAGGCGTCACCCGGTGGATCTGTCACAGGCTGATGCCTATATGAAGGCATACGCCCAAAAGCCCCCCATTCGGAATATGGTCGGCTGGGTTTTGAACAGCATGGCCATGCCCGACCTTTCACGTTACATCGACCGGCTGGCCGCGACCAGGATAAAGAGCGACCTGCTGGCGCTTTCCATAAACCGGCGGCTCGGCCAAACCCTGGCACTGACGGATTACTATACCGGCCGGGAACTGCAATATCGGGAAGAGGGTGGTCTGCTGCGGCACCCCGGCCCGGACGGCGTGTTTGATACGCCGGACGATGTGGTGCTGGGCAAAAAGGCGGATTCGGACCGGTGATGGCTGTCGGGCTATTCCGGATCAGGGCGAGGCAAGCACAGGGGCGCTGACCAGCTGGTAGACCCCGTCCACCGTCCTGAGAAATTCGAAAACATCCTGATGGGAAATTTTGCCGTCGACCTTATCCCGGTATGAGACAACCAGGTCAAACACCGGGTACTTCCAGTCCATGGGATTTCCGCAGGTGTCAAAATAAGCGGCATACCGGTCGCCCTGGAAGATGAAGGGGTTCAGCCCCGGCGTGTTGTGCACCTCATATTCAAGGGCGCCGCTCCGGATTTGCCCGATCACCTGAAGCATCCTGCCACCGGCTTTTTCCAGGAACCGGTCCTTTTCTTCCTGCCGCCATTGTCCGGCATCCTCTTCCCAATACGTGATTTCGTCAAACGCGCACCGCCCCAGTGCGTCCGGCGTGTCTGACACCAGGAACGCCGACGCGAGCCAGTGGGCAAACTCTTTTTCAAAATTTACAAAAGAGATATACCGGCCGTCTGTTGCCTTGAAGGATTCCCGCAGCGGGTCAGGATCCGCTGCTTCTGAAAAGCGAAGTGAAAACCAGTCAAATCTGCCGGTCTGCGGAAAATCTTCAACCACCACGCGGTTTTCCGGATCGATCAGCAGCACCCGGCCCCTCTGCCACTGCCAGTGCTCGCACGGGCCGCTGTCCGCCGACCAGGGGGTGCCGTCCGGGCAGACCCTTACAGCGTCCTTGAGTACCACGGCAAGATTGTTCCTGAACGGCCGGGCATCACTGTATTCCGCCGGAATCACCACCCGGCCGTTGGCGTCAAAAAAGCCGACCCTGTCCGTTTCCGGGTCACGAAACCGGATTTTTCCCTCACATTCGCAATCCGGTGTGTTGTCCCACAGGTACAGGCAGCCGGTTCCCACCTTTTCCCCGGTTTTCAGCAGGTAGTAATCCTGAAAGCCATCTTCGCCGATTTGTTCCACAACGGCAGTGATATGGTTAAATTCCTGGCTGCCGGCCATGATGAATTTCGCCGGGATTTTAATCTCCCCTTTGGCGTCCCTGTACCCGTAAAGACCGGTCTGTTCATCAAGAAACAGGGTCCAGGGACCGGCGTCCCGGGACGGCCCGGGCGTCAGACACCCGGCCAGAAGCAAAATGGCCGCCATGGCGGCAGTGATTGAACGCATTCATTCTCTCCTTTATTGGTTGCCGTGTCATGCCCGCAGCTGTTATCGAAACCGCTATCGGGATCGAAATCGAAACCGAATCAACGGAGGCCACGGGCCAGGCGACAGCTTGCCCGTACTTGTCTCATAAGGTTATTGCGAGCGCAGCGAAGCAATCTTGAACGCGGCGCCCTGTAAAAAAGTTCCCCGCACAAACCCGGGAGCGCCATACCCCGGGTGCGTCACATTCCTTCATCCGGTGACCCCAAATCCTGTTTGGAGGCCTCCGGAACCGGTTCTCTGACATAGCGGGTAAGCAGTGGGTCACTCCGGTCCAGCACGTGACCGGCGTCTTTTTTACCTGCGACGTGCTTCTCCAGGAAAGCAATTGAATATCGCCGGATAACTTCGAACTGTTTCTCAGTCCCGCTCAGTCGCCTTGCCCCGCGGTTGTCCGCAAAGCAATTGTTAAACGAAAAATGGCCAGCCCCCTTAACCTCAAGGAGGTATTTCGGTGACGATACGTGCTTATAAATTTTGGCCGAAAGCTCTGCCATCGTTTTGGAGCCACGCAACTGGTCTTTTTCTCTTTCCCCCATGAACAGCATGGATGGAATCCGAACGGCGTCAAGCTCGTCCTCTTTGAACAGGTAACCGCCAGCTCCCGTCGAGAACAGCAACACAGCTTTGATGCGGGGATCATGACGCTGTTTGATGGCCCCGCCAAGCCCCAGCGCCGTGAATCCTCCGAAAGAGTGCCCTCCGACGGCCACGCGGTCCCTGTCGATCAGTTTGTCGAACGGATCGGTACTCAACATGCTGTCCAGCACCAGTGTCATCTCGTCCAGTCGATAGAGGTATTTGTCGCGGTCCGCGGGACCGGATGCTGCTATCTCCCTGGCGTCGTGCAGAAAACCGAGGCGGTCGAAGTCCGTCTTTTGGCCGGTTCGTATACGAACGGCTGAATGCTTGTCATGGTGGTCCGGGCATGCCACGATCCAGCCACGAGCGGCGAGGGCTTCGGTGAGGAACACCGCGCTGAGTCCGCTACCTCCATAACCGTTCGAGAAGACCAGGAAAGGGAAAGGGCCGCCTTTGGCCGTGGGTGGTGCGTCGACAGCAACGCTCCCATTTGTTGGCCCCCCGTAGTTGTGCTGTTCCGGTTGCGCCGCCGTCGGATACCAGACGGCCACCGTGAGCGTTTGCGTCTGCCCGGCTTTTTGGTACTTGAGATCAAGGACCTGGTAGCCGACATTGAACGGGGCCTGGGGTGCCGCTCTTCTTGTGTCAAGGCCCACAGCCATGCAGCCCAGGATGCCGAAGACCAGGACAACCCCGATCAACGGTGCTATCAGTAGATGAACAGCTTCTGGCCGACAGAATTTTACCATACCTGTTTTCTCGGTTTTTAAAGAGTGTGCGTCCTATCTCTCTGAAATGTCAATTTGAAAACTTTATCGAGCCTCAGGCAAAGCAATCTTGAACGTGTCGATTCCGTCTCTCATCGAAATCGCTATCGCTATCGGGATCGAAATCGACGCTAACGGGTGCCACGGGCCAGGCGACAGCTTGCCCGTGTTTGTCTCATAAGGTCATTGCGAGCGCAGCGAAGCAATCTTTATCATTAAAACCAAATTTTCCTCCCCTGCTTTTCCGCGTACTTTTCTTGACGGCAAGAAAAGTACCAAAAGAACCGCGCCCCGCAGCTTGGCCTTCGGCTGCCCTCGCGCAAACGTTTTTTTCGGCGCGGGCAGGAACTCATCCCGCTTCGCGGGATTCAGACAGCCTGCCCGCTTCTCCCGAAAAAAGCCTTTGCGCTCGGCTACGCTGCAACGGGCGGGGGCTTTACCATCTGCCGAAAGTGTCCGGGAAGATTTTAATTTTTACAAATCAAACCGCCCCGGCGGGAACTTGTCGCCAACTGTTTTTCACCTCGTGCCACGGGAAAAAATAGACAAAGTAGACTACGGCATAGACAGCAAAGGAATCGATCTTTAAAAAGAAACAGAGGGCAAAAAAGAAGATCAGGATGTGCATGCGCACGACATTGATGTAGGGCCGGCCCATGGCGTTGCCGAAAAATTTCTGGGCGCTGGTTTTGGGGTCTGTTCCGGAGCCGTTGGCGGTTTTCCGCCCGTTTACCATGTGGACGGCCTGGATAAACGGCGCAAACACATGCCTGCGTTCAACAATCAGGGCCGGGACAAGGAAGATGCCATAGGGCACGGCAAGGTGCTTGAAGGCCAGCGCCCACAAAAGCGGCGGGTTCATGAAGGCAGCGCCGAAACCCTCGGCCGGCATGCCCTCGACGGGAAAGAACTGCCTGAGAAAAACCGAGTGCCCGGCGTGAAACCCGCAGAAGTGGATGGAGAAAAAGCCCAGGAGAAACAGGCCCATGCCGATGCCTGCCACAAGGGCGGCCGTCCGGTTTTTCTGACTCAAATCTTCCTGCCCGGTTATATGAATCCAGGCCCAGGCTCCGCCGAAAATGGCGGACAGGATGGTCAGGTATCCCAGTACCAGGCTGCAGAGCCACAGGCTCCAGACCAGGTCCGTGGTTTCCCATTCAAGAAACCAGGCGACACCCAGCCCGATGCCAAAAGCGACAATGTTGGGAAACACCCGCCAGACCAGGGCTTTTTTATGCATTCGGCCATCGGCGGAAACGCTGTCGAAAGAGTTCATAAAGTTTTTTCAACCAAAGGGCCGGGATAAGGAGGTCCTGGTTTGGCTTGTAGGACTATTCCCAATATATGATTTGTTGGGAATAGTTAATTCTGTATTTTACGTTTTTTAGAAAGTCCATTCCAAGCAGACCTTTAAAATGATTGTTGTGTCCCGAATAATTTATTATTGAAACGGGGAAATTCTCAAATTTATTAGGCCCGACTCTGATATAATCTAGATATGCTTTTTCTGAACCAATTTTTCTTCCATCGGCAACGATTGAAGCACTCTTTGATCTTTTCCATAAATTAAGTCTTGCAGCCGCTTCACTGTGTATAACCGTAGTCGTAGCGCCAGTATCAAGAAGAAGCATGGTCTGAACTTCTTTGCCTCTGTAGCCGATCCTTACAGGAACAAATATTTGGTTCCACATTACTATTATTTTGCTGGTAGATGAACTGGATGGGTAAGGATCAATTTGCATGGCCGCTCTTTCGCTGGTACCAAGGTCGTCAGAAACATAAGCGTCCTTCTTTTGAATATTTTCAAAGTGTTCTTGTGGGTTTTGATCCGAGAAGTGTCTTACCCCTGAGCTGTCTACCCAAGAATATATTTTGGGTTTTGTTGAGTTAACAGGAATAGGTTTGGGTTTCTTGAGTAAGCCAGGAAGGTTTTTCTGAATGTTTCTTATATTATATTTTCTATGGTTAACTTGATCGTTTTGGGTCCCTCCAAAAGGTATTTTAGGCTCATCTTTCGATGCTGCCAAATTGCTATTCGGGTTATTGTAAAAATCAAACGCAAGAAATCCTGCAATATGTAAAAGAATAATTAAAACAATTAATAAAAACAAGCTGAATGCATTTTCTCTCATTTTATAAATTATGTGGTTTTGTATATTTGAATGGGTTGATTTTTTAAAGGGTTTTGTGTGATAGAAAAAATCCATGCCCCCTCTTTTTAAGAATACTAAAAGCTACTTTGTTGGTTTGTCAACAGAAAGTTGGCAGATTGCAGTTTTAGAAAAGTACAACAGGAGACGCGGCCTTCCGCGTCCCCTGTTGTTTTGTGGATATCTTGCCGGTTGCGCGTGCTACCGCATGAGCCCGGTGATAAAGCAGCCGATCGAGGTGTCCGGCACCAGGGGCGGGTCCGGTACGGGCTCCGGTTCAGGCTCGGGCTCCGGCTCCGGGGGAATGACATAACCGGTGACCCCGTTGCCCGTGGCAAACCAGAGGTCGCCGTCGGATTCAAGGGCCATGGCCCGAATGCTGGGATCGCCCGGGCCGTCGCCCCTGTCGTAGTGACTCCAGGCAGCGCCGTCAAACCGGCTGACGCCGGCCGTGGTGCCCACCCAGATTTCGCCTTCGCTGTCCTCGATAATGGCCCGGACCGTGTTTGCGATCAGGCTGCCGCCTGCCACGTCAAGCGTGGTCCATGTGCCGCCGTCAAACATGCTCATTCCTGAATCGGTGCCGATTCCTATGAGGCCGGTGCTGCTTTCGACAATGGTGTTGATATCGTCGGCCACCAGGTCACTGTTGGCGGTGGTATAGGTGGTCCATGTGCCGCCATCAAACACACTGACACCGGCGTCGGTGCCGAACCACAGGCTGCCGTCACCGGCGGCGCAGACCGCCTGCACAGCGTCGGAAACCAGGTCGCTGTTGGTGATGGTATAGGTGGTCCATGTGGTGCCGTCAAACACGCTTGCCCCGGCGCTGGTGCCAAACCAGAGGCTGCCGGAGATATCTTCGGCCAGACAGGAAACCCCGTCAGAGACAAGGCCGCTGTTGCCGGTGTTGTAGGTGGCCCAGTCGGTACCGTCAAACCAGCTTGCCCCGGCGTTGGTGGCAAACCAGATATTCCCGTCGCTGGATACGATAATGGCCCGAATGTTGTTTCCCGCAAGACCGCTGTTTTCGGTGGTGTAAGTGGTCCAGTCGGTATCGTCAAACATTACGACGCCGTCGTGGGTGCCGAACCACTTGTTGCCGCCGGCATCCGCGGCCGCGGCCGTGTAATAGGAGTTAAAGATGCCGTCAAAGGAAAAGGTGGTCCAGGCCCCGGTGCTGTCCAGACGGTTGACCCCATTGCCCGTGCCCAGCCAGACATCGGGTTCAAATACCGGAACAACGACCCTGGCAATCGGATCGGTTCCGGATGCCGCTTCAGTGGGCGGGGGCGTGTCGTGCAGGGCAATGGCGTGAATGTTGTTGTTGACAAGACCGCTGTTGTCCGTGTCGTAGGGGGTCCAGGCAAAACCGTCAAAGGAGCAGACACCGGCCATGGTGGTGCCGAACCACTTGGTGTCATTGGCGTCAACGGCCACGGCCTGAACGTTGCCGTTGGGCAGGTCGCTGTTGGCGGTGGTGTAGGATGTCCATGTGGCGCCGTCAAAATGGCTGATGCCGCCGAACAGGGTGGCGATCCAGAGGTCTCCGCTGCTGTCGGCGGCAATGTCAGAAACATTTTCCTCGACCAGGCCGTCGGATTTGTCATAGGTGGTCCAGTTCGTGCCATCAAACATGTTCAGGCCCCCGGGCTGGCCGACCAGAAAACCAAGGGGCGGCGGGCAGGTGCCCAGCCACACGTTTCCCGAACCGTCGACCAGCAGGGCCTCCACGTAATTTGCTGCCAGGTCGCTGTTGCCTGCGTTATAGACGGCCCAGTCGGCGCCGTTAAATACATGAAACCCGCCCAGGCCCGCAAGCTCTGTTAAAAAATCACCCCTGGCCAGCAGGGGAAATCCCAGTCCGTTAAGGGCGATTTCATTGATGGGCGTGATATCCGGGCTGGGAAACAGGGTCCAGGTGGTGTCGTCAAAATGGTTCAGCCCGCCGTTCATGGTGCCGAACCACTTGTCGCCGGCACTGTCCACCAGAATGGATTTGACCGAGTTGTAAGACAGGCCGTCGGCATAGGTGTATCGCACATAGGTGTCGTCTACCGCGTGAATACGAAACGCGCCGGTTTCCGTGCCGGCCCAGACATAGTAGTCCGTGTCCGTGACCGGCTCAATGGCCAGGTAATAGATGATGTCCGGCTGCCTGGGGTAGTTTACCCATTCGGCGGCCTGAGCGTCAGGGGCTGTTACGGGCGTCAGAAAAAGGGCCAGAAGCAGTGCGGCCACGGCGGCATGACAGGAATGGGTGGGGGCAATTGTTTTCATTATACCTCCCTTTGGCGGGGTGTTGGGAAGAGCAAATGCAGAGTTTTTAAGAAAAATACATGCAAGAATCAAACCCTGCATCTTGAACCATGATAAAAAGAAACCAATTGAAATACAAGATTTTTTCGATTTTGGAAAAGAGGGGCAAGGGGGAAGTTCCCCTTTTTGACGCAAAATGTCGGTCAGGCTGGCAAAATCTGACCGATTTTACCGGCCGGGGGCGGGGTTTTCAGGAGAAGTCTTGCGTGTGAGGTTAAGTCGTGTCCATCCTTTGATTATGAGGACACAAAAAAGGTTTCCAGTTTATATTTGAATCGGCGTCCCCACCTTCAGATCCAGGTACCGGTCGCCGAATGCGGCCTTGAACCGCTCAAGGCTCCAGTCTGAACTGTCGTGGGGCGAGAGGGAGACCAGGGCAGGGTTGACCGTTTTCATGGCGGTAATGGCATTGTCCACATCGGCCTCGCCGATGGCCTTCCACGGGGGCCGGTCCGTGCCCACCAGGCTCTGCAGGTTGACCGGGCCGGCCATGATGCGGCCGCCATGCACCGGAAAGTGCAGGCCTCCGATGATGGCGTAAACCGGGTCGTCAAACAGCATTTTAACCCGTTCAACAATCCGCTCCACCGTGGGATGGCCGCACCCGATGATGATCACGATGCCCTTGTCCTTTACCCGCACGGCCAGGCTCTGCTCCAGGGTGTATCCCATCAGGTAGAGATTCCGGGGAATGGCGCCGGTGGTGGCCACCCCTTCGGCCAGCTTTTGCGGTTTGTCGGTCACCGTGACTTGCGGTTTGGGGTTCCAGCGGGAGGGGGCCATGGCCGAGGTGGCGTAGACCGGTATTTCGCGAAGGTCCACCGGTCCCTGGGAGATGGAAAAGGTCTTTGTCCGCTGCTCGGTCATGCCGCCCACATGGTCCAGGTGAACATGGCTGATCACAACGGCGTCGATGGCATCGGGTTTTATGTCCAGGGCCTTCATGTTGTGCAGCAGGGGCGAGGGGTGGGCCTTTTTTTTATTGAACCCCACGTCCATCAGCAGAGTGGTCTCCCCGGCCTTTACCAGGTAGGCCACGCCGGCCTCGGTTTTGAGGCGGGGGTTGTCGGTATAAAAATCCACCAGGGGCAGAATGGAAACCGAATCCACGGTCCCGACATCCTCCAGTGGCGTGTACCGGGCTTGGGCCAGTTCTTTGGCTCCCCGGGCGTTGCCTGTTTTCAGCCGGATCAGGGTGCGGGCAAAAAACAGCAGCACCAGCGCGACAATTGCCAGCAGCACGTAAAAAACAACCATGGCTTACCTCCAGATTTGGGGTGTGTAGCCTTCGGGCAGGTGGGCCGACCCCTTGACGCAGGCAAGGCCCGTGGCCTGGTGAACCTTTTCGATAAGATTGTCAATGTGGTCGCAGAAACCGCCCGGCGCCAGCTCCCAACCGGACCCCCCTTTTTTTGCAAAGGTGCAGGTGCAGAAGTGAATCGCTTCAGCCCCCTTGGATTTGAGGATTTTTGCCAGGTCCACCACATTGTCCCCGGGGCACCGGCAGGTGAACACGCCGGCGGGCCGGGCCTGGTCATACATGGCAAACCCCTCTTTTGTGTCTGCCATGGCGGTAAAGCAGCCGGTCAGGGGGCAGCGGTCCTGATTTTTTTCGCAACGGATCAGGGCTGTTTTTGTCATTGGAAGACCTCGTACAGACAGCATTATGAGTATATGCTCAAAAACCCTAACCACTTAAAAAGGGGCTGTCAACAAATTTTAAATGTTTAAATGGGGACGTCCTTAAATAATTAAATAACTTGACGCGCTCCTACCGTCCTGCTATTTTTTGATTCATGCCAAGACAATCCAGATTAGACGCGCCTGGTGTATTACACCATGTGATCATCCGTGGCATCGAGCGCAGGAAAATATTTTGGGATTCGGCGGATCAGCAGTCCTTTGTGGATCGACTGGCCGTTCTGATTCCTGAAACCCAAACCTGTTGCTATGCCTGGGTGCTGATGACAAATCACGCCCATTTTCTGTTTCGATCCGGCCCCCAGGGAATATCCACTTTGATGCGACGTCTATTGACCGGGTATGCGGTATCATTTAATCGCCGTCATAACCGTTATGGCCAGTTATTTCAAAATCGCTACAAGTCCATCATCTGCCAGGAAGACGCATACTTAAAAGAGCTGATAAGATACATCCATTTGAACCCCATCCGGGCGAAGATGGTTGGTGATTTAAAGGCGCTTGGGCAATATCCTTTTTGCGGACACGGGGTGCTGGCGGGGTATTGGAAACAATCGTGGCAGGATGACGGGTATGCTCTGACTTTTTTTGCCGATTCTCTTTCTCTGGCACGCAAACGCTATTTGTCTTATGTCGAAGCAGGTCTTGATCAGGGGAGGCGCCCCGAGCTTGTGGGCGGTGGGCTGATCCGGAGTTTGGGCGGATGGGAGGAGGTCAAAAAAAACCGGCAGCAAAAAATGGGACGTATCAAGGGGGATCAAAGAATTCTGGGGGATTCGGATTTTGTTGCGTCCATGTTAAACCAGGCAAGGCAAACATACGAACGTGGGTATCAACTGAAGGCAAAAGGGGTTGATCTTGATTATATTGCCGCAAAAGCGGCGAAAATTTACGGGATTGAACGCGAAGATATTTTTGCCAAAGGGCGCATGAAAACGCGGGCTGAGGCCAGGGGGCTGCTTTGTTATTGGGCGACCAGAGAATTGAATATACCACTCAGTGATCTTGCCGTAAAACTGGCCATGACACCGTCGGGTGTTTCTTATGCGGCCCGGCGGGGCGAGGCGATTGTCCGGGAGAACAATCTTCGGCTTACAGAATGAGTTATTGAATTATTTAAGGACGTCCCCACTTTTGGCACTTTTGGAAAACAGACCGGCGGAAGCGAAATTGTTTCGCTCCCGCCGGTGGTTTTAAAGTGTGCCCGGTGTGGTGCTGGTTATGCGGTTACAACCGGATCGGCATGCCCATCAGGGGCCACAGCACGTATACGGCAAACCCGGTGACAATCATCAGCAGGATGCTGGCCGGAATACCATAAAGAAAGAACTCGCCGGGTGTGAACTGCTTGGCGTCATAGGCAATGGCATTGGGGGCCGCACCCACCAGCAGCAGAAACGGCATACCCGCCACCACCAGGGACGAGAACAGGATCACCTCGCCGGCCACCCCCAGGTAGGGAGCGATGACCAGGGCCACGGGCAGGGAGATGGCAATGGCGGCCACGTTCATGATGAAGTTGGTCATCATCATCACGAAAAAGGCGATGCTCATCACAAAAACAAACCAGTTGGCTTTCTGGAACATGGTGAGCCAGTTAATGGCCAGCCATTCGGCTGCCCCGGTCTCCCACAGGCAGAAGCCGATGCTCATGGCGCCGGCAAACAGCAGGATGATGTTCCAGGGAATGCCCTCCAGGTCGTCAATATCCAGGATGCCGACAATAAAAAACAGAATGGTGGAGACCAGGATCAGTGCGGTTTTGTTCGGCGCGTTAAAATCGGGATAAGCGGCTGACAGCACGGCGGAAACGGCCAGGGCCAGGATGCACCCGCCCACGATCAGGGACGCCAGGATTTCACGTCCCGTGATGGGCCCCAGCCCGATGTAAAGATCTTTTGCCTTCTGCTTGAGACCGGGGATGGCCTTTTTTTCGGGTTTGCACACGATCATGAAAAAGCCCCACAGAAGAAAAGTCATGAGCCAGCCGATGGGAAACATGTAGTAGGAGAGCTCGAAAAAACCAATGTCCTGTTTCATGATGTCTTTGAAAAATCCGAGGGCTACGGCGCCCCGGGCCGCGCCCAGCAGGGTGACGATGGAGCCGGCGCCGGCCACGTAGGCCATGCCCATGAACAGGCCCTTGCCGAACTTGGTGGGTTTGTCCCCTTCGCCGTACAGGGAATAAATAGCCACCAGCAGGGGAAAGATGGTGGCCGCCACGGCAGTATGGGCCATGATATGGGTCAGGGCCGCGGTCACCACAAAACAGCCCAGGTAGATCATGCTGGTTTTCTCCCCCACGATGGAGAGCATTTTATAGGCCAGCCGCTTGGTGAGGCCGACCTTTGTGAATACCAGGCCGATCACGATGGAGCCGAAGATAAAGAGAACGGACGGATCCATGAAATCTTTGAACGCCACCTTTGCCGGCCGCACCATGAACAGCACCTGGAGCACACCGATGGCCAGGCTGGTCACGCCGATGGGCACCACCTCGAATACCCACCAGGTGCCGGCCAGCAGGAACACGGCCAAAGCCCCTTTGCCCGCAACGCTCAGGGCGAAATGTTTGCCGGTGGGGTCCACGGCGTCGGGCCAGGGCGGGGAGTAGTAAACCACCACAAACAGCAGAATGCCGGTGAACAGGAAAATAATTTTTTTCCAGTTGACGGGGGTTTTTTCGGTCTGAGTGTCCATACAAAAAACTCCTTGGTCTGTTCTATAAAATAGGTACCTTGTTGAAACTTTGAAAGATCGAAGATAGGAGAAGAGGGGAAAGCTGTCAATAGAATTATATAGTTTCCATCCATAAATGGCCTTTTTCCGCAATCTCTGCGTCAAACTGCGGGCTTCCTTGTGCGGCGTACAGCAGTACGCCTTCAGTCAGCCCTTTTTTCCCCTGATCTTGCGAAATCCCGCCATGGCGGGACTGGATTGGAAACACCACATGGTGTCTTCCATGTTAAATGGATGGACACTATATAGAATTATGCTGAGGCGGGAAAAAAAAGGGGGGGGGCCGGCCCATGACCCCGGCGTGGAAGAGCGGTGTCACGGGCCGGTAGAAGGCAGTGGTATCAGCCGTGACGGTCCATGGCGTCCGTTATTTCGCGGAACATGTCCACCAGGCGCAGCACACCGACAATCTTTTTATCTTTCAACACAAGCAGGGATTGATGGCGGCCCACCACCAGCAGGTGGATGGCCTCCTCTATAGTGCCGTTTTCGGTGATGTATTCACCTTCTTTGGGCTTGTACATGAAGGTTTTTACCGGCCGGTTGGCCGCCTGTTGCACCAGTTGGGACATGGGTGTGGACCAGAGGTTGTACTGGGTACACATGTCGGTAAAAAATTTCTTGCTGAACCCGAACCGGGTCATGCCTGATTCGCTGTCCGGTTCGCACAGGTCCATGTACTTGGGCTCCAGGGCCTTAAGCACATCGATCTGACTTATTTTGCCCACCACCTGCTGCTCCCTGTCGATCACGATGATGGCCCGATGGGCATACTGGTCGTCGTCATGCTGTTTCTGGGCATTTTTCAAGGCGGCCAGGGCATCCTTTAAGGTCGCATCTTCGGAAACCGTTGCGTATTCGCCTATGGGCACCATCAGGTCTTTTACCTTTTTTTCTTCCACCGCAAACCTCCATGAGATTAAAGTGTTGTTATATATAGCCCGTTTTGTCGCCGCGGGTTATCATTTCCCCAGATCTTTGAGAAGCGATTCACCCAGGTTCAGCCGGCCGGCCAGCTCTTTTTCAATGCCGTCCAGGGCAGCCGGGTACTGGCCCGGTGTCCCCACCGCCGCCTGGATTTTTTCTTGCATGGTTGTTTTCAGCGCGGTTTCAAACCGGGCGGTTTCCGCCTTCAGCTGGTTTGCCAGGGCGGTTTTAACGGCCTCGTCAATGCTGGACGACACCTTGATATCCATATCCTCGATCGGGCCGATGGCCGAGGCCCGGACATCAAAGGCCCGAATATCGCCCAGGGCCGAGGCAATGGCCGTTTTCACGGGCCCGGCATCCTTTTCCATGTCCAGGGACAGCGACGCTTTTTTCGTGTTCAGAACGCCCGAGGCGTTGATGCCGCTGTTATCCAGCCGTCCGCGGACCGAGAGGTCGGCCAGCCCGGATTTTAAGGCCAGCGGGAACGACGGGTCGTCCACCAGCACGGCATTGCTGAAGGCATACCGGTCCACGGACAGGTCCACGGTGTGGACCGGTTTTTGAGGCGAAACAAAATTGACCGCGCCTTTGGCCGCCACCGAGGCGGCCTGTTTTAAATCCTTACCGCTGAAGGCAAACGTGGTGGGCGCGCCCAGAATATGCTGCTCAAGTGTCAGGTTTTCAATGGTGCCGCCAATATCTCCCATTTCGAGCACGGCCTGGGCGTGAATCTTCCGGATCAGAAAATCAGGCAGGGGGTTTGCCTCCCGAAAGCGAATGTCCACGCCTTTTCCCCGTTCCGGCGGCGCCGGTTTTTCTTTTTTGTCCCTGCCGGATGCCGTGGCCTTTACGACATAGGGCTGCACGCGCTGGTACCATTTTTGGGCCGTTGTCACCCAGGCGTAAATCTTTTCACCAAACAGCAGGCGGCTGATGTTGGCGACGCCGCCGGTGGAGAGGCCGTATTTTTCCACCAGGCGTTTCAGGTCCTTCGCCGGGGCCTGGGTCACCTGCTCTGCCCGTTTTTCAAAACGGGTCCGGTCGGTCTCAAGAGCGGCTTTTGCCGCCTTTACCCGGTCCAGGTCGGCCTTTATCTCTTTGGAAAGGACCGCAGCTTCACCGGCTGTGCCCAGAAGGCCGGAAAGCCCCCTGGCGCCGGTTTTGATTTTGTTGATCCGGCTTTTGTACTCCTCAAAAGCCTGGCGGTCGGGCAGCTCCTGAATCCTTGCTTCCCACCGGGCCCTGGCGGCGTCGATGTCGGCTTTGAGTTCATTGGCCAGCCGGATGGTTTCCAGGTCCTCTTTTTCCAGGATTTCTTTTGGATCCGGCATGTCAAAGGATGGCAGGTTAAATTTTTTTGCGGCTTTTTCGGCGTTTTTTGGCCGGTCTGCCGTCCGTTTTTTAACGGCGCCGGAAACGGACCGGGCTGTGCCGAACCGCATGCCTTCGATTCCCATTTCATCAATGATCAGCTTTCTGCGAAGCAGCCGGCCCGAATCCACCGTCATCACCATTTCGCCGATCTCCACGGCATTGGTCATGGGGCTGTCCGGATCGGTCACGGCAAGACCGCTGATTCTCATACCCGCCGGCACCAGGGTAAGGTCAAGGCCGGCGATTTCCACTTTTGCCCCCACCATGGCGGTGCCCCGTCGTTCGATTATGCCTTTGACGATGGCGTCCGCGAACAGCAGCCAGAAACCAGCCAGCCCCCCCACAAGCACCACGAAGGCGATCAGGCCCGGCCATCGAATCAGTTTTTTCATGTGATTCTCCCTTCAGTTCGAAAGTGCCTGGTAGGCCTGAAACAGGCGGCTGCCCTTGAGCAGTTCAACAACCCGGAGCCGGCGGACCCATGCCAGCACCGAATCCCGGTAGGCCTGGATCAGCCGGTTGGCGATAAAATATACGGGCACGAACAGCACCAGGGAAACCAGCAGGCTGCCCATGACAATGGTGTTGTTAAAATGGGCCAGCCGGAACAGGGTCATGTTGTAGAACACGATCCAGAGGGACTCCAGGGCCGAGGATTGAAGCACGGCCAGCCCCAGGGCGTGAAACAGCGGGTCCGCAAGGTAGGCAATGCCTGAAAACACTCCCCACCCCACGATGAACATGGAAAGGTTGACCCGTAGGATGAGGGCCAGCAGCACCACCAGGAGGTTGTGCAGGGAAAGAAGTGGTGTGAAACCGATGATCATGGCAAGGCAGATCCCCAGGCTGATCTGGCCCGGTTCGGTTTCCGAATTCAGTGCCTTCAAAAGCTTGGCAAGCAGTCTGATCATTTCCGCTATCCTCCGGCGTTGGTTGTGGGGGATGAAAAACAGAGAAACCGGCGTTTGGGGCCGCAATATCTACCCCGTAAGCCTGATACCAGCCATAACAAAAACCGCTGAACCTGTCAATCGCTGACCGATAACCGGTTTATATGAAAAGGGATATCCAGACAGTTGCTGGCGCTGAATTTTATAATAAATCCTGTTGACTATTGGCCGGTAATCCACTATAGCAGGGGGCAGATAAAAGGATGGCGGCAGGGTAAAAAGCCCTTAACCCGATAGATCGCCCGGCAACGGGTGAATGCGGGGTTGAGGGTTTTTTAGAATCTCTCCATCCAAACCCTGATAAACGGACGGTCTTTTGTGGCACCGCGCCGGGTTTTCGACTACAGGCAGAACAAGACATGGACGGAAAACCTCCATGTGGTGATGCAGATCGGTCTGACCATGGCGGGGAGCATCGTCTTCTGCCTGTTTGTGGGCCTTTACCTGGACCGCTGGCTGGGCACAAAAGGGATCTTTACAACAATCTTTATTGTTCTGGGCATTATCGGCGGCGGCATCGTGGTCTATCGCCAGATCATGGAACTTGCCGAGCCGATGAAACCGCCCGGCCGGTCGGACCATCATGGCAACGGCACAGATTAGAAAAATTCAGAAAAAATACTGTTCCAGGGCATTGATGCTTGCCATTATCGCCTTTTTCGGCCTCTATCTTGCCGGCCAGGTGGCCATGGGAAAGGGCCTGCTGCTGGGCACGCTTTTCAGCGTGGTCAACTTCGTGCTGATGGGCGAAACCCTGCCGTCCCGGCTGGCGCCGACAAAAAGGCGGCGCATTACCGCGGCCCTCGGATCCATGGGCATGCGGTTCGCGCTGATGGCCGTTCCCATTGTGCTGGCCATCCGGCTGGACACCTATAATCTGGCAACCGTGATGATAGGCCTGTTTTCCGTGCAGGGGGTCCTGCTGGCCGACGGTGTGCTGGGTCGCCGGGCCTGGCGGGAACAGTTTTCAGAATCAGAATAGGATTTGCGAAATAGCGAGCTTCGAGCGGCTGTCGCGCGAACAGGATGAATAAGCAAGGCGGGAATATATGGAATTAGAAACATGGATCAGAATGGCGGCCATCAGCGGAGCGGCGCTGTCCATGGGCCTGGGCGCCATCGGCGCGGCCGTGGGGGAAGGTTACACCGCGGCCTGTGCCAACGAGGCGATAGGACGCAGCCCGGAACGGTCCGGTGAAATCTTTAAAAGCATGCTCATGGGCGAGGCCATTGCCGAGACATCGGCCATCTTTGCCCTGCTCATTGCCATGATGCTGCTGTTTACCGGCTCCGCCACCGATCCCATCACGCCCTACGTACTGCTTTCCGCCGGCCTCTGCATGGGGTTCGGCGCCATCGGCGCGGGTATCGGGTCGGGCCTGCCCGCCGGGGCCTGCTGCCTGGGCATCTCCCGGCAGCCCGAGGTGTCTGACCGGCTCACCACCAACATGCTCATCGGCGCTTCGATTTCCCAGACCACCGCCATTTACGCCCTGGCCGTGGCCCTGATGATCATGTTTCTGAACCTGTCCGCCCAACCGGTCTGCCCCACCTGGGCCGCTGTTATCGGGGCCGGGCTTGCCGTGGGGCTGGCCGCCATCGGACCGGCCATCGGTGAAGGCCGGGCGGCCCAGACCGCCTGCGAGGGCATTGCCAGAAAGCCCCAGGCCGCGGTGCAGATCACCAGCCTGATGCTCCTGGGCATGGCAGTGACCGAGTCCACCGGCGTATACGGTCTGCTGATCAGTATTATACTGGTGTTCAAGTCCTTTCCCGAGACCCTGGCCCTGGCGCCGGCCATGTCCCTGCTGGGGGCCGGTCTCTGCATGGGGCTGGGTGCCATCGGCCCGGGCATCGGCGAAGGGTTTGCCGCCGGCGAGGCCATCAAGTGGGTGGGCAGAAACGAGCAGCACGCCGGTGTGCTGACCCGCACCATGCTGGTGGGCCAGGCGGTGTCGGAATCCACGGGCATCTATGCCCTGGTGGTGGCGTTTGTGATGATTTTTGTGGTGTAAGACAGTTTCCGCGCCCCGGGCCGCCATCGGCAGACGGCGGGGCAGGGTCGCGGCAGTGGAAGGAGACGGCGAACCGCCATGGATGAACTCGGATACATACATCAGCTGATCGTGCCCTTTTTCGGTCATGAATTGACGTTCAACATCAAGGTCATTGCCATGGTCTGGATCGTGATGGCCATTCTGATCGTTTTCGCCCTGTTTACCACCCGCAACCGGGGCCTGGTACCGGGCAGAATGCAGATCGTCGGCGAATTGCTGGTGACCCAGCTTTATGCCCTGACCGAGGATGCCCTGGACGAGAAGCTGGGCAGAAAACTGGCGCCCATGATCTGCGCCCTGTTCATGTTCCTGGTGATGAGCAACTACATGGGGGTGATCCCCTTTATGGAAGAGCCCACCAAGGACCTGAATGTGCCGCTGAGCCTGGGCATCATGGGGTTTGTGATCGCCCACTTTTTCGGCATAAAACAAAAGGGGCTTCGGGCATATGTCAAAGGATACATGGAACCCTTTTTTATTCTGCTGCCGTTGAATCTCATCGGCGAGCTGGCCAAGGTCATCTCCATCTCCTTTCGTCTGTTCGGCAATATCATGGGCGGATCGATCATTATCCTGGTGGTGAGCCACCTGGTGTACAGCCTGATTCTTCCCCCGTTTCTCTGTTTCTTTTTCGGGCTGTTCGTGGGCACCATTCAGGCCTTTGTATTTACCATGCTGACCATTGTGTATGTGTCGGTACAGATTAAATAACTCATCAAAGTCCGGTTTTGAACCGGCAACAGGAGGAAGACAAATGGCAATCGAAGGTACAGACATCATTCAGGCGGCGGCGTTTCTGGGTGCGGGGCTGGCCATGGGCCTGGGCGCCATCGGACCGGGCGTGGGTGAAGGCATGGCCGCGGCCAAGGCGTGTGAAGCCATCGGCAAAAACCCGGCCGAGGCCGGCCTGCTGACCCGGACCATGCTGGTGGGCCAGGCGGTTTCCGAATCAACGGGTATCTACTCGCTGGTGGTGGCCCTGCTGCTGCTGTTTGTCGTGTAGTCAGGCCGTTTTTTTGAACACCGGCGCGGTTTGAAGGCGGGCCGTTTTATGCCGCCGTGGCAGAAAACCGTTATGCCACGGTGTTGAATAAAAGCGGCGGCAACAGCGGAATCTAAAAACACGAAATTTTTCGTGCAAGTGGGAACAACATGGAACTCATCTATATACCCGGCATGATCACCATTAACGAAACCATGGTGGTGGTTCTGGTTTCGTTTCTGATCCTGGTGTTTGTGCTCAACCGGATCATGTTCCGTCCCCTGCTGGATACCATGCAGCAGCGGGATGACCGGATGGACCAGCTGGACAGGGAGATTGACGCCAGCCGGCAGGAGGCCGAGGCGTTGAACCGGGACCTGCGTGAGCGCGAGGATGCGGCCCGAAAGGACGGCTTTGACCGGAAAAAAGAGCTGGAGTCCCTGGCCGGCGGACAGGCGGCCGAGATGATGGAGGCCTCCCGCCAGGAAATCTCCCGAATGAAGGAGAAGGTCGAGCAGGAGGTGGCGCTTCAACTGGAGGAGGCGCAGAAGCGTGTTCAAAAAGAGGCGGAAGATCTGGCGGCCGGGATCATGGAGCATATCCTGGACAGGAGCGTGACGGCATCGTGAGAAAAAATAACGGCATAAAATGGTGGGGATGGGTGACGCTGTCCGTTCTGGTGATGGTTGCCGGTGACGGCACATTGGCGTTTGCCCAGGAGACGGGCGGCTCGGCCGGGTGGCGGCCTGTATATGACAACGTGATGCTGGTGATCAACTTTCTGATCCTGGTGTTTCTGCTTGCCAAACTGCTGAAAAACCCTTTGAAAAATTTTCTCAAGACCCGGCATGACGAGGTGGCAAAGGAACTGGAGCGGCTGGAGACCGAAAGAGAGCGGGCCGCCAACGACGTGGCGGACACGAAAAAACAGGTTGCCGCGGAAGGCACCCATATCCTTGAGATCAGGGAGCGCATCATCGCCGAGGGGGAACGGACCAAGCTGGCCATCATTGAAAACGCGAAAAAGGAGAGCGAGTTTTTGATCGAGGCGGCCCGGCGCCGGATTCAGGGTCGGTTCCAGGAGGCCCGGCAGGCCTTTCGTTCCGAGCTGATCGAATCGGCCATGTCTATTGTCTCCCGGCGGCTGCCCCAGGAGATCGGCCCCCAGGACCAGGCCCGGCAGGTGGACCTGTTTTTTACCAGCCTGGACCAGGCACAGAGCAAATTTTCATCAGCCCGCTCCGCTTCCCGTTAAGCTTAGCCCGGCAGGCGTGCCGCCGGGACACACTCAGAATTTTACACCCCCCGTTCGGATCGGAATCAGACAAGATTCAGATCAGGATGGGGGGTGTTCTGTTTTCAGCGTGCGGTAGCATGCCGCCTGCGCACACGGGCAAGCTTCGTTTCGCATCCGTCATCCCCCGGTTTGGCGCATTCTGCTCTGGCCGATCGTCCACGTAGTCGTCATTACCCAACTTGATTGGGTAATCCAGTGTAAAATTGACCTGTTTCCTTATTAATGCGGTATGGGGCCAATTTGATCCTGGACCCTCGGGTCAAGCCCGAGGGTGACGGCATAAGGAATGGGGCCAATTCTGGTCTGGATCGCCCAGTCAAGCTGGGCGATGACGGAGAGTGGCACCCGTCAAAGGAAAAACAGTCTCACCGAAAAAAAGTGCTTGACAGAGGATTTTTTCAAATATAAATTAACTAACCAGTTAATTAAACCTTTTGGTCAACTCAAAACCAGCGCAGATTTTTCGGAGGCACCATGGCACAGCAGGACACCCCGGCCAGGATTCTGGAGGCGGCAACAAGCGTCTTTTCAAAAGAAGGGTTCAAGGGGGCCCGCATGCAGCAGATTGCTGCCGAGGCAGGGGTCAACCAGGCCCTGCTGCACTATCATTTTGGGTCCAAGGAAAAGCTGTATGAAGAGGTGCTGTTCCGTTTTTTTTCCGATGTTTTTTCCCGGCTGGCGACCGATTTCCAGGCCGAGACCGAACCGGAAGCCGCCTTTCGCGGCTTTATTCACGCCTATATGGATATTTTGTCCACCCGCCCGGAACTGCCGCGCCTGATGGTATCCGAGGTGCTTGAAGGGGGCCGGCACATCATGGCGGTGGTGGACCGGATATTTTCACAGACCGGTATCTCGCCGCCCCAGCTGATCCGCCCGTTTATTGAAAAGGCGGTGGCAAGTGACCTGATCCGGCCGGTGGACCCCATGCAGACCACCATCAGCGTGGTGGGCATGTGCATGTTTTATTTTGTGGCCCGGCCCCTGATGGAACATATCTGGGGAAAACCGGCGGATGAAAAGGCGTTTATCGCGCAGCGCAAGGAGGCCATCGTCGACCTTGTGTTTTACGGCATTATAAAGAGGTAGACCGAAAATGAAAAAATCATCAGACCCATGCAGACAGACAGTATGCCGGTTCCGGCATGCATGGCTTTCGGCCCTGCTGCTGGCCGCTTTTGTGTTTTTTCCGGCGGGCATTTGGGCTCAGCCCCTGACCCTGGACCAGTGCCTGGAAATCGCGCTTTCCGAAAACCCGGAGATCGCACGGGCCGGTTACGCCCGGGAGGAGGCCCGGCTTCTGACACAGGAGGCCCGGGCCGGATACTTTCCTGAACTGGCCCTGGGAACCAGTGCCGGGTATCGGTCCGAGGTCAACACCACCCGCCAGGACCCCATCACCATTCCCACCGGACCGGCCACACCGCCGCTAACGATACCGGGCCGGGAAACCGAGATCGGCGATAACACCACTGCCGACCTGTCAGTCTCCCTTCGGCAGACCCTGTATACCGGCGGCGCTGTTGCCGCCGGGGTGAAGGCGGCCCGGGCCGGCCTGGAGGGCGCGGAGATCCAGGTAAGACTGGAAGAGCGGGAGACCCGGCGTCGGGTGATTGCGGCTTTTTACGACCTGGCCGTGGCCGTGGAGATGGAAAAGATCGCACGGGCATCGGTGACCCGGATTACCGGCCACCTGGATGACGCGCAAAACATGCTGGAGCAGGGGCTGATTCTAAAGAGCGACCTTCTGCCCATTCGAATGCGAAAGCTTGACAGCGACCTTGCGGTGATAGAGGCGGGCAATGCCGTGGCAAAAGCCGGCGCGGCACTGGCCAGAAGCATGGGGCTTGACCCGGCAGCCGGTATCGATATCGCGGCGGACTGGAACAATCCGCCGCCCTGGCCGATTCCTGCAACCCTTGCCGCCGCCGGCATGCGGGAGGAACAGCAGATTGTGGACCGGCAGATAGAGGCGGCCGGGGCCCGTGCCAGGGCCGCCCGCGGGGCACGGCGGCCCCAGGTGGGCCTTACGGCATCGGCCCACTACGGCTGGCCCGGGTTTGTGGGCAATGATCCGGACTGGGATACCTGGTGGCAGGCCGGTGTCAACGCGTCGTGGACCATTTTTGACATGGACCGCCGCCGCAGCCAGGAACAGTCGGCCCTGACCCGGCAGCGGCAGCTGGAGCAGACCGCCAAAAGCCTGGACAACCGCATTGCCCAGGAACGGGTTGTGGCCCGCCTGGCGTATGAAGAGGCCTGCCGCCGTCAAGAGATCATGGTGGAAAAGGTGGCGACCGCCCGGGAAAACTACCAGACCAAAAAAGACCACTTCCAGGTGGGCATTGCCACCAGCACCGACTACCTGGATGCTCACACCGACCTGCTTGGCGCCGAGTTTGACCTGGCCGCTGCCCGGGCCAGGGTGCGCGTGGCCTGGAGCGACTACCTGACGGCAATGGGTTTAGATGAGGCCCGGAGATGATTTTCTTCGTGAAAGACTCATCCAAATCGAAATCGGTATCGGTATCGGTATCGGGATCGAAATCGATCAGCACATGGGGCATTGCCAGCGCAGCGAAGCAATCTTGGCCATACAAAGCGTCATTGCGAGCGCAGCGAAGCAATCTTGAACGTACGCGGAGGAGACTGCCGCGTCGCTTCGCTCCTCGCAATGACGGATAGAGAAAGAGCACGAGCACGATAAAAATGTAAGGGAGCGGATGTTTATCCCGGATATTCGAATAAAGGAGAGTGTTATGAGAATAAAACGCTGGGAAAAAATCGGGGTGTTGCTGCTGGCCCTGGTATGGGTTGCCGGGTGTGGCCAGTCCCATGAGCCTGGCTTTCTGGGGTCCGGCACCCTGGAGGCCACCGAAGTGGTGATCAGCGCCCAGACCGGCGGCACGGTAACCGACCTTTCCCGTGAGGAGGGCCAGAAGGCGGCTGCCGGGGACCTGCTGGCCGTCATCGACGTGGAAAAACTGGAACTCCAGCGAAAACGCCTGGCTGCCGGGCTTGCCGAGGTGGCCGCCAACCGGACCGCCGCGGACGCGGCCGTGGCCCAGGCTGAAGATACCCTGGCCAACGTGGAGACCCAGTACCGCCGCATAAAGGAGCTGCATGACCGGGGATCGGCCACCCAGAAACAGCTGGATGACATTACCACGCAGCTTGCCGTGGCCAAAAACCAGGTGGCCGGGGCCCGGGCCCAGCTGCCGATGCTGGACGCGAAAAAGGCCCAGATCGAGGCGGAACTGGCCCTGGCCGACCGGCAGATCGCCGACGGCCGGGTGACCTCGCCCATCAACGGCACGGTGGTGGAAAAGTACATGGAAGCCGGGGAAACGGCAATGCCGGGGAGCCGGATTTACAAGCTTGCAGACCTTGGCCGCTTCTGGGTTCATATTTACGTGGCCGCCGAAGACCTGGGCAATATCACCATCGGCCAGAAGGTTGAGGTGCGGGCCGATGCCGTGGACACCCCCTTTAGCGGCACCATTGCCTGGACATCGCCGGAAGCCGAGTTTACCCCCAAAAACGTCCAGACCCGAAAGGCCCGGTCCGAGCTGGTCTATGCCGTCAAGGTCATTCTGGATACCGGTGCCGATGTGCTGAAAATCGGCATGCCGGTGGAGGTTTACGCTCAGCCATGACCGACACCGCCATTCGCGTTCAGGGATTGAAAAAAAGCTATGGCCCGGCCACGGCCCTGGCATCGGTGGACCTTGAGGTCGGGGCCGCTGAAATGTTCGGCCTTCTCGGCCCGGACGGGGCCGGCAAGACCACCCTGATGCGCATACTGGTTTCCCTGCTGGACCCGGACGAAGGCACCTGCTCTGTCAATGATATATCGGTGACCGGGCGGCCCGGGGATATCCGGCGGATCATCGGGTACATGCCCCAGCGGTTTTCCCTTTACCCGGACCTCACCGTGGGAGAGAACCTGCGGTTTTTTGCCGACCTGTTCAAGGTGCCCAAAGCCGAACGGCTGGCCCGCACCGACGAGCTGCTCTCCTTTTCCCGGCTGACCCCTTTTGTGAACCGCCGCGCCGGCCAGCTTTCAGGCGGCATGAAACAGAAGCTGGCCCTCTCCTGCGCCCTTGTGCACACGCCCCGGGTGCTGGTTTTGGACGAGCCCACCACCGGCGTGGACCCGGTCTCCCGCCGGGAGTTCTGGGCCATTTTGCGGGAACTCAAAGGCCGGGGCGTGACCATTCTGGTCTCCACCCCTTACATGGACGAGGCCGAACGGTGCGACCGGGTGGCCCTGATGCACAAAGGAAAAATCCTGGCCAGGGGCACGGCCGCCGGTATTGCCGGCAACTTTTCAGGCACCGTCTATTCGGTTGAATCACCGGAGCCGGTGGGCACGGCCGCCTGGTTCAAGCAGAAGCTGGGGCCGGAACAGGTGAGAATTGTAGGCGACCGGGTCCTGGTCAGCCTTTTTGAAAATGCCCAACGGATCATGGACGACCTGCGCCGTCAAGCGGAAAGCGACGGCAAAGCCATCGTGTCGGCCGGGCCGGTGTCCGCCGGCCTGGAGGATGTGTTTGTGGCCATGGTGGCGCGACAGGGAGACGCTGATGAAGGGCGCTGACAAAAGCAAAAATACCGACCGGCAGACCGCCGGCCAGGGGCCCCACGCGGTGACGGTCCGGGACCTGACCCGCACCTTTGGCGATTTTGTGGCCGTGGACCATGTCTCCTTTGACGTGCGCAAAGGGGAAATCTTTGGGTTTTTAGGCGCCAATGGCGCGGGCAAAACCACCACCATCAAGATGCTCACCGGCCTGCTGGCGCCCAGCAGCGGCTCCGGCACCGTGGACGGCCTGGACATCGTGAGCCAGCGCCGCGCCATCCGGTCCCGCATCGGTTACATGTCCCAGCGGTTCTCCCTTTACGACGACCTGAAGGTGGAGGAAAACCTGTTTTTCTTCGGCGGGGTGTACGGCCTGAACCGGGCACAGGTGGCCGGCCGGGTGGCCGACCTGGAGGGCATGCTGAGCCTGTCCGCTTTTGCCCGGCGGGTCACCGGCTCTCTGCCGCCGGGCCAGAAGCAGCGCCTGGCCCTGGCCTGCGCCATTTTACACCGGCCCGCCATCCTGTTTCTTGACGAGCCCACCGGCGCCGTGGACCCCATTGCCCGCCGCTATTTCTGGGACCTGATATCCACCCTGGCCGGCGGCGGCACCACGGTGTTTGTGACCACCCACTACATGGACGAGGCCGAATACTGTCACCGCCTCTCCATCATGTACGCGGGCCGGATCGTGGAGATCGACTCCCCGGCCGGCATCAAGAAGAAATATAACATGGCATCCGTGGAGGATGTCTTTATTCACCTGGTGGACCGATGACCCATTCCCGTCTTGTAGCGCTGATGCGCAAGGAGTTTATCCATATCTCCCGGGACCGCCGTTCCCTGGGGATCCTGTTCCTGATGCCCCTGATGATGATGTTTGTCTTCGGGTACGCCATCAATATGGACGTCAAGAACATTCGGCTGGGCATCTGCGACCTGAGCCGGACCCCGGAGAGCCGGGCCCTGGTAGAAACCGTGGACGCCTCTCCCTATTTTGACATAAAGGCCCGGTACACCGACCCCCGGCAGACCGCCGGCCTGTTTGAGCAGCGGGCCATTCGGGCCGCGGTCATCATACCCCGGAACCTGGTCCGGGCCATGGCCGGGGCAGGGGAGCCCACCGTGGCCGTGATCACGGACGGCACCGACGCCAATACCGCCACCCTGGCCCAGAACTACCTTGAGGCCCTGCTGCTGGAACGGTCCCTGGAAGCCGGGGGCGCCGGGCAGCCGGTGCAAATAAAAACACGGATTCTCTACAACCCGGACATGGAGTCGGCCCACTTTGTGGTGCCCGGCATCGTGGCCCTGCTGCTGATCATGATCGGCGCGTTGTTGACCTCCGTGACCATTGCCCGGGAAAAAGAGACCGGCACCATGGAACAGATCCTGGTCAGCCCCATTCAGCCCCACGAAGTGGTGCTGGGCAAGGCCGTTCCCTACCTGGTGCTGGCCTTTGGCATCGCGGTGTTTATCATCATTTTCGGCCATCTCTGGTTTTCCGTGCCCATGCTGGGGTCCTGGTCTTACCTGATGGTTGCCTGCCTGCTCTACCTGGTGACCTCTCTGGCCATCGGCCTGCTGATCTCCACCCTGGTGGCCACCCAGCAGGTGGCCATGATGCTCTCCCTGGTGGCCACGCTGCTGCCGTCGGTGATGCTCTCCGGGTTCGTGTTTCCCGTGGCCTCCATGCCCCTGCCGCTGCAGGGCGTATCCCAGGTGATTCCGGCCACCCACTTCCTGGTGATCATTCGGGGCATCATGCTCAAGGGCAACGGCCCGGCGGACCTGTGGCCGTCGGCCCTGGCCATGGTGGCCGTGGGGGTTTTGTTTATCACCATTGCCATTCGGCGGTTTCGCCTGAAGCTGTGATGGTATTGAACAGGGTGGCTGACCATGATTTTGGAAAGAAGGCGGATAGGGGCGCAAAAAGGATGGACAAAAAGTTTTTTCGTAAAACCGCGGCGGCCAATGGATTTCGATCCCGATCCCGATCCCGATTTCGATTTGGATGGCAGGGTTGCCCGGGTCTTAAATAGTGTTTTTAAAGCTTTTGGATAACGGTTATGAAAAAAGTCTTCTATCTGGTGCGAAAAGAGCTGTGGCAGGTCTTTCGGGACATCAACATGCTGCGCATCATTTTTATCGTGCCCATGGTTCAGTTGTTCGTGCTGGGCTATGCCATCACCACGGACATCAAGAACCTGGATATCCTGATCTGCGACTACGACAATTCTGCCCTTTCCCGGAACCTGGTGGAGCGGTTTTCCCACACCGACTACTTTGACGTTGCCAAAAGCGGCTGCGCGCCGGGCCATGTGGAGCACCACCTGTTTACCGGCCGGGCCGATCTCGCCCTGGTGATTCCCGACCGGTTCGGCCGGGACCTGGAGACCGGCAACCGGCCCGAGGTGCAGATCCTGGTGGACGGCCAGAACTCCAACACTGCGGCCGTGGCCGCCGGCTACACAAACCGCATCCTGTTTGCCTTCATGCAGGACCATGCGGCAACCCCCGCCATGGCCGGGGCCTTTGTCGCGGCATCCCGGCCCCGCTTCATCTCCCCGGAGGGCCGGGTCTGGTACAACCCGGAATTAAAGAGCGTCTACTATATGATCCCCGGCATCATCTCCATCCTTTTAACCATCGTGACCATGCTGCTTACCAGCCAGGCCATTGTCAAGGAGCGGGAGATCGGCACCCTGGAGCAGTTGATGGTGGCGCCCCTGTCCCCCTGGCAGATCATTGCGGGCAAGACCATTCCCTTTGCCGTGCTGGGGTTTATCGAGATGGGGGTGGCCATGACCTTTGGCGTGCTCTGGTTTTCGGTCCCCATCGTGGGCAGCCTGCCCCTGCTGGCGCTGATGGCCGCGGTCTTTATCCTGACCACCCTGAGCCTGGGCATCTTTATCTCCACCCTGGTGGAGACCCAGCAGCAGGCCCTGTTTGTCTCCTGGTTTTTCCTGGTCTCCTTTATCCTGCTGTCCGGCTTTTTCTATCCCATCGACAACATGCCCGGCTGGGTCCAGGTGATCACCTATCTCAACCCGCTGCGCTATTTTATTGAGATCCTGCGGGAGCTGTTTTTAAAGGGCGCCGGCCTGGATGTGCTGTGGCCGGAGCTGGCCTGCCTGGCCGCCATTGCAACGGCCGTTTTTACCCTGGCCATCGTCCGGTTCCGCAACCGCAGCCGGGCGTAACGGCATCACAAAAAACGCGTCATTGCGAGGAGCAAAGCGACGAAGCAATCTTCTGCATCCTTGCCTCGCCTGTCAGCAAACCGCCGCATATGGGCACAAAAAATGAATATAGCGTTGATATCACAAATCGTGATATCAAAAATAAACGGCAACAAGCTTTTCTCCTATTCGGCTGCCTGTTTGGAGGTCGCAATCTGCGACTTCCAATCAAATAAATACTTTTGCGGCATAAGGATGATTAATCATGAATGATATCGTACCGGTAGAAAGAATCGCCAGTAAAATCTATGTGATCCGGCAGATAAAAGTGATGCTGGATAGAGACCTCGCGGAACTCTACGGTGTTGAAACAAAGGTTTTAAAACAGGCTGTAAAAAGAAACATCAAGCGTTTCCCATCTGATTTCATGTTTGAGCTGACTAAAGAAGAATGTAAAAACTTGAGGTCACAAATTGTGACCTCAAGTTGGGGTGGTAGTCGCTATGTGCCAATGGCTTTTACGGAGCAGGGCGTGGCCATGTTGTCCGGTGTTTTAAATAGCGACAGGGCAATTGCCGTCAATATCCAGATCATGCGAACCTTTACAAAGCTACGCCAGGGGCTTCTAAACAATGAAGACCTGAAAAAAGAGTTGTCTGAGTTAAAACAACTGACGGAAGAGCGGTTTGCGGTTGTTTTTGAAACCTTGGACCAGCTTCTTGCGATTGAATCCAGACCCCCAAAAAAGATCAGTTTTACCGTAAAAGAAAAACAGCGCGCCTATGGTAAAAAAACAGGAAAGCAAAAGACACCAAAAAGCGCGTGAAAGAGTTGTGACAACCTCCCGGGGAGGGTAGCCCATGTCTCAGCCCTGTGCTGAGGCGGGTTATTTTTCCGACCGGTGCTGGTGCAGGTTCTGGTAATGGTTGCCGATGGCCATGAACATTTCCATCGATTGGGATACAATATCGTCAACCGGGGTCTGAAAACCATCCAGGACCCATTGGTGGGCATTGGCGATCATGGCGCCGGAAATTGATGTGGGAATGATTGTCGTTTCCAGCCATTCGGGCTCCAGGGAGGGAAAAAGGGAACAAAAAATGATTTTGATCCAGCCGGCCAGGGTTTTTATCGATTCCCGGTATTCTTCGTCCACCCGGGGGCTGACGCCAAGTACCTCAAACAGTTGCACCCGGACCGGAGGGCGTCAGCTCAACGGTATATTCTGGCACAAATGGTGTGTCCGTAATCTCCGCCCCCTGAATGCGATCAACTCGGTAAGACCGGGGTTCATTGGTATTATGTCTTATCGTAAAGAGCAAGAGATTACCCGCTTGAGAACGCCGTAACGAATAAGGTTCGATAAGGTGATAGTCGTCCTTATATTTCAAATTCACGCAAAGCCTGTTGGCTGCGGCAAAACGGATTTTCTCAAGCGGCACCGTTGTGTGCCAGGCCTGGGCCATGGAAGGCGGCTGCCAGGACCGATCAATTGCCACCTGCCCGGAAGAGATGGATTCTTTTTTCACTTTTTGAGCCGTGCCGTGCAGCCATTCTATCACCTTGGGCAGCTCCACCCAGAACTGCTCAAAGGAAAGCAACACCGGCAACTGATGCGCCAGCATGTTTTTCCATTCCGCCTCCAGTTCATCACGCTCGGGCCGGTTGGTAAATGTCTCCATGGAAGGGACGGGTATCCCTTTAAACTCGCATTTCTTCGCAAGCGTATTTAAAATGACGCCCTGGGTGGTTACTAATTCATCGTGGCGATACAGATGCACCACATCATACAAGTCCCTTGGCCGCTCCCGTTCCGCCAGGGCCCTGATTTTTTCGGCAAACACTTCCTCAAAACAGTAGCAGTTGATTTGGATGCCGTCTGCCGGACAGTCCGAATAAGGATGATGCACGTTTCTGATGACAGGGTCCAGCACCAGCACTTCATCGGTTGTCAAATCCAGCTTAATGCGGGGAAGCGCGCCGCCCTGCCGCATTGGCCCCTGGTAGCCGATACGCCCTTCGGCGGCCATCCCGCCACGGTTGTTCTCATACACCTCAAAACGGATTAAGTCCCCGGGCACCGCTATGCCCGCAGCATCGTGAACCCATTCGGCAATCTCTTCAAAGCAGCTTACCAGAAAATCCCGATCAAGATGATCGGGATCGGTGAGGGTAAAATCAAGGTCTTCGGAAAACCGGTAAGTTTCAAAATAGCACTTTTTTAAGCAGGTACCGCCCTTAAAGGCCCAGCTTTTCCCGATCGCTGGATGATTGAATATACCGGCCAGCATCCAGCCAAGCACATAGTCTTTTTCAATAACATTTGCCCGGAGCCCGAACTCCCGGACAAAGTCCATTATTTCAGACTTGTCAATCACCCGCCGCCTCCTTCCAGTTCTCAGGTACCCACAAACGCCAGCGGGTCACCAGCCGGGTATTGTTCAGGGCCGGATCAAGCCGGGTGTTGCCCGTGGTCAGCCGTTGACGGCACTGCGCAATGGCAGGCGCCTGTTCCGGCGCTGTTTTTTCAAGCAGAAAGCCCAGGCGTTTAAATACCGCTCCGTTGTTCAAGCGGTCTGCGTATTCAACCAACAGATCAAGATCGCTTTTTTCAGAACGCAGGTAGTTGGCAAACATCTCCTTTAGTGAACGAATCCCCCCGCCCAGGCCGGGCACGGCCAGCATGTCCAGAATGGTACGCGCGGGATCGGAAACCAAACTTTTGACTTGCCCGCGCCAGACCGGCTTTAACCCGAACATGGCCTTTTCGGAAATCGTGCGCAGCATAAAGGCCGTGCCTTTTATTGCCGGCTTCCTGTCTCGCGGCTTTTGAACGGTCATTACCATGATGGTGCTGAAGATTTGTTCCGTCAGATCAAAATATTCCGCGGCGCTCCAGCCGCCGATATAGCAGGGAGAAAAAAGGCGCTCGGCAATCAGCCAGGGATCTTCCAGCGGCACGTCAGCCGTGCGGGACTCCAGTGGCACATATACATAAAGCCCCTGCCTCACTCGGGACACCCATCCTTTTTTTGACCATCGGGAAAGCATCTTGGAGGCATCCGTGGAAGCCACATTTAAAATCCTGGCCGCTTCGCCCACCGACACCGTGCCTTTGGTGCCGCGAATAACCGCAGCCATTCTTTCACGGTCTGTTTTGCCTATGCCCGTCAATTCATCCATAATATACCTCAAGAGTAATTGTTCATCTATTATATGAATATATACACATACCATATACCATTTTGGCCTGTCAAAATATATTTTATGCGTAATAATTCAACTATTATGTGAATATTAACACACAAAATATACTTTTACGGCCTATCGCACGAAGGAAAGTTGGTGGGGTTGTTGTTATGGTTTTCCCGTCAGGCTACGGCCTGTTCAACCATGGCGTCGGCCAGTTGAATCCGCAACCGCAGCCGGGCGTAACGGCATCACAAAAAGTGCGTCTATGCAAAAAAATATTTTTTCAAACTCAAAGTTTATTTTTTTATGTTTTTGCATAAATTATCACTGCAAAAAAGCTATTTTATAAACCAAAGGCATCATCCGCGACCTGTGCTGATGGGGGTTATTTTTCCGACCGGTGCTGGTGCAGGTTCTGGTAATGGTTGCCGATGGCCATGAACATTTCCATCGATTGGGATACAATATCGTCAACCGGGGTCTGAAAACCATCCAGGACCCATTGGTGGGCATTGGCGATCATGGCGCCGGAGATTGATGTGGGAATGATTGTCGTTTCCAGCCATTCGGGCTCCAGGGAGGGAAAAAGGGAACAAAAAATGATTTTGATCCAGCCGGCCAGGGTTTTTATCGATTCCCGGTATTCTTCGTCCACCCGGGGGCTGACGCCAAGTACCTCAAACAGTTGCACCCGGGCCCGGCGGGGATCCTGTAAAAACAGCAGGTAAAAGCTTTTTGTGATCTGGCAGGCCGCTTCTTCCGGTTTGGTCCCGGGCGTTTCAATAATCATCTGCGCCCCGGCTTCCAGTTCACTGATCAACCGGTTGAATACCGCGCACAGCAGGTCCTCTTTGTTGTTAAATGATTCATAAAAGTAGCGTTCGGTCAGCCCGGCCAGCTGGCAGATGCCCCTGATCGTTGCCTGTCCGTATCCCAGGGTACCGAACGATTCCAGGCCGGCGGCAACGAATTTCTCCCGCCGTTCATGCATCCGCTGGTCCGCGTCCACACCGCCGTACTGGCGGGTCGGTTTGTGGTGATTTTCTTTCATAAAAGCAATTCTGACAGCTTTTATTGTCACAAGCAAACTGTTTTTTTGGCAGGGTTGCCTGAAACCGGGTATTGCCAAAAAACGAATAAAATAAAATATATAACTATTTTCGAACCGGCTTTCTACACACGTATAAAAAACTTGACAACCGGGTCCTGATCATATAATTTTCAAACTGACAATTCTTAATGTCACTTTTTCCCGCTTTTGAAACCCGGTTATTGTGAACAGCGTAAAGGCAGGAACAAAAGTGACAACGCTTAATGTCGCTTTCATGGCAAAACAAGTATGATCCTTTAATGTGAGCGGAGGGAAAAATGAAAGACAGAAAAGTGCTTCCATCATTTAAACAGTCGCTGGGCCGGATCACAAAACCCATGGCAATCGGCACCCGGTTGTGGGAGAACGCCCGTTTTGTCCTGGCCGATGTGCCGCTGAACAAAAAAGAGACGAAAAAAATCCTGCCCTGGTGCATGTGGCTCGGGCCCAATCCCACAGCCACCCTGTTCATCGTGGATTACACCAAAACGTCCTTCACGGTTCCCTATCACGAGGCGGCGCTGCTGGTCCATGTCCGGACCCCCCTGGGCAAAGGCCTGCATTGCCCCTGGATGGTGGTGGATGATGATACCGCCATGATCTACGGCCGGGAGATCCTGGGGTATCCGAAAAAAGCGGCGGACATCACTTTTGAAGAGAACGGTAAAAACATCACGGCCGGTGTAACCCGTCGCGGGGTTGAAGTGCTGCGGATAGAATCAACGTCCAAGGCACAGCAGACGCCGCCGCCCCCGGTGTTTGATCATAAAACATTCAACGTGGGCGGACCGTTGCAGTTTTTTTCCCTGGTCCAGCCGATATGGCTGTTCCGGCCCAAAGAGGAGATTACAGAATCCTACGAAACCGATGCCAGGATAACGATAAACGATTCCGAGTATGATCCCATTGCCAGGCTCATCGACGGCGAACCGTTTAACACCCGCATGGTGGTGCTGGATATCCTCCGGGCCAAATATTATCTTCCTGCCGGGCTGGCAGGGGGGATCTGGTACGTGCATTCATATTACCTGCGATACCGGTAGTCACAGGAACAGGGGGCTTCATGAGTTTTCATGAACTGGACCCAACGCTGTCTGGAGAAGCCGTTTTTCTTGCCGAATCAGCCCGGGAATTCGGGCAGGCCGTCATGCGGCCGGCCGGTATCGCGCTGGACCGGTTGCATGATCCTTCCGACGTCATCGCAGAAGGTTCCGTGCTGTGGGATGTTGTCAAAGGGTATCGCGAACAGGGGTTCCACAGGCTGATGATACCCAGGGCGTTTGGCGGCTGGATGGGCAAAGTGCCGCCGGAAACCGGGGTATTGCTCAACGAACGGTTCGGCCATGCCGATGCCGGGCTGGCGGTCAGCCTGGTCGTATCCGGCATGCCCTTTGCCATGGCCCCTTTTTTCAATGACGCCAAAATCCGCCGGCTGGCCCGGGATTATGCGGAAGACAAAGACGGCGCCCTGGTCGGGTGCTGGGGGATTACCGAACCGGACCACGGCTCGGACTGGCCCATGGGAACAACCGCCCAGGGTTCGAACCCCAAAATGGCGCCCACGCTCCAGGCGGTAAGGCGCGGCAATGAATATGTTCTAAACGGCCAGAAGTCGGCCTGGGTCAGCAACGGCACCATCGCCACCCATGCCATGCTGCATGTCGGCCTAGACCCGTCCATGGGAATGCACGGCCAGATGCTGGCCTTCTGCCCCCTGGATTTGCCGGGCATCTCCCGGGGAAAGCCCCTGAACAAAGTGGGGCAGCGGGCCCTCAACCAGGGGGAAATCTTTTTTTCCGATGTGGTGCTGCCAAAAAGCCACCTGCTTTATCATAAACCCCTGCCGGGCGGGGACAGCCCTTTTGCCCGGGGATCGCTGGGCATTGTCAACGGGGAAACATCGATCATGATCAGCGGCCTGGCCCAGGCCGCCTATGACGAAGCCGCCAGGTACGCAAGAGAAAACAGCGGCACGGCCGGCGCGTCCATTAAAGAGGATCATGTCCGGCTGAAACTTTTTGAGATGTTCGCACAAACAGAAGCCGTGCGCGCTTTTGTGCGGCGGTCCACCCGGTTCCGGGAATCCTTTCTGCAGCCGAAGATCTCCCGGGTGTTTCCGGGCTCGCTGGTCATGTCCTATGAAAGCACCTTCGCCCTTGCGGCCAAAGGGCTTCAGGCCTTTTTCAGAATGTACGACCTGTCGTTTAAGATAAAACCCGTTCGCGGTTATTTAAAGAAAACCTGGCAGAGCGACCGCGTCAAAACCCGCTACGGGACGGGCAAGTACGGGGTTGCCGCCAAGGTGCTGGCCACGGAGGCCGCCTTTGAAATCGCGTCCGCCGCCCTGGAAATCGTCGGTGACCAGGGCCTGACCGGCCGGTACCCGGTGGAGAAAATGCTTCGTGACGCCCGGGCCTCGATGATTGAAGACGGCTGCAACGAGACCCTGGCCCTGGCCGCTTCCGAAGATTTGTAACCGTTATGCAAGGAGAAGAATATGGGCTATTTTGAACTGGACCTGTCGATTCCCGGGGATGTTAAGGCCATCACAAGGGAAGTGCGGCCGTTTGCGAAAAAGCGGTTGCGGCCGGCCGGCATCGAGCTGGACAACCTGCATGACCCGGCAGCCGTATGTGCCGTCAACTCCGTCATCCGGGACGTTTTCAAAGCTTACCGGAAACTGGGCCTGCATGTACTGGACATTCCCAAACAGGCGGGCGGCATGGCCGGTGAACTGCACCATAAAGCCGGCCCCATTATTGTCGAGGAAATGGGCCAGGGGGACGCCGGCCTGGCCGTCAGTATGGAAGTATCCAACCTGCCGTTCGTACTGGCGGCCATGTCTTCGCAGCCGGTGTTGCAGGAACTGGCCAAAGCCTATTGCGCGGACACCGATGCCCGGATGATCGGCTGCTGGGCAATGCCGGACGCCGGGGATTACCTGGACTGGCTGTTGCCGGGCAACGGGGCGGACAGCCATACGCCTCATACGCCCGGGTTAGCGTCGATATCGCGGGAAGACGGATACGTCATCAACGGAGAAATAACAGCATGGATCGCCAATGCCCCCATGGCCACCCACGCGGCGGTCCTGGTCAGCCTGGACCCGTCCCGGGGCATACCCGGGTGCGGGGTGGCCATCGTTCCCCTTGACCTTCCCGGCATCACTGTCAGCAACCCCCTGGACCGGATCGGCCAGCGCACCCTGCCAAGAAGCCGGATCTCTTTTAAAGACGTGAAAATTCCGTTCACACTCATGGCGGTTTCCGACATGGAAAAGGCCCGGCCGCAAATGACAGGCATGCTGGCCCGGACAAACAACATCATCGCCGCGGCTTCGGTGGGCCTGGCCCAGGCCGCCTATGACGAGGCCATACATTACGCCAAACAGCGGGTGCAGGGCGGGGTCCCCATATTCACGCACAAAAATATCAAGTTACAGCTTTTTAACATGTTTACAAAAGTGGAAACCGCCCGGGCCTACAGCCGCCGGGTCGGGAATTATAACCGGACCGCGGAGTCCGCGTCCCTGCATCACTCCCTGGCCGCCAAAGTTTTTTGCACCCGCACGGCTTTCGATGTGGCCAGCGACGCCATCGCCATATTCGGCGGCAACGGCCTGACCAGGGAGTACCCGGTTGAAAAAATGTTCCGGGACGCCCGGGTGGCCATGCTCAGCGACGGGGAGAACAACACCCTGTCCATCACCGCGGCCGGTGAACTGGCCAGGTAAAACATGGATGATTTTAAAAGCCGGAAGGTGCGACTGCCGGGCACGACCTGCGCCTTCTGGGGCTTTGTTTGTGCCTGCCTGGGCGTTGCCTGACCATAGTCCTTTCCCCCTGGCCAGCATGCCGTTCCGTGCCCTCAGCCGGGCGTAATCCGCTGGCAGCTCACAGAACCGGCGATAACTCTTCTCTGTTTTTTCTTGATTTCTGTGCCCGGTCTGCCATAAATGCTTCATTCAAAGGCAAAATCCTGAGGAGGGTAGCCCATGTGTCAGTCCAGTTCCCATCTTTTATCTGTCGGGCGTATCGAAAAACCCGGGCCGACACCCCGGTCCGCGCCAGCCCCGGTGACTGCTATGATGGAATGAAACCGGTTGAAGTCGCCAATGCCGTCATCGAAGTGGCGGGGTTGGGATAGAAGGGAAAAATTTGGCTGGGGGCTTGAAAGAACGGTGCAGTTAAGTGTGGTGTCCCCGGAACTATATCAATTCCTTACTTATGCGGGGAATGAATTTGGCCGCGTGATTAAAGAATAATAACAAGAGGACCTCTCGTTCTGACTTTACTTGGGTAAACTTCCTTTTTTTAAAGCTTTATATAACTCAGACTCTCCAGACGATCCTGGTTTAAAATTTTCACTGGTAAATTCGCCGTCTTCAATTTCAATTTTTTTAAATATTTCTAAAAAGTCTTCAACTTTTGGAACGTCCCAACAGCCAGGATTAGCTAACTGGCAATATGCATTACGAAGGAATCTCATTAACGCCCTGAACCCGTTTGTTCTATTTAAAATATATCCTGTACCTGTTGAATCCCAAGCATGCGGCCATCGTGTTTTTACGGCTTCAAAATAATTCCAAATTATATCTGTTAACTCAAAGTCCTTTTCTTCAATCATCATGTTTCTGAAAATCAATTGTCTTGACTCATCCGCATCAATTTTTTTGGGTTTTTTCCCGCGCAAATAAAGATCTCTATCATGCATTTCTTGCATTTTGGTTTTTGAGATGTATTTTAGAAGAGCTTCTACGAATGTTGCCTGTGTTATGGTTTCATTGTATCTATTCTTCGTTGCAACTCCGAGTCTTCTTATTCTTTGGTAAAAAGGACTGTTTTTGTCACCATCAAGGGCAACGGCTATTTTGTGGCACAATTTTTGGGGGCTGCGCGCTTTTGCATAATCAAAAAGATCATATACCAAACTCTTATTTACTTTTGTTTGGGCAAGATTCACTGTGGAAAAAATATACGCTTGTTCTGCCACATCAATATCAACAAAAATACTGACATTAATATCGAAGTGAGGTCCATTATAGTTCTTAAGGCCTTCAATTCGATGTTGCCCATCTATAACCTTTGCAATTTGACCAAAAATTATTTTTTCCTCTTCGTTGTCTGCATCAAGATAGTTTTGTAGTGTCATTTCACTTGTCTGTTCATTATACTCAGCACAAAGTGAGCTGACAGATAAAATTATACTGGTTGGAAAACAAGCATCTACAGTTTTCACATATTCTGATAATTCTTTTACCCTTTTCTTGCTTAATGGCCGTTGTATGCCTAAATATTTCTCAAAATCTCTTTCATCAAATATTCTTCGAACATCCACCCACGTAATATCAGAAAGATCTTTATAACCAATACTGCCTATGTAAAAATTTCCAATTGGCTGGGATATTTTAAGGCAAGGGAATGAAATCGATTTCGGATCCTCTTTCATATTCGGCTCCTATGTGCTGAATAATCTTCGACATAGTTTCTCTCTGTCTCTTTCATATCTCTAAGAGATGTCGACATACGACTATTTCGATAAACTAGTGCTAAATATAACAATATGGTAGATATTATAAAAATGTAACGTGAAAAATTAGAAATATAATTATCATTAAGATCTATTCGCAAATGGCTTGCATTAAAAAAGACTATAGAGATAAACATAATAAGTGAAACTAAAAAAATATGTGACTGAGTTGATGGAAACTCCTTTCGCGTTTTAATCTTTTGCATAGCAATATAATAAATCGGGGCAATTAGGGATGCAGAATAAAGGAACAACTCCCCGTTATTTGAAACGAATAACAACGCTTTAAAATATTCGTTATTCCAAGATTTATCAGTAAAAAGGAGTAGAAGAGCGCCCAGAGTTAAAGGGAGAGTTGACATTGTTAGTATCGTTATTAATTCCTTAAATGCTTCAGAAAAATCTTCAAGCTTACAATCAATCAAATGGCCCAAAAGAGGTATTGTCCTCACAGCTTTAAGGATTTTACGTAAAAATAATTTAAGATGCATGCCTCCCCCACCATTTCTATATTTGTAGATTATTATCAGTAGTTTGTTGCAACTAACTCCTCGCAATTGTTTCTAAAGCGCGGCTGTCCTGCTATAATGCTCTTTCTCGTTAATGTTCTTATATTAAAATAATTTTTGTATAAGTTTATAATACTTTTATGGTTTGCATTAGTAAGTAAAATTTTCGCTTTTCTACTATTTGCCTGTAATAGCGATTCTTTTAGTCTAACTTGATCTTCCCAACTAAAGAGAGTTTCATTATATTTTAAAAATCCATTATTCTTATGTTTAACTGTATATGGGGGATCAACAAAAAGAAAATCATCTGTTTGGGCTTTGTCAATAACATTCTGAAAATCATCAGATAGAAGTTCCGTATTCGATAGTGTTACAGAGATAAGATGAAAGTTGTCGGTATCAAGAATAACGTTCGTTTTCGTCCCTATTGGAACGTTAAATTCCCCTTTACAATTTACTCTATATAAGCCATTCCAACATGTTCGGTTAAGATAAATAAGTCTTGCGGCTTTTGTGAATTCAGATCTTGGCTTAGATCCTCGAATTTTATAATAATAGTCTTTCGAATGGTTTTTGTTGTGATTTTTTAAATGGGCATAAACTAATCGCCAATCTTTTTTTATTGCATGGTAAGAGTTGATTAATTCTTTATTTTTATCTGATAATATGGCCGCTTCTGGATTTAAATGGAAAAAAACTGCACCGCTCCCCACAAATGGTTCAATATAAGTTCTATATTCTGATGGAAAAAGGTTTTCGTACCTCTTAACCAACCATCTTTTTCCACCAGCCCATTTTAAGAAAGGTACAGCTCTCAGGTTATTAACTGACTCGATCTCTGTCATAATTAATGCCACATCAAGGGTGTAGCTAAAGCGTACGTATTCCGTAAACTGTTGCTATCCGGCGTAACGCAGCCGGGGTGTGTGTTTTCCCCCTTGGGATTCTTTTTTTTAAGCGTAACTTTCAACCAATATACATAAATAGATTGTACGTGTAAAGGAGTTGCAGGACATTCGGAATTTGTAGGATTCATAAATTGTGAACCATCCGGGTCAGGCCAAGGCCTGCCCCACAATGGCGTCGGACAGTTGGGTCTGGATGGTTTGGGCCTGGTGCAGGCGTTCTTTTAGGGTGTCGCACAGGGCCATGAGTTTATCGACTTTGGCGACAATGCGGTGTTGTTCGGCGAGGGGGGGGAGTGGAGTTGCTGCGGCTCTAATTAAACCAACGTTTAATGTCGGCTGTGCAAGGGTTCGTGTAGCACCAATAAATCCACTTTGCATTAAATCAGTCTGTAATAGCCATATTAAATATTGTTTCAGAATGAGCCGAGTTGGCGCTATTCTACATATAGCTCTCGCAATATTTGCCCCTCTCCAACTATCTGGTGCTACACCTAACTTGCCGATACTACCAACTACTCCCATCAGTATTTCTCCACCCAGAAGTCTGGTTCTCTCATATTGCCTATCGATTTCTTTATCAATCGACTTTTCTGGGAGTTTGGGTGGGTTAATTAAGTCCAAATCACCTATTCGTACAAAAGGGACACCATTTTCGACATCAGGTCCTGGGACAAGAACACCATAAGATATCGGTATATTTGGCTCAATCAGTTGGTTAAACCTCACCCACTCCCAGCCTTCCGGCAGATCAAACGGCTTTTCGTCCTCTGTGATTTTGGGCAAGGGTGTTTGATTTTTTATTTTGCCGGCTTTGATCAGGCGGGCTTTTTCTTTGTCGATTTTTTCCAGCAGGACGCTGGCGGGTTCGTCGTTGGGATCTTGAGGGACAAGTTTGCCCATGACGGCGAGTTGGAGGATGGTTTGTTTGAGGTGGTCGATGCTTTGTTCGGTGGTAAACAGGATCTCAAAGTGGTCGGCAATCTGTTGCCAGGTCTGGGCGCACGCTTTGGCGTCGCCGGCTGTGGTGAGGGCCGCCAGCAGGGTCTTCACCAAGGTCTGGTGGGTTTCGATGCTCTGGCTCTGCTCCTGTTCCAGCCGGTCGCACAAGGCCATGAGTTCATCAACTTTGGTGACAATGCGGTGTTGTTCGGCGAGAGGGGGGACCATTATTACCAACTTTTCCATGCGAGCTTTCGTCATATGAATCATGGCAATGCCGCTACCTGAAGCCTTTATTTTTTCAGTAACAGCAGCTAAATAATGGTACAGGAAGTTCTTGTACAAACAAGATTCATCAAAGAGATCTAATTTCCAAATATGATAATGATATATTACTTTACCACCCTGCCAAATAAACGGCCCAAATGAAGCTGACCAAGCATATATAAGATCACCATTATCAATATACTTTTCTGGTTCAAGTGCCAAGTCTGAGTAATACCATATGTCAGAAGTAAATAGATTCCCTACACGTAAAAGAGGCGTCCCTTCTTGTAGCATTTCATGATTTTTGTAAGCTCGACCATTTAATACATTAAGCACTTCACCTAATCTGGTTACATTCCATCCTGATGGTATTTTTTGAGGTTTTTCATCTTCTGTGATTTTGGGCAGGGGGTTTTGTTTTTTGATTTTGCCGTTTTTGATCAGCCGCGCTTTTTCCTGCCCGATTTTTTTCAGCAGTTCGCTGGCGGGCTCGTCGTTTGGGTCCTGGGGGACGAGTTTACCGCGCACGGCCAGTTCCAGAATCAGTTCCCGCAGTTTTTTGATGCCGTGCAGGGAGTGGCCGTTGGCATTGCTGCCCCGGCCCCGGCCGCTATTGGCCTTGGGGGTTTGGGCGGCTGTCCAGATATCAAGATGGTCGGTGATCAGGTTTTTCATGCCTGGCCGCCATTTGTGAGGGCATCGGCCAGGATGGCTTTTAGCTGATCTTGCAAGTCCGCAATCTCTTTTTGCTGGGCCTGGTATTGGGCCAGCAGTTTTTGGGGGTCACGATCTTCCTGTTCGGCCACATGGGGGTTTTTAATATCCAAATTGTAGTTACGGGCTACGATGTCTTCTGCCGACACCTTCCAGGCCTGGGCGGTTTCTTTGCGGGTTTTAAAATTTTTGGCCTCGCTGCCCCACCACTTTATCTCCGGTTCAAACTCTTCAAACAGCATGGGTTTGGTCTTGTTGTAGCTTTTGGCGCCCTCGGGGTAAGGATGCTCGTAATACCAGATTTGCTCGGTGGGCGTGCCTTTGGTGAAAAAGAGCAGGTTGGTTTTAATGCCGGTGTAGGGGTTGAACACGCCGTTTGGCAGGCGCACAATGGTGTGCAGGTTGCACTCGGCCAAAAGGGTTTCTTTGAGCCGGGTTTTCATGCCTTCGCCGAACAAAAAACCGTCCGGCAGGACGATAGCGGCCCGGCCGCCTTTTTTTAAGAGTTTGATGATAAGCGCCAGAAACAGGTCGGCGGTTTCCCGGGTGCGGAAAGTGGCGGGGAAATTGTTTTCAATGCCGTCTTCTTCCATGCCGCCAAAGGGCGGGTTTGTGACGATGACGTTGACCCGGTCTTTTTCGCCGTAGTCTTTGTAAGGCCGGGACAGGGTGTTGTCGTGCCGGATGCTGACGGGCGTATCAACGCCGTTTAAGATCATGTTGGTGACGCAGAGCATGTGAGGCAGGGCTTTTTTTTCTACGCCGGAGATTGAAGCCTGGAGAATTTTTTCGTCTTCGGTGGTTTTGACGTAATGATCGCGCTTGTGCTTGATGGTGCCGGTGAGAAAGCCGCCGGTGCCGCAGGCCGGGTCGAGCACGGTTTCTGAAAGTTTCGGGTCCACCCGATTGACGATAAACTGGGTGACGGCGCGGGGGGTGTAAAATTCGCCGGCATTGCCCGCGCTTTGCAGGTCTTTTAAGATCTGCTCGTAGATGTGACCGAAGGTGTGGCGGTCTTTTTGGGTGTTAAAGTCGATTTCACAGATTTTGTTGATCACCTGGCGCATGAGGGTGCCGGACTTCATGTAGTTGTAGGCGTCTTCAAAGACGTTCCGGATGACCATGGCCCGTTTGCCCTGGAGCCCCTGGATTTTAAGTTTATCTTTTAAATGGGGGAAAAGCTGGGCATTGACAAAATCGGCCAGTTCCTCGCCGGTCATGCCTTCAGGGTCTTTGGCCCAGGCCCGCCAGCGCAGGTGATCCGGCAGGGGGGATTGATAGTCGTCTTCGAGAAGTTCGAGTTCGGCTTCGCGGTCGTCGAAAATTTTAAGGAAAAACATCCAGACCAACTGGCTGATGCGCTGGGCGTCGCCGTCTACGCCCACGTCTTTGCGCATGATGTCCTGAATGGATTTGATAATGCCTGATACGTTGCTCATGCTCGCTGCTCCGTATTAATAAACAGTTCTTTTTCCAGTTCGGCAATGGCATTGTCATAATTGGCTTTGCCGCCAAAAACAGTGTTGATGATCTCCATGGGGGTGCCCATGTCGCTGAAGGGCTTCATTTTAAGCACCTTGGCGTTCTCAAGCGTGCGGATGCCTTCGTCGGCGTATTTGTCCAACAGGGCGGCCAGCACGGCCCGGACCTGCTCGCCATATTTGGTGAAGTAGTTTCGCTTTTTTACATTGTTGGCCCGTTCTTTACGGGTAAGCGGCGGTTGGTCAAAGGCGATATGGCAGATAAGGTCAAAGTCGCCGAAATCCTTACCCACTTCTTCGGCCAGGTTTTCCAGAATAATGCCGTGTTCTTCCAGCAGATCGATAATGGCCTGCTTTTTTTCAGCCGCGTTCCAGCGCGCAAGAAATTCATCTAACGAAGTAAATTCCTGGTGGATCTGCTTGCGGGTAAAGTCGCGGTAGGACTCTGTGATGAGGTCGCCGTCCGGGCCGTAGTATTCGACGCGCTCGGCAATGATGCTGACCGGTACGCCGTTTACCACAAACTTTTGGATGCCCGGCCCGGGGTCTTCGATGGTACCGTCATCGTCATCATCCGGTTTTGGATCAGGCGGGACCGGGGGGTCGTCATCGTCGGGCTCGTAAATCACCACCGGCTCACCGTCGAATTCCGGATCGGCAAACAGTTTGGTGGCTTTTTTAAAATCCATGATGGTGAAAAACCATTTATTGTTGTCTTCATCGATGCGTGTGCCCCGGCCGATAATCTGCTTAAAAGTGGTCATGGAGTGGATGGTTTTGTCTAATACGATGAGTTTGCAGGTCTTGGCGTCTACCCCGGTAGTGAGAAGGTCCGAGGTGGTGGCAATAACGGGGAAAGGGTTTTCCGGGTCGATAAAGTTGTCCAGCTCGGCCTTACCTTCGGGGCTGTCGCCGGTAATCCGCATAACATATTTGGCGTTGTCGATGGCCAGTTGGCCGGCGGCATTAACAATGGCCTTGCGCATGCGCTCGGCATGGTCGATGTCTTCACAAAAGATGATGGTTTTGGAAAACGGATCGGTGGCGCGAAGAAGCTGCATAACGCGCTTGGCAACCAGCTTGGTGCGCTGGTTGAGCACGAGAATGCGATCCATGTCCTTCTGGTTGTAAGTGCGATGTTCAATTGCCTGGCCGAGATCGTCTACCATACCGGGCGGCGGCGTCCAGCCACGGATGTCTTTGTCTATGTCGATGCGCACCACTTTATAGGGCGCTAAAAAGCCGTCCTGAATGCCCTGCTTTAAGCTGTAGGTGTAAATCGGCTCACCGAAATAGGAGATATTGGAGACATATTTTGTTTCCCGGGGGGTGGCGGTAAGGCCCAGTTGGATGGCGCCGGAAAAGTAATTGAGGATTTCATGCCAGTCGGAGTCTTCAGCGGCGCTGCCACGATGGCATTCATCAATAACGACCATGTCGAAAAAGTCAGGGGTAACGCTTTTAAAAATTTTGTCTGCTTCGTCCGGGCCGGTGATGGCTTGGTAAAGGGCCAGATGAATTTCATAGGCTGGATCAATTTTTCGGTTTTTCACCTTGGTCATGACCGAGCCGAAGGGTTTGAAGTCGTTGACCAGGGTTTGGTCGGCCAGGATATTTCGGTCCACCAGAAACAGGACGCGCTTTACGGCCCTGGCCTGCCACAGCCGCCAGATGATCTGAAAGGTGGTGTAGGTTTTGCCGGTGCCGGTGGCCATGACCAGCAGCATCCGCCGGTTGCCTTTGGCAACGGCTTCAATGACCCGGTTGATGGCTTCGACCTGATAATAGCGGGGTTCTTTTTCCGTGGCGTCGAAATGATAGGGCTGCAGAAGCAAGTCGTCCGAGGCGTCTTCAATATTGCGATAGGTTTTATAGCGCTGCCAGAGAGTGGGCGGCGGCGGGAACTGGTCAAGGGGAAGCTGGGTTTCAATTTCTTCACCGGTGGCCGGAACTTTGTTGTGGGAGGCAAAGGCATCGCCGTTGGAACTGAAGGCGCTGGGCACCTGTAATATCTCGGCGTAGCCCAGGGCCTGTTGTAGGCCCTGGCTGACGGTGTGATCGTTTGCTTTGGCTTCCACGACCGCCACGGGAACGCCCGGCTCCCAGGCTAGGACATAGTCGGCAAATTTTTTCTTTTTCTTGTTGCGCGAGGACATGTTGCCCCGCACAACAACCGGACCGGGAGAGAGCGTTACCTCCCGACGAATCTGCCGAATAGGGTCCCACCCTGCATTTTTAATCGCCGGGGTGATGAACAGATCACAGATATCTGTTTCGCTGAGTTTTTTCTTTTCGCTTTTATCCAATATCGTGCTCTTTAGCGGTTCATTTCGTCAGGAGTCATCATCCGGCACCATCACCCAGATACGTTTTAAGGGTAGCTCCGCCTGGATTTCGTCCGGCAGGTCTGCGTAACTCGACAGCAGGTTAAAAATTATTTTTTTGTCGTCCCACAGCCGGACTTTAAAGAACAGGCCGCTGGTGTTTGCCAGGGCGGTTTTGTTAAAGCCGTCCCAGGAGACAAACAGGCCCTGTTCCGCGCCAACCCGGCTCATCACCCCTTCAAGTTCCCGAATGGCCGCATCATTTTGAACGCCGCCCGATTTTACCTGCACACAGATGCGCGGCTTATCAAATCCCATGGGACCGAATCCCGCCAATATGTCGATACCGCCGTCCGGCCCTTCGGGTGAGCGATAGGTTTGATAGCCCTGTACTTGCAGAATCGCTTCTACCAAGCGGGTTAAATTATGACCGCCGAATCTTGCCTGAATCAGTCGGCGTATTTGATCGACTGCCTGTTCTTCAAGATCGACAAATCCTTCGGTATCGTCGTCTGTTACTATATTACTGTCTGTCGACATGTCTTTTTTTGCGGCCTTGCCTTGCCGGTGGGGGTCTGGCTTGCCAGCGAGAATCGCTTTCACGCGCTCTTCGGCGTTATTCCTTTTTATTTGGCATACTGTCATAAAGGCGCCAAAAGAATACAGCAAATCCTGGCCAAAAGTCGTTCTGGGAATATTTTCTTTCAGCCATTCTACCTTCCTGACGTGCCGGCCATCTAAATATTGATAGTCGCCTTTGATTTTCCCAATGGCTATTAACGACCTTGTTTTTAGCGGGAGTACCACCAAATCGCCTTTATCTATTCTTTGGGAAAAAGCCCATGCCTGGGCAGCATGATTATTGACCGCACTTGGAGACATGTCCGGATATACTTCCGCGTGCTTCCTCTTCATTTCGGCATAACTCCGCACTTTAGAAATATCGGGCATCTCATGCCATCCGACAATTACCAGCCCTTTTTCAAGCGCAGCATTTTCATCTTCCCCATGCCTGCCGGCGCGAACCATCCAGAGTGCCATTTATATCCCCTTTGTGTAGGGTTTTTAGGTGATTGATTAACGATTTATATCAATTGAGGGGGGAAGTCAAAACAGATGGAGGGAAGTTTAGATTAAATCAGATTAAATAGGAGTGTTGTGCCGCAAACAAGGCAATAGCATGCCTCGGGCCAGAGCCGTCAAGCAGGCTTTTTTGCCTCCACGATGCCGTCTATTTTATCACCCTCCCGTAGAAGGCGAATATCTGTAAATCCGGCTTGTGTTATCGGGCGAACACAAGGTTCGCCCCTACATCATTGTCCCGCACCTTGCAGAGGAAAGCAGGATAGTTTTGTCTTGACAGGCCTGTAATTGTTAAATACATTTAATTAACAAAAATGTTAATTAACTATATTTTGAAAAATGAGACTGAATCAGTTACGACAGATCAGGAAACGTTACTTCGGGTATGAAGAACTGGCCCGGTTGCTGGGCATTGCGCCCGCGTCGGCGCGTGTGGCTGCCAACCGTTTTGTGAGCCAGGGCCTGCTGGTGCGGATAAAGCGGAACATGTACATGCTGCGCGAGGTCTGGCAAGCTGCCGGCAGGGAGGAGACGTTTGCCATTGCCAATCTTGTCCAGGTGCCTTCCTATATTTCTCTGACCACGGCCCTGGATTATTACGATATCACCACCCAGATGCAGCGCGATTATTATGAGTCTGTGGCGACTGTGCGGACGAAGCAGGTGGATGTCGATGGCACGGTGTTTCGATATACCCGTATCGCGCCCCGTCTTTATTCGGGGTTCCGGAGAGAAAAGGGGTTTTTTATCGCAACGCCCGAAAAAGCCCTGGTGGACGCTTTTTACCTGATGTCCCTGGGCCGGTATGCCCTGGATGTGTCTGCCCTGGATGATACACGGCTGGATTTGAAAGGGCTGAAAGCGGCAAGCCGGGATTTTCCCGAAAAAACCAGAAAACTGATGAGGACCCATGGATACCTTTGAACAACATGAAGTGTTTGAGATGGAGGTGTTGGACCGGATGGGCCGGGCCGGGGTTCTTGAGCCGCTGGCCTTTGGGGGCGGCACCATGCTGCGGCTTTGCCATGAACTGCCCCGGTACTCGGCAGGCCTTGATTTCTGGTTCATCAGGCCGGTGGATGAGAAGGCCTATTCCCGGCAGGTCCAGGACCTGCTTCAATCGGTATATGAGATCACGGACGCTCAGCTCAAACGGTATTCCCTGGTTGTTGAACTGCGTTCCGGCCGCTATCCCCGGCGATTGAAAATTGAAATCCGCCGGGAGGTCCGGCAGTGGGACTGCCAGCAGAAGATCGCCTTTTCCCGTTTTGACACCCGCCAGGTGGTGGTGAGGGCCCATACGCTGGAACAGACCATGGAAAACAAGGTGGCTGCCCTGCTGGATCGCGGTGAAATCCGGGATGGTTTTGATATCGAGTTCCTGCTGCGCCGGGGCATCGGCCTGCCCCTGCTGGATGCGGCCCGGCTGGAAAAGATGCGGGCCCGGGTGGGCGGGTTCAAGGAGAGGGATTTCAAGGTCGGTCTCGGCTCGATCCTGGAAGGTGACATGCGCGCCTATTATGCGGCAAACGGGTTTGCCTTTTTGAAAGAAAGGCTGAATGCCATCATTTAAAGCCGGTAATGTTCTGATCGATAGGTTATTGCGAAGCGTCGACAGATTCGGAAAGTCTGCCCTGGGTTTCCGGATGGCGACTGTTCTACTGCCGTCCGATTGCCACCAAACTCGATATTTCACCCTTCCCGCCACAACGCAACACAAAAACCTAAAAATCGCTTGACGCAAAAACCTAAAAATGACTATACTGAAAAACCTAAAAATAGAATATACGTATACATCCAACAGGGCTAAAAATGGCGACACCTCAAGATAAGCTTTCAGCATCTCTGGTTGTTCTGAAAACGCTTCAGGACAAAGGCATTGTTGCAATTCATACAAAAAACATGACGCGTACGCACCGGGAGCGTCTTGCTAAAAACGGGTTTATCAAAGAAGTAATGAAGGGATGGTATGTCCCATCCCGCCCTGAAGAGCCAGCCGGAGAGAGTACGGCCTGGTATGCCTCATTCTGGGGATTCTGTGCCGATTATCTTTATTCAAGATTTGGCGATCAGTGGTGCCTGTCCCCTGAACAATCATTGCGCATTCATAGCGGAAACTGGAATGTCCCCGAACAGTTGGTTGTCCGCACGCCCAAAGGGGGCAATAAGCCGACATGGCTTCTACACAACACATCCATAATGGACGTTCGCCTGAAATTACCGAACAAAAATAATATAGAAACCAAAGAAAACTTACAAATTATGACCCTGTCCGCCGCATTGATTTCATGTGCTCCAGGCTATTATTTGAATAATGCTGTAGAAGCCCGGGCGGTGCTTTATATGGTCGCTGACGCTTCGGAGATTTTGCCCAAACTTCTTGAAGGCGGACATAGCACAATAGCCGGAAGGCTCGCAGGCGCTTTCCGTAATATCCGGGAAAATACTATTGCTGATAATATCATTGAAGCAATGAAAGCTGCCGGATACAGCATTACAGAAGATGATCCGTTCGAAGAAAGACCTGCCATTATTTTGCGTGGCCGGGAGGTTTCTCCGTATGTTAACCGGATACGGATGGACTGGGCAGATATGCGCGGGACTGTCCTTGAGAACTTTCCCCAACCGCCTGCAAGACTCAAGGACACTGGTGCATATCTTAAGCATGTCGATGACATATATCTGACCGATGCCTATCATTCGCTTTCGATAGAAGGATATCGTGTGAGCGAAGCGCTTATTGAGCGTGTCCGCTCGGGGGATTGGGACCCGGAAACAAACCGCAAAGATAGAGAATACGCGGATGCCCTGGCTGCTCGTGGTTACTGGCAAGCTTTTCAAGCGGTAAAAAAAAGCCTGGCAAAAGTTCTGCATGCAAACACGCCGGGTACAGTGGCGAGTAAGGATCATGCCATATGGTACAGAGAATTATTTGCCCCGAGTGTAACCGCTGGCCTTATCGCCGCATCAGACCTTGCCGGTTACCGAAGTCAGCCTGTCTATATCCGGAAATCAATGCATGTACCGCCCCGCTACGAAGCCGTGCGCGACCTTATGCCGGCATTCTTCACCCTTTTAGAAGGTGAAAAGGAACCGGCTGTAAGGGCGGTTTTAGGCCATTTTTTCTTTGTATATATCCATCCCTATTGTGATGGGAATGGCCGCATGGGAAGATTTCTGATGAATGTTATGTTGGCCAGTGGTAGCTATCCATGGACAGTTATTCCGATTGAAACCCGCAATCACTACATGGCCGCCCTGGAAGAGGCGAGTGTAAAAAAGAATATTGAGCCGTTTTCCGGATTTTTAGCCAAACTCGTTGAAAAAGAAATTCAGCGGTGATTGTTTAGCACTTAACCCGATATTTCACCCCCACCCAGCCTCCCCCGTCAAGGGGGAGGAGATACAGAGGAAGGCCAAAATGGGGACAGGGCAGGCGTTTGGCATGTCCGGCTGTCCGTGCAATTAAAGTACAGGTCAAGGTTCCGGGCGGGGCTGTTCTGGTGGTCATAAACAGCCCGCCGGAATCTGAATAATCCGGTCTGACAGATATTCAACCTTGTCGGAATTGTTTACCAGGATGCCGACCGGCGCCCCGGTATCTTCAAGAAAAATTTTTAAAGCCGTCAGCATGCGCGGTGTAACTTTGTGGCCAAGTTTGATCTCTACAGGAATAATGCCAAACGGCGCTTCAACAATCAGGTCGATTTCCGATTTATCCTTTGTACGGTAAAAATAAAAATCCATTCCCGTGCTTAACGTGCATTGAAATCCCCGGATGATCTCCTCTATGACAAACGCCTCAAAAGAAGGGCCTGCTTCGGGATGGACAAGCATGCTGTCCATATCATTCACTTTAAGGAGGTGGTGAAGTATCCCCTGGTCCCTGAAAAACCCCCTGGGCATTTTTTGCACTGTTTTGAGCTTATTTTTTTCATAGCTCCTGAGATTCCGCCAGATAAAGGTATTATGAAGAATTTCCAGGTATTCTTTTGCTGTAACGGAACTGACGTCAAGCGCGGCCGCGATTTTTGACTGGTTGACAATATGCCCCGAATGAAATGCAAGCGTCCGGATAAATAGCTGGAAATTATGGGCATTAATTCTTGGGAAAAGACGCCGGATATCCCTTCTCATATAATCAGAAAAGTATTCATCCATCCATAGCCCATGAAACTCAGGCGTGGTCCGCCCTTTTATCCTGGGCTCCGGATATCCGCCCAGAAACCAGTGCTCGAATATCCGGGCCGGTGTCATTGCCGGCCTGAGCGCTGACAGCCTGGTTAAATCCGGTTTTGAAACCGATAAGATCTCATATACAGGTGACAGTGGCCGGTCATAAAACTCTGCCGCCTTGAACGGCCATAATTCAACTGTTGCGATTCTGCCGGCAAGGCTTTCTGAAAGGCCGGCGACGATACCCGGAGAGCTGGAACCGGTCAATAAAAAACGGCCCTCAGCCTTTCTGTCCCTGTCAATAACACCCCGTAATACTTTAAACAATTCCGGGAACTGCTGGGCTTCATCTATAATTGTCCGGTCCTGCTGTCTGCTGAAAAACCCCAGCGGATCAGAGGTGATAAGCTGATAGTCGTCCGGGCGTTCAAGGTCGTAGTATTTCCAGTCCGGTCTGATGGCCTGGACCAGCGTGGATTTGCCACATTGCCTGGGACCGATAATGGCAACGGCGGGAAACAGGTTTAATAATTGATTGATTTTATCTGCCAGAAAGCGTTTTTTATCCATGATTTTTAAATACTGCCTTTAAAAATTATGGATGTCAAGGCAAATAATATTGATAAGGGATAAGGATGCCTTCAAAATGGGGACAGTATATTAATTTCTGAGCGGTTGGGGTAAATTCGTTTTGCTGCGGGTGAAATTAAAATACAGTCCCCATTTTGCTCCGTGTATGTTCAAGATTGCTTCGCCTGCGGCTCGCAATGACGGGCAGGCGTTCAAGATTGCTTCGCTGCGCTCGCAATGACGTTTTGGTTGGTCAAGATTGCTTCGCCTGCGCTCGCAATGACGCTTTATTTGGACAAGATTGCTTCGCCTGCGCTCGCAATGACGGGCAGGCGTTTGGGCTTTTCCCTTGTGCTTCATCGTACGCTTGAACAAAAATCGTTCCGGGGGTAAAAGTAGGGGCAAGAATAAGAGTAAGAGCACGAGTACGAGTACGAGCACGATATTGTATTGGAACCTTGTGATGGAGGAATCAGTGGATGAAAGCAGAAGAGATTAAAAGAGTGCTTATCGCCGGGGCCGGCACCATGGGCCGGAGCATCGGTCTGTCCTGCGCCGTGCGTGGATGTGAAGTGATTTTGTATGATGTAAAAGAGGATGCCCTTGAGGCGGCCCGCAGGGCAATGGCGGTGAAAATCGACAAGATGGTCCCTGCCGGGGCTTTGACGCCGGAGGCTGCTGAATCCATCAAGGCCAATATTACCACCACCACCGACCTGGCGGCAGCGGGTGCCGACGCGGACCTGGTTTCCGAATCGGTTCCCGAAGACCCGGATATCAAGGGCGAATTTTTTGAAAAGCTTCATGGTGTGTGCCCGGAGCGCACGATCTTTACCACCAACACCTCCTCTTTGGTGCCTTCCATGTTCGCTGCCCGGACCGGACGGCCCGACCGGTTTCTGGCCTTTCATTTTCATCCGGGGTTCAAGCTGGTGGATGTGATGGGCCATGCCGGCACCTCGGCCGAAACAGTGGAGACGGTGCGGCGCTTTGCCGAACGGATCGGCCATTCGCCCATCGTGCTCAAGCAGGAGAAGGCCGGCTACCTGTTCAATTCACTGCTCAACCCCTGGCTGCTGGCCGGACTGAACCTGGTATCCCGCGAGATTGCCGCGCCGGAGGATGTGGACCGGGCCTGGACCGAGATCACGGCCATGCCCCTGGGGCCGTTTGCCCTGATGGATTTTATCGGCCTGGAAACCGTGTGGCGCATCACCGATTTCTGGGCGCGTAAGCGCGGCGACGCCAATGCCCAGAAAAGCGCCGATCTTTTAAAGCAGTACGTGGATCGCGGCCACCTGGGCATGAAGACCGGCAAGGGGTTTTTCAATTACAGCGACGGGCAATAGGTGGGTTTCAGCTAAATCGGTATCGGTATCGGTATCGGTATCGGGGTCGATCACGAGCACGAGCACGATTACGATTACGAGCACGAGCACGGGCAGGATTAAGAGTAAGAGTAAGAGTAAGATTAAGAGGGGTAGACGGGGGGAGGGGAGGGAAAGTAGCGGCGGAAGATGGATTCCTGTTCATCCAGGATGTCGTTGAGCACCGCCATGGTGGTCAGGGGGTTCATGATCACGCACCGCAGTACCACGATGCCCTTTTCATAGTGCCGTCGCATCAGGGTGGTGCGCGATACAAAGCTTTTGCCTGCTTCCCGCTGTATCCGCTGAACGGTCTTGTTGATGTGGTTCAGGGCATGAACGGCTTCGATGCGCTCTTCATCGGTGCCGGTTTGCATTATCTCTTTGAGCCCTGCCGGGCAGACCCGGTAGGTGAGAATATTGAGCTGGGGCCAGGTCACCACTTCAAACAGGTCCCGGCGTTCGATCTCCTCGGCCAGCTTTCGGGCCGTGTCAATGCCGTGTTCGATGAGCAGGGCGTATCCTTTTTTCCCCATGATTTTCAGGGCGCTGTCCAATACCAGGGAGTTTGCCTCCCTTGAGCCGGACAGGGACCGGATGCCCAGGTCCACCGACCCGTGCCGGTTGACGTAGTTGGCGTGATAGGCCACGGCATCCATGATGTGCGGATTCTTGAAATAGACCATGCCGCAGCTCATGGGCATGTAGAACTGCTTGTGGCCGTCGATGGTTACCGAGTCGGCCAGCTCGATGCCGTCGAGCAGGTGGCGGTGTGTGTCGGACAGGATCGTGGGTCCACCCCAGGCGGCATCCACATGGAAAAAAAGCTTTTCCCGGGCGCAGAGCTCGCCGATTTTTCTTAGCGGGTCCACGGCCCCGGTCTCGGTGGCGCCGGCAATGCCCACCACCGCGACGATGGCGGTATCCCCCTGTTTTCTGATATCGGCGATGGTCTGTTCAAGGCACCCGATGTCTAAGCGATGTTCCTTGTCCACGTCGATGGCCACAATGTTTTTGTTGCCGATACCCAGGATGCCGCCGGCCTTTCTCAGGGAGTAGTGGCCCCGGCGGGAGACAAGGATCACGGCTCTTTTTACGCCGTATTCGGCAAAAGCGGCGGCACTGCCGTCGGCCTCGATGCCGGCAAAATCGTTGCGCGGGGCAAAGAAGGTGTTCCTCGCCACCCACAGGGCCGTGATATTGGCCGTGGTGCCGCCCTCCACAAAGCTGCCCAGGGTGGTTTCCGGGTTCTGCACATGATCGCAGTAGAACTGTTCGGGAAACCGGTAGATCAGCCGGTGGATTTTGGCCAGCACCTGTTTCTCAAGAAGAGAGAAAATTTTGGAGGTTTCCAGCTTGACCAGGTTTTGGTTGAGGGCCGCGGCAATGGTTTTCAGGTGAACCATGAAAAAGGGAAGGGCCGAGGTCATGTGGCCCACAAAGTAGGGGGAGGCCACGTTGACGCCGTAGGGGGATATCTCCCGGATCAGTTCCTGAATGACTTCGGCCAGCCGTTTTTCCGGGTTTTCCGCGATGGCGGTGCTTTTGAACTGCCGGGCCAGGGCCTTGAGGCTGACGTCTTCGGTGATGCCCACGTGCTGTGCCAGAAACTCGTGCAGGCCGAAGAGGATCTGCTCCATGTACTTGATCAGGGTGGTGCGGCAGGCCTCGTCTTCGGGCCGGATGAAAACCCGCATCAGGGCGTTCCAGTCCGCGATCAGCGGCCTGGAGCCGGCCTGTGTGGTTGCGGTATTGCGGTTTGCGGTATTGCGCATGGGTTTACCGTTCCGACCTATTTTATCCCGTCTGTCCGTCCGCCGGGGCATTTGGTGCCAACCCGGATATTTCATGAAATATTCGGGCCAAAACGCGGGCGATTATAGCACCATGTTCCTGATGAAGCCAAAGAAAAGTTTGAAAATCTGGCCGCTTCTCAGGCAGCCCGGCCCAATTCCGGTGCAACCGGCTCTAAACGGGCGCTGCTTTTGGCAAAAACCGGTTAAAACATTGACACATCCGGCCGGTCTTGTTATAGATAAGGGCCGCTTTACGCAGCCGGCGGAGGTCTTTTGCGGGCCGCGTGTTTTTACATGGGGGTGCCGCCGGCGCGCCCGGTTCTGGCCGGGCAGGGAACCGGGGAACAACCGGCGGCTTCCGGACAACAATTAAGGACAAAAAAAGTGAGCACCAGCAAGCGCATTACCCAACTTTCCGTTTTTCTGGAAAACCGTTCCGGCCGGATCAGCAGCATCGCGTCGGTCCTGGGAGAAGCCGGGGTGGACATTCGGGCCATGTCCCTGGCCGACAACTCCGATTTCGGCATTCTTCGCCTGATTGTGGCGGACAATGACGGGGCCATCGCCGCGCTCAAGGCCCGGGGGTTTATTGTCAAGCGCAACGAGGTGGTGGCCGTCGAAATTCCCGATGAAGCGGGATCTTTGGCAAAAACCCTGGACGCCATCGAGGGCCAGGGGCTGAACATTGAGTACCTGTATGCCATTATCCGGAAACCGGGTGAATACGCGGTTCTGGTTTTCCGTTTTGATGATGTGGACAACGCTATTGCCTGCCTGGATGCCGCGAATATCCGGATGCTGTCCGACGCCGACATTGCCGGCGGATGATGCGGCTTGAAAGGCCGGGTGCAGGCGCGGGGTGGATGATATCAACAACGCAAGAGGAGGAAAAACATGAAAAAGAGTATCCTGGCAACAGCGGCAGTGCTGGTTGTCATGCTGATGTGCGGCGGCATGCTTTACGCCGCTTCGGACGATTACCGGGTGGGGTGTATTTTTTCCGTTACCGGCAAGGCCTCATGGCTGGGTGAACCGGAAAAAAAGACCGCGGAAATGCTGGCTGAAAAAATCAACGCCGCCGGCGGTATCAACGGTCACAAGCTGAAATTATATATCGAGGATGACCAGGGCGACAACACCCGGGCGGTCAACGCGGCAAAGAAACTGATCAACAGGGACAAGGTATGCGCCATTATCGGGCCGTCGGTTTCCGGCGCCACCATGGCGATTCTTCCGGTCATGCAGGAAGCCGAGATCCCGCTGGTCTCCTGCGCGGCCGCCGCGGTTATTGTCGAGCCAGTGGCCGAGAGGAAATGGATTTTCAAGACCCCCCAGAAAGACAGTGACGCCGTACGGCGCATTTACGAGCACATGATCTCCAGGGGCATCAAGGATGTGGGGCTGATTACCGGAACCACCGGTTTCGGTAATGCCGGACGCACCCAGCTCAAGGACCTGGCCCCAGAATACAAGATGAACATTGTGGCCGATGAAACCTACGGCCCGGCCGACACGGACATGACCGCCCAGCTGGTCAACATCCGCAACGCCAAGGCCCAGGCCGTTATCAACTGGTCCATCGTACCGGCCCAGTCCATTGTTCCCAAGAACATGAAACAGCTGAACATGACGATTCCGTTGTACCAGAGCCACGGTTTTGGCAACATTAAATACGTGGAAGCCGCCGGGGAAGCCGCTGAAGGGATTATCTTTCCCGCCGGCCGGCTGCTGGCCGTGGACACCCTTTCCGGCGACAATCCCCAGAAAGCCCTGCTGGCCGCTTACAAGGCCGAATACGAGGCCAGGTACAATGAGCCGGTGAGCACCTTTGGCGGACATGCCTATGACGCGCTCAGCATCGTCGTAAAGGCGCTGGAAAAAGCCGGCGACGATCCGGCCAAAATTCGTGACACCATTGAGACCATTGAATTCGTGGGTACCGGCGGGGTCTTCAAGTTTTCGGCCGAAGATCACACCGGTCTGGACAAGAACGCTTTTGAAATGCTGACCGTCAAGGACGGGAAATTCGTCGTCCTGACAGACTAGTCTCCGATACGGATGATGTATGCGTGGGGGGAGACTTCCCCCCACGCTTTTTTAGTTTCCGCCCATAAATGGCCCTTTTCCGCAATCTCTGCGTCGAACTGCGGGGCAGCTTGTGCGGCGTACACCGGGTACGCCTTCAGCCTCCACTTGTTCTCCTTGATCTTGCGAAAAAATTCACATTTATGGGCTGGAAACACCGGATGGTGCCACCCATGTAAAACGGATGGACACTTTTATGACAGGGGCGGCGGCCCCTGAAGCGTTGGATCAAGAGCAATGGACGTAAGCGGGCCTTTTTCGGATTTTCTGCAGTTCCTCTTCATGGGGGTTCAGCGGGGCTGCATCTACGCCATGGTGGCCATGGGGTTTAACATCATTTACAACTCCACCGGCATCATCAACTTCGCGCAGGGGGAGTTCGTTGTGCTGGGCGGCCTGATGATGGTCACCCTGACAATGGCCTCTCACCTGCCCATGCCCGTGGCCTTTCTGCTGACCGCTGTTTTTGTCATGGCGGTGGGCGTCCTGATGGAGCGGACCACCATCAACCCGGTGAAGAACCCCTCGGTGCTGCGGCTGATCATCATCACCATCGCGGTTTCCATCCTGATTCGCGGTATTGCCATGCTGGTCTGGGGCAAGGAGTCCCACCACATGCGCCACTTTTCCAGCGAAGAGAGTATTAATGTGCTGGGCGCCACGATTCTTCCCCAGACGCTGTGGATTATCGGCATGCTGGTTGTGACCGTGGGCGTGTTTGTCTATTTTTTCAATTACACCATGACCGGTAAAAGCATGCGGGCCTGCGCCATCAACCGGGACGCGGCCCGCCTGGCCGGGATCAACGACCGGAAAATGATCATGCTGTCCTTTGCCCTTTCCGCCGGTATCGGGGCCATTGCCGGCATCATCATCACGCCGGTGATCCAGATGGATTATGCCCGGGGCGCGCTGCTGGGCCTCAAGGGGTTTGGTGCCGCCGTGGTGGGCGGCCTGGGAAACAGTTTTGGCGCCGTGGCCGCGGGCCTGCTGCTGGGCATTATCGAGGCCATGGCCGCGGGATACATCTCCTCTCACTACATGGACGCCGCGGCCCTTTTTATCCTGCTGATTGTCCTGTTTGTCCGCCCCAGCGGACTTTTCGGCAACCGGGAGGCGGCCAGATTTAAAGAATTTTAACCCGAATATCTCATGAAATTTTTCGACATGTATAAGATTTTTTATGAAAAGCAGTATATTAAAGTAAAATTCAAGCGATTTCTAAAAATACAAACTGTCACGGGCGACTTGAGGCATTTTATGCTAATTTTATGTCGAAAAATTTCACCCTTCGGGCGAGTCGCCTTGGCCGCATCTGCTGTGTTGCGGAACATTCGCGGTAGATTGACTACAGCTTCATGTCCCGCGCCTTGCATCTGCGGCCAAATCAACTCGTGAAATATCCAGGTTATAAATGGGCATACGACACTACATTGGACTGCTGGTGCTGCTGCTGCTGATCGCGGCCACGCCGCTGGCCGTCCGCAACGATTACTACCTGGGCCTGCTGGTGTTTGCCGGTCTTAACTGCCTGGCCTGCATCGGCCTGTCGCTGCTGATGGGGTATGCCGGCCAGATTTCCCTGGGCCACGCGGCCTTTATCGGCATCGGCGCTTATGTGTCCGGGTACCTGACGGTAAGGATGGACGTGGGCATCTGGCCGGCCATGGTCGCCGGCGTGGGGGCGTGCATGCTCATGGCCCTGGTCATCGGGGTCCCCGCCCTGAAGCTCCGGGGCCACTACCTGGCCATGGCCACGCTGGGATTTGGCGAAATCGTCTATATCGTGGCCGTGGCCGCCATCGGCATCACCGGCGGACCGGAGGGAATCAACAGCATTCCCAAACTGCACCTGTTCAACTATGTGCTCAAATCGGACACCCGGTTTTTCTATTTCACCTGGGCCATGGTTTTCCTGGGGCTGTTTTTCGCGCTCAACCTTATTCATTCGCGAGTGGGCCGGGGCCTGATGGCGGTCCACGGCAGCGAGGACGCGGCCGGGTCCCTGGGGGTGAACACCGCCCGCTACAAGATCCAGGTTTTTGTGTTAAGCGCGGTTTACGCGGGCCTGGCCGGCTGTCTTTACGCCCACTACGTGAACTACATTGATCCCGGCCCCTTTGGCGTCATGCACTCGGTGCTGCTGGTCACCATGGTGGCCGTGGGCGGCATTCACCACATCTGGGGGGCCGTGGGCGGCGCGCTGTTTCTGTCACTGCTGCCGGACATGCTTTCCCTGCTGTCCGAGTATTTCGAGGGCACGGGCATTCAATACCGGTCCGATTACGACACCCTGGTTTACGGGGCGATCCTGCTGCTGGTCATGCTTTTTCTGCCGGAAGGGATCGCCGGCGGGCTGAACGACCTGTTGAAAAAGGCAAAACAGATGGTGCGCCCTGGTACCGCCGGGACGGAAAAGTGAACGAACGCATACTGGAAATAAGGTCGCTTCGCAAGGAGTTCGGCGGCGTGGTGGCGGTAAAGGACCTGGACCTGTCCGTGGACCGGGGCAGCATCACCGCGCTCATCGGTCCCAACGGGGCGGGCAAGACCACGGTGTTTCACATGATCACCGGGTTTCTCCGGCCCACCCGGGGTGACATTACCTTTGACGGGGTCGCGCTTCAGGGCCGCCCGGTTTACACGATTGCGGAAATGGCCATCGCCCGGACGTTTCAGAATGTTCAGATCTTTTCCAACATGAGCGCGCTGGAAAACGTCATGGTGGGCCGGCACCTGCGGTCACGATCGGGTTTTCTGGGATCTTTGCTGGTGCCGCCGTTTTTCCGGCGCGAGGAAAAGGAGATTCGAAAGGCCGCGGCCCGGTGGCTGGAATTTGTCGGTCTGGGCGATCTGGCCCGGCTGCCGGCGGGCAGCCTGCCCCTGGGCAGCCAGCGGATGCTTGAGATTGCCAGGGCGCTGGCCATGGAACCCAAAATGATTCTGCTGGACGAACCGGCATCCGGGCTGAATGCCAGGGAAACGGTGGCCATGGGGGAACTGGTCCGGGAGATCCGCGAAATGGGGATCACGGTGGTGCTGGTGGAGCACGACATGGAGCTGGTCATGGATATCTCCGACCAGGTGAACGTGATCAATTTCGGCAGCCTGATCGCCCGGGGAACGCCCCGTGAGATCCAGGCCAACCCGGAGGTGATTGCCGCCTATCTCGGGGAATAGCCCGGATCGGCAGCGGCGGTAAGGTTATAATAGAATGCTTCGAATTCAGAACATCAACAGCTACTACGGCCTGGCCCATGTGTTGAAGAATGTGTCGCTTCACATCAACAGGGGTGAAACCGTTACCCTGATCGGCGCCAACGGCGCGGGCAAGACCACCCTGCTGCGCTCCATCAGCGGGCTTCAGGCGATTCGGGGTGGCAAGGTGTTTTTGGAGGGAAAAGAGATCACCCAGGTGCCGGTTGAAAAAAAGGTCCGCATGGGCATTGCCCAGGTGCCGGAAGGGCGCCAGATCTTCTGGCCCATGACCGTTTTTGAAAACCTGGAGATGGGCGGGTTCCTGGTTTACAAGATGCACGGCCGCCGTCAGCTGATTGCCACCATAGAAGAGATGTTCGATGTCTTTCCGGTGCTGCGGAATCGCCGGAAGCAGTATGCCGGCTCCCTGAGCGGCGGCGAACAGCAGATGCTGGCCATTGCCATGGCCCTGATGCTGCGGCCCCGGCTGCTGCTGCTGGACGAGCCGTCCATGGGCCTGGCCCCGCTGATTGTGCGGGAGATATTCCAGATTCTGGACCGGCTGAAAAAGGAGAACGACCTGACCGTGCTGCTGGTGGAGCAGAACGCCCGGGTGGCGTTGAATTTTGCCGACCGCGGCTACGTGATGGAGACCGGCCGGATCATTCTGGAGGATTCGGCATCGGCCCTGCTGGCCAACCAGGAGGTCAAGCGGGCCTACCTGGGCAGGGACCAGAAAGAGATATGGGAGTAGTTTTGGCGACTTCGTAAAAAGCCCAATTTCTGTGTTGCGCCGCATCCCTCGTCACTGCGGCGTACGACAGGTACGCCTCATTCCTCGGGATTTGCGCGCCTTGAACTTGGACTTTTTACAAAGTCGCCTGGTGAGATGATTAACTTTGGAGCGCAGCCTGTTTAGCGGCATCTGTTTATGTCGGAAAAACCGCATGGAATATGCGGGGTGGTGTAATATATTGCTTTAAACGCGGCCACGTGCCTGTAAAAACCGGAGGGACCGGATGAGCAATTTCTGGGATCAACAGAACGAGTGCATGGATCGCGAGGCGATCCGGCAGGTTCAGCTTGAGCGGCTTCAGGCAACGCTGAACCGGGTGTATAAGAACGTTCGGCACTACCGCCAGGCATTCCGGGAAATCGATTTTGTGCCCGATGATCTGACCGACCTGGATCACCTGACCCGGCTGCCCCTTACCACCCGGGCGATACTGCGGGAGAACTATCCCTACGACATGTTTGCCGTTCCCCTTCGTGAGGTGGTGCGGCTGCACGCCCCGGCCCTGACCATGGACAAGCCCCAGGTGGTGGGGTTTACCGCGAACGACCTGAAAAACTGGGGCATGCTCATGGCCAGGGGCCTTTCTTCCGTGGGTGTGAACAACGAGGACGTGGTGCAGGTGGCCCTGGTGCCGGGCAAACTGATCGGCCCCTTTGGATTGCAGCTGGGTACCGAGCAGATCGGGGCCTCGGTGATTCCCATGTCCGTGGGCCGGCTGGCCAGCCAGTCGAAAGTCATGCGCGATTTCCGGGCCACTGCCTTTGTTTCCACCCCCACCTTTGCCATGCGCCTGATCGACGAGATGGAACACCAGAACATCAGCGTGATGGACCTGTCTTTAAAATACGGCATCTTCGGCTCCGAGCCCTGGTCTGAAGCCACCCGCACCGAGCTGGAATCGGCCCTGCGGATCACGGCCACCGATGTTTACGGGCTCAAGGAGGTGTTCGGCCCCGGCCTGGCCTGGGAGTGCCCGGCGAAAAACGGCCTTCACCTGTTCGAGGACCATTTTATTCCGGAAATCATCGACCCGCAGACCGCAAAACCCCTGCCGCCGGGAAGCGAAGGCGAGCTGGTGATCACCACCCTGACCAAGGAGGCCTATCCCCTGATCCGCTTCCGCACCGGGGACCTGGCCCGCATTGATGACATCCCCTGTTCCTGCGGCCGGACCCACTGCCGCATCTCGCGTATATTCAAGCGGTGTGACGGGGCCATCGTCATGCGGGGCGGCAGCATCGTGCCGGAGCAGGTCGGGGCGTTGCTGGCCGCTGAAAACGGTCATATTCCCGACTACCAGCTCCTGGTGGAAAACCGGGGCGGGCAGGACCACCTGACGGTGCTGATCCGGATATCGGACAATATTTTCTTTGACGAGATGGGAAAGCAGCGGACTTACATGGAACGGCTGCACCGGCTGGTCAATGAGTTCCTGGGATGGGAGGCCACCATTCGCATGGTGGAGCAGGGGGCCTTTGACCCGGCGGACAGGGTGCGGGATGAACGGAATTTGCAGTAGGCGAATATTTCTGCAATATTCGGGTAGACGCAACAGGGAGACATCACATGCCTTCAATAAAGGGAGGTCCGGACAGTAACGGCGTGAACCGGCTGGTGGCCGACGTGCTGGCCCGTCGTAAAGAAGCGGAAAAGGGGTACCGGGAACGGGCGCTTAAGCTTTTTCCACCGATCTGTGGCCACTGCGGCCGGGAGTTTTCCGGCAAACGGCTGCGCGAGCTCACCGTTCACCACAAGGACCACAATCACGATAACAATCCACCCGACGGCAGCAACTGGGAATTGCTCTGCCTGTACTGTCATGAAAACGCCCATGGCCGGCAGGCCGTGGCCGATGCCTATGATCCATCCGGCGGCCCGGACCGGGAGCCGGCTTCCGGCTTCGGGCACAAGCCCTTTGCCGGCCTGGACACGCTGTTGAATAAAAAAGAGTAAAAACAATAACCCGTTGTCCATACAAAGGAGTACGAAATGAATCTTAAAGCCAAGCCGTATGTTGAGGCGCAGAAGAACAAAATCCAGGCAGACCTGGCGGCCCGCGTCGCGCTGTTAAAAGAGCGGGGCATAGAGGGCAAAGGCCTGGAAAAGGACCCCCGTGTCCGCAAGCTCAAGGCGGACATTCGCCAGGCCAACACCCGCCTGTCCAGTATCGTAGCCGCAGAGGAGCGCAACGCCCGGGTGGCCCAGAGCACCAAAGAAAAGGCGGCGGCCGGCAAACAGCCCAAGGCCGCCAAAAAAGTTGAAGACAAGCCTGTAAAGAAAGAGAAAAAGAAAAAAGAAAAGAAACAGGCGGAAGCCTGATCCGGTATTGCCGGCGGCCCGGCTCTCGCCGGGCCGCTTTCTTCTTGACAAAACCCTCCCCCGCGGCAAAAAATACACTTTCCGGTGCCGGCACCACTGCCGCGCCCGGTGGCTGGATAATTCGGCTGAAAAAGTAAAAGGGAGGCAGGCACAGATCTGCCTCCTTTTTTCATGGTGAACGTTTGTTTACATCTCTCCTTTTTCGGGTCATATCGGCCGGTCGATATCAAGCCCAAAAGTTGCATAACACCCCTGGGGCTGGTATTATATTACAAAATTTACAGCCTGTTCCCATATTGACCGCCGAACAGACGTATTCTGACACGACACTTCGGCAGTATAATTATTGTTTGATAATCCCCGACTTGTTCTAAATTTTCAGAGGGTAGAGGAGGCGTTGTATGGCTCAAATAAAGTTCAAAGGCAACCCGATAAACACCTGCGGCGAACTGCCGAAGGTTGGAACAAAAGCCCCGGATTTTCTGCTGACCCGGACCGATCTGTCCGATTTTTCCCTGGCTGATGTGGCCGGGAAAATGGTGTTGATGAATATTTTTCCCAGTATCGATACGTCGGCCTGCTCTATGTCCGTCCGCACCTTCAATAGCCGCATCACTCAATTTTTCAAGACTGTTCTTCTGTCCATATCGCTGGATTTGCCGTTCGCCCACAAACGGTTCTGCGAAACCGAGGGGATTGAAAATGCCATTTCCGCCTCAGAGCTGCGCAACCGGAAATTCGGTGACGATTATGGCCTGCGGATAACAGACGGCCCCCTGGCCGGGCTGCTGGCGCGGGCCGTAATTGTTCTGGATGAAGCCGGAACCGTCCGCTACACTCAATTGGTGCCGGAGATCGCGCAGGAGCCGGATTATGAGGAGGCTTTGAATGCCTTGAAAACTGCGGCCACGGAGACCGATTCCTGCACTTACACCGAAACCGCCGAGCATGCCCGCCCCTTCTCATCGGATGAGCCGTGCGATGACGGCCGGTCCGGGTAGCCCGGAGTTTTATCTGGAAACCATTAAAACCATTGTATAAAATTAAAAAGAGGCCCTGACCCCCCGGCCTTTTCCCAGGAACAAACCCTCACATTTATTCAGACCGCCCAATCGCCCGGCAGTTTCACGGGCCTTTAAAAACGTTGTTTTTGTGTTTATTCCAGGAACAATAAAACCTAAACAGGCTGTAAAGTTTTTGCTTGATTTATAGTATGGACTCCGATAAAGGCATATGCATATGGGAGGGGAGACCCACAAGACCTCGCCAGAATTCAGTTTTTTTATCCATACAAGTAACTATTCCAAGGGGGAAGTATGGCAAAGAAACCCGCTGCTCTGCTAACAGCCTTATTTGTATTGGTTTTTGCGTTTTCCGCTCACGCCGAGGCATCTTCTTTTCTGGACAGAACCGTCTCCATCAACTGGCTTCACTTTGCAAAATCAGCCGATCTTTTCACCGCTGATGCCGAAGCCCAGGGGGTTCTCAGGATCACCAATACCACTCCGGACAAATCATACTGGGGTTATGTGGTCCTTAACGGCAGGACCTACTGGCTCAACAATAATGATACTTTTGTTCAGCCGGTCTCTCTTAAGCGGTTCAATGCCTTTTTCGTGTCCCTGCTCGGTGCGCCGGGCACTGCATTGCATATTGAAATCCTTCCCCCCAAACCAGAAATCATCTCTTTTACAATTGCGCCGAATTCTGTTGTGCAAGGTTCAACAGCAACCCTGGCCTGGGCAACGGAAAACGCCGATACCGTCGCCATAGAACCGGGTATCGGACCAGTGGATCCCGATGGTTCGGTCACTGTGGCGCCGGATGCCACCACAACTTATACCCTGACAGCGGCAAACGCTTACGGCTCTGTCAGCGAAACCGCCACGGTTACGGTTCTTGTTCCGCCTGCAATAACCATTGTTGAACCAAACGGACTCAATGACATTGCAGATGAATCCTTTACCATTCAGTGGGAAGACGAAGACCCGGACAGCGACGCCACCATATCCCTTTACTACGATACCGACAACACAGGCGCGGACGGCATTCTTATTGCCCTGGGCCTCGGCGAAGACCCCGACGGTGTGGATGATCAATTCACATGGGACATTTCGACAATCATGGAAGGGGATTATTACATCTACGCTGTTATCGACGACGGCGTCACTCCTGCCGTGATTGCGTACAGCCCGGGTCCTGTGACTGTTTTGCATAACATTCCACCGGAGATCACTCTTACGTCCATAAGCGCATTTGTGGGTGACGGATCGTATGAATATGTAGACAGTCGATATTCAAATACCCTTTTGTACAACTGGCTGGATATTACGGCTGTCGGCACTGAAATATTGTTGACCGGGTTTGATGACGCATATTCTGTCAATCTTCCATTTGAGTTTCCGTTTTTCGGCGATATCAAATCATCGATACTGATTAGCTCAAACGGATACCTCACTTTTGGGAATTACGGCACCAACTGTAATAACAGACCGATACCAGAGTTTTTTGATCCAAACGATTTTATCGCTCCCTACTGGGATGATATTGTGCCGGATAAAGGTGGATCGTTTCATTATTACTATGATTCGGGAAACCAGATCTTTATTGTTCAGTATACCGAAGTGCTGCCATACGCAGACGATGCCCCGAAAACATTTCAGGTCATACTTTATCCAAACGGAGATATACTTTTCCAGTACAAAGAGATGCAGGGGAACCTCACTTCCGCTACCGTGGGTGTTGAGGATAAGTATGGTACAGAAGGCCTTGAGCTTGCATACGACAAAGCTTTTATTGAAGATAACCTGGCCATTCTGATCAAAAGAGCCGTGTCAAAAAATGCGATTGGCTGGAACGACGAAGATCCTGATGATAATGCCGCCATATCGCTTTATTACGATACAGATAATACAGGAGCGGACGGCATTCTGATTATCGCAGGCATTGAAGAAGACCCTGACGGCCTGACCGAAGACCAATACATATGGGATTCGTCAGAAGTAGCAGAAGGAACCTACTATGTTTATGCAGTCATTGATGATGGCGTCAACGTTCCAGTGGTTTCTTATTATCCTGAGCCCATAACTATTGATCGCAGCTCCCCTCGGTTTGACGAACTACCAGAGCAGGAAGGAATGGAAAACGAGAGCTTGACTTTTACAGTTCAGGCCCAGGATCCCAATAATGATTCATTAACCTATTCCGCTTCAAATCTTCCTGAAGGGGCAATTTTCAATTCTGACACACGGGTGTTTTCATGGACCCCGACAAGTGACCAGACTGGTGAGTACTATGTCGAATTCACCGTCACTGACGGTGAACACACAGACACCATGTCTGTTCGAATAACCATCACACTGCATCTGCCGGTCGTTTCTATCATCGCCTCCCCTTCAACAGTTGTTCCCGGAGGGTCTACGGTTCTGAGCTGGTCATCGACGTATGCAGATACATGCTATATCGAACCGAATATAGGAAGTGTGGCGACAAGCGGTTCTGTCACCGTATCTCCTGAACAGATTACAGTATATACCATCACTGCCGTCGGCCCTGGCGGAACCACCACCAGAAGCGCCACCGTCTCCATCACACCCCCCAGTGTAAGTCTTACTGCCAACCTGCCGGTCATTCAATACGGCGAAGAAATTACGCTGACCTGGACATCCACATATGCGGAGACATGTACAATTGAACCCGGCATCGGTGATGTGCCATTAAATGGCTCTGTCACGGTATCGCCGGAAGAGACCACTACTTATACAATCACGGCCACCGGCCCCGGCGGTGTGGCAACACGCAGCACCACCCTTACCGTCAAGCGTCCTCCCCAGGTTAGCCTGAACGTATCACAGGCGGTTATTAACTATGGAGAATCCATCATATTAACCTGGGAGGCGTGGCCGGCACAAAGGGCTTATCTAAATAACGGCATTGGATTAGTTTCTGCCAGCGGGTCCATGACGCTGACACCAGAATATACAACCACCTATACATTCACCGCCGTCAATAATGATCAGTCAACCTGCCAGACGATTTCTGTCAAAGTTTTGGGCCACCCGCCGGAACCTCAGCCCGAAGGTACTTTTGGCGGCCAATATAACGATCTTATTCCGGAAGATGCGAGCCTTGAATCGTATGATCCGGACCGGTTCGTCGTTGCCACAGGGTTGGTAAGGGATATGAGCGGCATTCCACTTCCGGAGGTAGCAGTGAACGTGCTGGGCCACCCTGAATATGGGACAGTACTTACAGATGAAAATGGAAGATACTCCATACCGGCGGAAGGAGGGGGCCTGCTCAAACTATCTTTTGAAAAACAAGGGTATTTGACATCCCATAGAAAAATTGAAGCATCGGTAACTGATATTCTGATTCTTAAGACAGTGACTCTCATATCACCTGACACTGCTGAAACGACAATATTTTTCAACGGTGATCCAAGCACCATTACCGTCCATAAGAGCACAGAAACACTCGATGCCGAGCTTGGCGACCGTTCATGCACCATGGTCTTCACCGGTGAGGCCAAGGCATACGAAGTAGATGAATTCGGGAATCAGGTCCAGGAGCTTTCCTTAATAACAGTCCGGGCAAGTGAGTATGCAACACCAGAATCCATGCCGGCTATCCTTCCTCCCAACTCCGGCTATACATATTGTGTTGAACTGGAGGCAAGCGGGTTTGACCGGGTAATGTTCGATAAACCTGTCATTGCTTATGTAAATAATTTTTTGGGATTTGATGTCGGAGAAATAGTGCCCTCTGGATATTATGACCGAGGGCGCTCCGCATGGGTGCCGTCTGACAACGGTGTAGTGGTTAAATTGCTTGATACTGACAACGATGGAGTTGTGGACGCCCTGGATGCCGATAGCGATGACCTGCCGGATGATCTTAATGAAAATGGTGTACTCGAAGATGAAGTCGCCGGGTTGAATGACCCTGGTACGTATAGCCCCGGTGCTACATTCTGGAGAGTTCCCATAAATCATTTTTCACCATGGGATTTTAATTGGTCTTTTGGGATTCCAGAAAATGCCATTTCGTCTAATGCTGAAAGCCCCCCGGATGTGGATGAGCAAAAGCCTACCGTTGATGATTGCGATAAAGACAGTAATTCATATGTCAATATCAGAAGTCGTATTCTCCATGAAGATATTCCTCTTCCCGGCACAGGCATGTCCCTTCACTATGCCAGCAACTGGGTAAAAGGCGCCAGTATTATTATAGATGTGCCGGTAAGCGGAGCTTCTGTGCCGGCCAGTCTTAAACAGATAATTGTTAACATGGAAGTTGCGGGAAGGATGTTTGAGCAGGTGCTTGCCCCTCTTCCCAACCAGGCAGCGAAATTCGTCTGGGATAAACGTGATTATAGAGGAGATTGGGTAGAAATTCCGGTCGTTGCTCATATTCACATCGGTTTTGAATATGGCGGTGTTTACTATGAAGCTGAAGCTGATTACAAAAAAGCGTTTGCACAGTCTGGGGCAGATACCGTTACCAATGTTCCTTCAAGACAAAATGTTATTCTGTGGGAAACGCATGAGACCCAAATAACTCCCATTCCTCCTGTAGATAAAAACGTTGACAGTCAGCTTGCGGAGGGGTGGACTCTTTCTTCCCAGCACAGTTTATATATGGGGAATATCGGCGTCCTCAATAAGGGCAATGGTGAAAAAATAGAGCGAAATGCAGTTATTATCACAACAATTGCGGGTGGGAACGGGGGGGGCTACAGCGGCGATGGTGGACCTGCTGTGGATGCGCAGTTGGCATATCCAACAAGCGTGACAATGGATATGCGCGGTAATCTGTATATAGCGGATTCTACTTACGAAATTGTTGGAGGGGCTATCTCTATCAAAGATATTATTCGGAAAGTTGATAAGGATGGTAATATTACGACTTTTTTTGAAGGCCCAATAATACGGTCCATAGGCAACCTTGATATTGAAGTGGCGCCCGATGGCATGCTTTACATCCTGAGCAGATCAGAAAATCAATTGCGAAGAGTAGATCTAAACGGCATTGTCTCCATCGTGGCCGGAATCGCTACCTCGTATCCCCCTGGGATGAAGGTTTTCGCAGGCGATGGAGGGCCAGCCATTGAGGCACGACTTTACCATCCCCAAGGCATGGAAATAGATGCCTCTGGTAATATTTATATCGCAGACACAGATAATCATTGTGTCCGCAGAATAAGTCCGGACGGGATTATTGAGGCATTCGCAGGCATGGGTGTCGACGCTGGCTACAGCGGGGACGGTGGCCTGGCGGTTGATGCCAGGCTGCAAAGCCCGACCGGCTTGGCCGTCGACAAGACAGGCAATCTGTTTATTGCCGACAGTGGCAACTTTAGTATCCGTAAAGTAGATCCGAAGGGTGTTATCACAACAATTGCCGGTGGAAACGGACCGGGCTACAGCGGCGATGGATGGCCGGCCGTGGATGCGCAGTTGCAATCTATAAGCGAGATTACACTAGACAGTTCCGGAAACCTCTACTTGACGGGCTATGACCACATTCGAAAAATCAATCAGGACGGCATTATCACAACAATTGCCGGAGGAAACGGTTCGGGTCACAGCGGAGACGGAGGCCCGGCTATTTATGCACAACTGGGGTTGGGCCTTAACGATATTATCGCCGACCCACGAGGGAATCTGTATATTTTAGACACTTCTTATTGTGGTGTCCGTAAAGTAGGACCTGCCCCTGTCGTGGCTGGTTCCGTAGGGGTTGGGGAGGTTATTTTTGTGGAAGAAAATGGGCTTGGGCACATTATGTTGTCCAATGGCAGGCATTCAAGGACCATTGATACGGCCTCGGGTGTTGTACTAAAAAGCTTTACATACGATACTGACAACCGTCTTGTGTCTATAACCGATCAGTTCGGAAACGTAACAACAGTTGAGCGCAGTAGTGATGGCCGACCCACGGCGATTATCTCTCCTGATGGATTAAGAACCGATCTTTCCGTCGATCCCGCTACCAGTCATTTAAATCGAATTACCCATCCTGACGGTGGTTATTATGACTTTGGATATACAACAGGCGGCTTAATGGAATATGAGATCGATCCTGCAGGAAATCGTTTTGATCACATTTTTGATATAGAAGGGCGATTATCAGAAGTGTTGGATGAAGAACACGGCCATCAGTATTATGAGCAGATGAAGTATCCAAGCGGTGATATCCTGACAACGGTGACAACAGCCGAAGGTAACGTAACATCTTATCTGGATCGAACGGAACTGTCCGGTGAATATACATCGATTATCACTGACGCTCCAGGCGGTCAGACCACTTATATTAGATCTGCAGACGGGTTTTATGCTCAGAAAGATTTAGCCTGCGGCATGGCGCTGGATTTTGAATATGGTATTGACCCGGCCTATAAATATAAATTTATCAAGGAGTCGCATGAAATCGCACCGTCCGGTATCTCAAAAAGAAATCAACTGGATATCTCTTATGAAGATACCGATCTGGACGAAGCCCCTGACCTGATTACCCGGAGTGTGACAGTCAACGGCAAGACCACGACTGTACAAAAAGATGTGATTCAGTCAACTGTTACCGCCACATCACCGGAAGGCCGGGCCACTGTATCCTCCTACGATCCTGATACACTGGTCACGCTAAGCACAGGAATAGCCGGTCTGTATCAGACAAACTATGGCTACTATGCTGACGGCCGACCGAAATCCGTCATGACCGGTACCAGGGAGACTTCTTTTGCCTATGATTCATATGGCTACCTGGCATCTGTTACTGACCCCAGAAGTCTGACCACATACTTTACAAATGATCTGGCAGGCCGGGTTACGCATATCGCCCGCCCCGACGGTACAAACCTGGGGTTTGAATATGACGCCAACGGCAACATGACCGTGCTGACCAATCCGTCGAACGTGGACCATCTGTTCGGGTATAATGGAGTTGACCTGAAAAGCTTCTACACAACGCCGCTCAGCGGCAGCTACAGCTATTCGTATGACAAAGACCGGCGGCTGGTTCAAAAAGATTTTCCATCCGGGCAGTCTATTTACTGGGATTATACAAACCCGTCAGACGCGACAGACAAGTCCCGGCTGTGGCGTGTCATCACCCCGGAAGGTGATATTGATTACACCTATCTTTGCGGGAACAAGGTCGAGTCTGTATCAACCGTCACGGAGGCCATTGCATACGGCTATGACGGCAAACTGGTCACCTCTGAAACCCTGTACGGAACCATCAACAAAACCCTGTCATATACCTATAACGAGGACTTCAACGTAGAGTCCTTCACCTATGCCGGGGCCACGGAAGGATATCTTTACGACAATGACGGCCTGCTCACCGGCGCAGGTGGCTTTACCATATCCCGGTACAATGACCCCGGCGTCAACGAGACCGGTCTTCCCTATAACGTGACCAACGGCGCTTTCAGCCTGGGCAGAACATTTAACGGCTATGGTGAGACCGGCAGAGAATCCAGCACCGTCGGCGGTTACGATGTGTATGAATGGAATGTAATAGACCGTTATGCCGACGGCAGAATAAAGACAAAAACAGAGACCATCGGCGGTGTCACCACCACGTTCGGCTACACGTATGACGAGATGGGCCGGCTTGAGACCGTGACAAAAGACGGCTCTCTCGTCGAATCATACGACCATGATACTATCCCTTACGGCACCTGCACATACCAGATGAACTCGCTTCGGGGCATTGCCGGCCGGGTCCTGGATTATGATGCGGAAGACCACCTTCTTTCTGCCGGAGGGACAGACTATCAGTATGATCTGGATGGGTTTTTGACATCCAAAACATCGGGCACAGAAACCACATACTATGATTATTCATCCCGTGGGGAGCTTCTGAGCGTTGATCTGCCTGACGGCACGGACATCACCTACGTTCACGATCCCCTTGGTCGGCGCATCGCCAAAAAGGTCAATGGTACGATCACCGAGAAATATCTCTGGAGCGGCCTGACAACCCTGCTGGCGGTGTACGACGGCTCGGATAACCTCCTTATGCGGTTTGTGTATGCGGACGGCCGCATGCCTGTGGCGGTTGAAAAAGGCGGTATAACATATTATCTTGCCTATGATCAGGTCGGTTCCCTGCGAGCCGTGGCCGATGCCGCAGGCAACATCGTCAAGCAGATCGACTACGACAGCTTCGGATTTATGTTGAATGACACCTACCCGGGCTTTGAAATACCGTTCGGGTTTGCAGGGGGCCTGTATGATAAAGACACAGGTCTTGTGCGCTTTGGATATCGCGATTATGATCCGAATACCGGCCGCTGGACAGCCAAGGACCCAATCGGATTCAATGGCGGGGCAAGTGACCTTTATGGGTATTGCCTAAATGATCCAGTTAATATGATTGATGGTATTGGCTTAGCTGGTTTTGCCATTGATGCTGGGGGTGGTTACGGGACAGGATGGGGAACTAATAATTACTCTGAGGGTGGGAGCGCTGGAACAGGATTATTTATCGGAGTTAAGCCAGATACTGGTGGGTATGCCCAATTAGGCGCTTATACTTATCAGTCCTATGCTGACGAAATACCTGGTGCACGGCTTGGGGCCGGGTTTAATGCAACTTACTATAAAGGCGACTCTGCCGACTTTTTTAAAGGTGAAATGAATTATACCATGTTAACCCTTTTTATCGCGTCTCTGACAAAGTATTCAGATCCATGTACAGGTAAAACTACAGGATGGACCGTAAGTTTAGGTGGAAAGGGGTACGGTCTTACTTGGTTTGAAAAAGGGACGTCAAAGTCGTGGTCTTACGCATTGCAAGAATGAAAGGAGTTTAGCATGGCGCAAATTGATATCTTAAAACCGATAAAGATGTTTGGTTATTGTTTTATTCTGATGGGAAGTGTTGTCCTTTTTATGCATTTTCTATTATTGCAAAGCAATGACTATACTATCGAATTTAAGTGCTTTGTTTTAATAATATCGGGTTTTCATTTCTTAGCGGGGGCCGGTGTCATACTTAAAAAGAATTGGGGTTTTCATGTTTTAAAATTCTATCTCTATTGTTTATATCTGGCATTGCCCGTTGGTACTTATATAGCAATAAAAACATTTAAATATATTGAACAGCATAAAATAGAAAATTATTTCAAGTAAGCGCGGGTGGCACTGGCAGCGATTAAGCTGCCAGGAATTGGAATTGGGGACGCCCTTCATATTTTTACATTTACGAATTATTGAATATCTGAGAATAAAAAAACATGCCCAGACAAGCCAGAATAGATGCACCGGGGGCGCTGCATCATATCATTGCCAGGGGGATTGAACGCGGCCGGATATTTCGGGACGACCAGGACCGAAATGATTTTATCCTGCGGCTCGGCCAACTGGTTCAAGAATCACAGACACAGTGCCTTGCCTGGGCGTTGATTCCAAACCATTTTCATTTATTACTGAAAACCGGCAATGTTCCCATTGCCACGCTTATGCGCCGCCTGCTGACGGGTTATGCAATCAACCACAATCGGCGTTATCGCAGGAGCGGGCATTTGTTTCAAAACCGTTATAAATCGATTCTCTGCCAGCAGGATATTTATTTGAAAGAACTGGTGCGCTACATCCATCTGAATCCTCTAAGGGCGGGATTGGTCGCCAATATGGAGGCGCTTGACAGATATCATTTTGCCGGCCACGGCTATATTATGGGAAAGATAAACAATACCTGGCAGTCCATAAATGAGGTTTTGTCATATTTCAGTGAAGACAAGACGGATGCGCGGCGGAAGTATAGGAAGTATGTTACAAAAGGCCTGGAAGCGGGCAGGCAGCCATCTCTTACAGGCGGCGGGTTGATTCGAAGCGCTGGCGGCTGGGAAGCAGTCCGCTCCCAGCGCAAGGCAGGGGTTTTTCAGAAAAGCGACGAGCGCATCCTGGGAGATGATGATTTTGTCAAAACAGTTTTATCGGCTGCACAGGAAGAACTGAATAACCGCTATTCACTGGTTGCAAAAGGAGTGCAGCTTGACGACATTGTCGCGGCCGTATCCTGCCTGCTTTCTATTCCCCGGAGCGCTATGACAGAGCCTTCAAAAGAGAGGACTGTCGTTAAAGGACGATCGCTTGTGTGTTACTGGGCTGTTCGGGAGTTGGGAATGTCAATGACAGCAGTGGCTGAAGCCCTGAAAGTCGGGGTCTCGACTGTCAGTAATGCGGTTAAAAAAGGAGAAACAATCGCTAATGGAGAAGGTTTGTTGTTAGGTGACGTGCTAAATGTGAAAATATGAAGGGCGTCCCTAAAACCTCTCATGAAGGGCGTCCCTAAAACCGCTATTACCTGTAAAAGTCAAGAACCTCCCGGCCAATTTGTCTCTCTCAGGTACCCCAGTAGTCATGGGGAAGTGTCTGTCTCTCCATTTGTTTCATGATTTTTTTTGGCAATCACTAGTTTTTCAAAAAAATCAACCAGTTGGAATATTAGCGGTAAAAACACACCCGGCAATTGACATGGGTTCAATATATATTGTAAAAGAAAGTTTGCGTTTTTAACCGGTCTGTCTTTTCGAATGCGGTCGGCGGACCGAAGAAGATCGTTTTTGACCAGCCAAGGAGATAAAAGGCAGCATGAAAAACATCATTGTCATCAACGGACATGAACTGTCGTTTAAAGACGGGGAAACGATTCTGGATGTGGCCCTGCGTAACGGCATTGACATTCCCACCCTGTGCCACCTGAAGGGCACCACGCCCACGGGCACCTGCCGGGTGTGCGTGGTGGAGGTGCACGGCGCCGACGACCTGGTCACCGCCTGCACTGAAGAGGCGGCCCACAACATGGTGGTGCGCACCGAGTCGGCCAGGGTCGTGGCCTCCCGGCGGGAAACGATTCGGGAGATGCTGGCGTCGGGCAACCACAACTGCGCCATGAGCGGCACGGCGTGCAAAGACTGGACCGGGTTCCAGATGGCGGTCCAGGCCGATGACCAGGCCGAGGCCCTGTGCCCGGCGTGGGGCGACTGCCGCCTTCAGGACCTGGCCTACCGTTACCAGGTGACCGGCGACGTGCCGGCGGGTGACGATGTGTCTTACCCCATGGAGATGGCCAACCCCTTTATCATCCGTGATTTTTCCCGGTGCATCCGGTGCGGCCGGTGCGTAAAGGCCTGCAACGAGGTCCAGGTGAACAAGGCCATTGATTACCTTCGGGACGACGAGGACCGGATTCTCAAGATCGTGGCCGGGGACGATAAGCCCTTAAAGGATTCGGAGTGCGTGTTCTGCGGCGAGTGCGTTCAGGCCTGCCCGGTGGGTGCCCTGGTGGAAAAGGACGCCCGGTTTGAGGGCCGTGCCTGGGACACGAAAAAGGTCCGCACCACGTGCAGCTACTGCGGTGTCGGCTGCCAGATGAATCTGCACGTCAAAGACGGCAAAGTGGTGAAGGTGACCGGCGTGGACGCGCCGCCCAACCACGGCAGCCTCTGCGTCAAGGGCCGGTTCGGGTTTGCCTTTATCGGTTCCCCGGAGCGGCTGACCACCCCCATGATCAAGGAAGACGGCAAGTTCCGCGAAGCCTCCTGGGAGGAGGCCATCGACCTGGTGGCAAAGCGCCTGTCCGCCCTCAAGGATGCCCACGGGCCGGACAGCATCGGCGTGTTTACCTCGGCCCGGGTGACCAATGAAGACAACTACGCGGTACACAAGTTTGCAAGGGGGGCGCTGAAAACCAACAACATAGACCATTGCGCCCGTCTCTGACATAGCTCCACCGTGGCCGGTCTGGCCGCAGCATTTGGAAGTGGCGCAATGACAAACACCATCGGTGACCTGGAAACGGCCGACGTGATCCTGGCCACGGGCACCAACACCACGGAAAACCATCCGGTGATTTCCACCTTTATCAAGCGGGCCGTGGAAAAGCGGGGCGCCAAACTGGTCGTGATCGACCCGCGCAAGATCAGGCTCACCAATTTTGCCCGCAAGTGGGTCCGCCAGAACCTGGGCACGGACGTGGCCTGGATCAACGGCCTGATGCATGTGATCATCAAGGAAGACCTCTACGACAAGGCGTTTGTCTCCAAGCGCACCGCCGGGTTTGAAGACCTGAAAGCCATGGTCGAAAAGTTTACCCCCGCGTTTGTGGAAAGTATAACCGGCATTGCCGCCGACGATATCGTGGAGATCGCCCGCCTGTATGCAAAGGCCAGGGCCGCCAGCATCGTCTACTGCATGGGCATCACCCAGCACACCACCGGCACGGACAACGTCAAGTCCCTGGCCAACCTGTCCATGCTCTGCGGCCACCTGGGCATCGAGGGCGGCGGGGTAAACCCGCTGCGGGGCCAGAACAACGTGCAGGGGGCCTGCGACATGGGCGGCCTGCCCAACGTGTTCACCGGGTACCAGCCCGTGACCAGCGAAGAGGCCAGAAAAAAACTGGAAGCGGCCTGGGGCGTGACCGGCATTCCGGACAAGCCCGGCTACACCGTCACCGAGATGATTCCCAAGGCCATTGAAGGGACGGTCAAGGCCCTGTATATCGTGGGAGAAAACCCCATGGTGTCCGACCCGGACCTGCACCATGTAAAACACGGGCTTGAGGCCCTGGATTTCATGGTGGTCCAGGATATCTTCATGACCGAGACCGCGCAACTGGCCGACGTGGTGCTGCCCTCGGCCTGCTTTGCGGAAAAAGAGGGGACCTTTTCCAACACCGAACGCCGGGTCCAGCGGGTGCGAAAAGCCGTGGAGCCGCCGGGCCAGGCCCGGGACGACTGGCGGATCACGGCGGCCATATCCACGGCCATGGGCTTTCCCATGGGGTATGACAGCGCCGAACAGATTATGGCAGAGATCGCGAAGCTGACGCCGTCTTACGGCGGCATCACCTACGAGCGGATCGACCGGGTGGGCCTGCACTGGCCCTGCCCGACCCCGGACCATCCGGGTACGCCGGTGCTGCACACGGTGCAGTTTCCCATCGGCAAGGGCAAGTTCCACGCCATCGACTACATTCCGCCGGCCGAACAGACCGATGATGCCTACCCGTTGTATCTGACCACGGGCCGGATCATTTATCATTACCATACCGGCACCATGACCCGGAAAAGCGAAGGGCTAAACGAGCGGGCCCCGGAAAATTTTGTGGAGATCTCCGCCGAAGACGCGGGCCGCTACGGCATTGAAGACGGCAGCATGGTGACCATTGCCTCCCGCCGGGGAAAGATCAAGGCCAAAGCTGCGGTATCGGAAAAGGGCGTGGCCGGAACGGTCTTTATCCCCTTCCATTTTGCCGAATCCGCGGTAAACGAACTGACCCACGCGGCCCTGGACCCGGTGTCCAAGATTCCGGAGTACAAGGTGTGCGCCGTGGTTCTGGAAAAAGCCTAGCCCCAGCGGCTTAACGATAGAACAGGACGGGCCATTCGCCATCGGCGAATGGCCCGCTTCTGTTTATGTCATCACAATCGGGCAGTGCCCACGGCCCCATGTCTCGCCATAACCTCTGGCGACGGCGGATGCAGCTTGGCCTTTGGCTGCCCTCGCGCGAATGCTGTTTTCGGTCAAAGGCAGGCTGATCTTCAATGGGTGGCACGGGCCAAGCGAAGCTTGCCCGTGGGTGCTTACGCCTTATCCGCTTTCAGCACCAGGGCGGTGCGGGTGGGAAGGTAGAGAAAGAGCCGGTGGGCCGTTTTGGTGTTGGGCATGGGAAGGGTGAGGTGTTCCTGGTCCGGTGCCAGGCGGTGGTGGCCGCCAAAGGCCGCGTCATCGCTGTTTAGAATCATGATGTATTTGCCGGCGGGCGCGTGAATGGCATAGTCGGTGTAGGACCGGGTGGGGTGAAAGTTGAACACAAACACCAGCCCGGCCCGGGAAAAGGCGAGAATCTTGTCGTCGTTGTGTTCGTAGAGCAGGTAGGGCCAGGGGGCGTCGAGCACGGAAAAGCGCCTGACCAGGGCAACCATCTCCCGGTCAAAGGCCTGTAAGAAGTGGTATTTCAGGCCGGGGTCATCGGCCAGGTGCCACTGGCGCCGGGCGTAGTGATAGGACCAGGCGTTTCCCGGCCGGGGAAAATCGATCCATTCGGGATGGCCGAACTCGTTGCCCATAAAGCTCTGGTAGCCGTGGCCGGCCGTGGTCAGGGTGATAAACCGCATCATCTTGTGAAGGGCCATGGCCCGGTCCACAGTGGTGTCGGGATCATCCACGCACATGTGATGGTACATGGCGGCCCCGGCCATGCGGAACATGAGGGTCTGGTCCCCCACCAGGGCCTGGTCGTGGGACTCGGCATAACTGATCGATTTTTCGTCATAGCGCCGGTTGTTGAGTTCGTGCCACAGGTGGCCCATGGGCCAGGCCTCGTCGGCGTATTCCTTGACCAGCCGGACCCAGTAGTCCGGTACCCCCATGGCCAGGCGAAAATCAAAACCGATGCCCCCGGCCCCAATGGGCGTGGCCAGCCCCGGCATGCCGCTGATGTCTTCGGCAATGGTGATCGCGTCGGGCCGGACCTGGTGGATGACCCGGTTGGCCAGGGTCAGGTAGGTCAGGGCCTCCTCGTCCACGTTGTGGTTAAAATAGTCGTCATACCCGGTAAAGGCTTTTTCCAGCCCATGGTCCAGGTAGAGCATGCTGGTGATGCCGTCAAACCGGAACCCGTCAAACCGGTATTCCTCCAGCCAGAAGCGGCAATTGGACAGCAGGAACCGCAGCACCGGCTCCTTGCCGTAATCAAAGCAGCGGGAGTCCCAGGCCGTGTGAAGCCCCCGGGGGCCGTCGTGAAAATACTGGTGCAGGGTGCCGTCAAACCGGCTCAGCCCCTCCACCTCGTTGGAGACCGCGTGGGAGTGGACGATGTCCATGATCACCCGCAGGCCGGCGCCGTGGGCCGTGTCCACCAGTTGCTTGAGGTCTTCAGGCGTACCAAAACGGGACGAGACCGCGAAAAAGTTTGAGACATGGTAGCCAAAGGAGCCGTAATAGGGGTGCTCCTGAATGGCCATGAGCTGCAACGTGTTGTAGCCCGAGTCGATGATCCGGGGCAGCACCTTTTCGGTAAACGCGGCAAAGGTGCCCACCTGGCCCTCCTGCTGGGCCATGCCCACGTGGGCTTCATAGATCAGTGCCGGCTGGGAACTGAGATCCGGTGGTTCGTGGCGCCATTCATAGGCCGGCGCTTCCCACACCTGGGCGTTGAAGATCAGGGTGTGGGGATCCTGGACCACCCGGCGGGCATAAGAGGGAATGCGGTCTCCCTGGCCGCCTTCCCACTGGACAAGGAGCCGGAAAAGCTGCCCGTGGGAAAGGGTGTTGCCGGGCAGCCGCAGTTCCCATATGCCGTTGTCCTGAATGCGGGCCAGGGCAAAATCCTTTGAGGGCTGCCAGCCGTTGGTCTCGCCGATAAGAAAAATGGCCGTGGCATTGGGGGCCCACTCCCGGAACACCCAGCCGTCCTGCTCCCGGTGCAGCCCGAAATAGTCATATTCCGCGGCGATGTCGGCCAGCCGGCCCTGGGGACCGGCCAGGGTTTTTTCAAGATTCAGCACGCGGCTCAGCCGCCGTTCGAGAACCGGGGCATAGGGCGTCAGCAGCGCGTCCCTTTCCAGCAGCCGCTTTACAAGAGCGGTCACTGTGTCGGTCTGTGTTTTGTCGAAGGCCGGTGTTGTGGGATCCATGGGCAGAGTTCCGGTGACGCCGTGTTAGAATTCGGGGTTTATAAAGGGCCGGTGAAGCATTCGTTCGTAAAGGTCGATATAGTGTCTGGCCGTGACTGAATGGTTGAACGCGGCCAGGCTCTCTTTCATGATCCGGGCAATCTGCGCTTCCTTTGTTTCAGGAGGCAGGTTGAAAAAGTCAACAGCCCGGTCCATGGCCCAGGAGAGCCCCTGGGGATCAAAGGTCTCAAACAGAATGCCGTTGCCGGTGTCGCGGCTGATGTCCAGATGGGTGATGGTGTCGTGAATACCACCCGTGTCACGGGCCACCGGCAGCGAACCGTACAGGGCGCCGATCATCTGGGGCAGGCCGCAGGGCTCAAAGGCCGACGGCATGAGGACAAAATCCGACGCTCCGTAAGCTATATGGGAGAGCCGTTCGTCAAAGTCGCACACCGCCACCCGGTCGCCCAGGTTGAAATCCCACACGATCTGCTTGAGGTGCGGCTGAAACTCCCCGCTGGCCACGAACACGACCTGCAGGGGCATGTGCCAGTAACGGGAGACCACGTCATAGAGAATGTGGCCCATGAGCTGGCTCCCCTTCTGAATTCTGTCCAGCCGGGAAGGCCAGAAGAAAAGGGGGGCATTGGGGTTTTCGACCAGCCCCAGCAATTGTTGAAGATGCTTTTTGTTGGCCGCCTTTCCCTCCATCACGGTCTTGGGGCCGTAGGGAACAGCCAGGTAAGGGTCCTCGGTGGGATGAAAGGAGGGATCCGGACTGTTTAAGATGCCCACGGCGCATTCGGCCTCCCACTTGCTGGTCAGTTCCTGCCGCAACGGTTCTTCCACAAAGGGGTGATGGCCTTCTACCACCTCTTTTAAAAAGGTGGGGCTTACGGTGTTGACAAAATGGGACGCAAACACGCCGGACACCAGAAAATCCACGGGGTTGGTCTCCCGGGTCTCTTCATAGTTCTGGGGTGGCCGCGTGAAAAAAAGATGGCGCCAGAAAGAGGCGGCGTCAATGCCCCGGTCTTCAATGTCGGCCAGGGGTTTTTTTACGGTGTAGATGTTGTGCAGGGTAAACAGGCAGGGAATCTCCAGCTCACGGGCCATGGCCGGAATCAGGCCGGTCATCCAGTCGTTGCAGTGAATCAGGTCGGGCTGGACCTTGGGCACGATGTTGTTGATCACCTCCCGCTGAAAGGCCAGGGAGATCTTGATGTTTTCCCAGGAGTAGTTGGAGTAGACCGCGTTCATGTAGAAAAAGGCCCGGTCTTCGGCCAGGTGAATGCGCTCCTGGGGCACCTTCTTTTTGATGGTTTTAAACTCTTTGTTTAAAACCGGGTCGGCCTCGTGGGAAAAGAGGCTGCGGTAGTCGGGCAGGGCCACGTGAACATCGCCGCCCTGCTCAAACAGGGCTGACACCAGGGCCGCCGACACATCGGCCAGCCCCCCGGCCTTGGCCGACAGGTAGTTGGCGGTGTTGCCCATGCCCTCGGGCAGGTAGGTGACCTCCGGCGTTACAATCAGCACGCGGGGTGTTTTTCGAATGCGGGACATGCGTTGTTACCTGTACCTTTATTGAAATCGGTATCGCTATCGATATCGGTATCGGTATCGAAATTAAGAAGGTTTTTTATTTTAAAACGGCATTGTGAGTCACAGGCGCAGCCATCTCCGTCTTAGCTGTGTGCCATAAGATTGCTTCGTCGCTTCGCTCCTCGCAATGACCTTTAACATGATTGTCCTGAATCAGAACAGGAAAGGCTCCTCCGTTTGGTTCCATCGTAAATTTTTATGACACCTTCGGGCTATGCCCAGGTAATCAGCCCGGGCGTAAATCTGATGTAGTTATCGGCACGGGGCATGGCCCGGACCGTGAACCCGAACCGGCCGGCGTTTCGGCAGGTCAGGGCGCATTCATAGCGAAAGGTCCCTCCGCCCAGGTCCTCTTTTACGGCCATGGCCTGGGTTTTTCCACCGGTGACCGCGTCCACGTCCCGAAGTGGGCCGTAGTAAAGCTCAACATCCGCCTCTTCCGGGGTCAGTGTGCCCAGGTGGACCACCACGGAGATGACCAGGGACTGGCCGATGCGGAAGGGCCCGGCGGTCTGCCGTTCCGGTGTTTCAATGGCAATGGTGTGCCAGTTGTTGCGCAGCCGGTCGTGTACCTCGTTGAGCTGCCGCGCCCTGGCGGCCCCGTTTTCCGTGAGTTCGTAGTACCGCTCCATGCCCGGGGTGTAAAACCGGGTGTCGTACCGGTTTACCATTTTATGGGCGCAAAACCCTTCCAGGGCCATGTGCATGGAGGCCTTCATCATGGCCAGCCACCGTTCCGGCACGCCGCCGCTTTCCCGGTCGTAGAAGCAGGGGATCACGTCGTTTTCCAAAACATTGTACAGGGCCTGGCTTTCCACGGCGTCCTGGTAGTTGTGGTCGTCATACTCCTCGCCGTTACCGATGGCCCAGCCCACGTCCGGGGTGTAGCCCTCGCACCACCAGCCGTCCAGAATGCTGACGTTGAGCACGCCGTTGGCCGCGGCCTTCATGCCGGATGTGCCGCAGGCCTCCATGGGCCGCCGCGGCGTGTTGAGCCACACGTCGGCGCCCTGCACAAGGTGGCGGGCGATGTTGATGTCGTAGTTTTCCAGAAACAGGATCTTGTGGCGGTAGAGCGGGTGCCGGGCAAAATGGACCAGCTGCTGGATCAGCCGCTTGCCCTCGTCATCCTTGGGGTGGGCCTTGCCGGCAAAGATGAATTGCACCGGGCACTCCTCGGATTTCAATATGGCCTCAAACCGGTCCATGTCCCGCAGCAGCAGGGTGGCCCGCTTGTAGGAGGCAAACCGCCGGGCAAAGGCAATGGTCAGCACCCCGTCGTCTAATACTGATTCGGCCTCTTTCATCACCGACTTGGGCGCGTTGCGACGGCCGTACTGCTGCACCATCCATTTTCTGCACGACCGGATCAGGCGGGTGCGGCTCATCTCGTGGGCCCGCCACAGCTCTTCATCGTAAATATCGGCGATGCGGCCGGACAGTTCGCTGTTCCATGTGCTCATGGACCAGTCCCGTCCCAGGTATCGCTGGTAGAGCAGGGCATTTTCAATGGATATCCACGACGGAATATGGACCCCGTTGGTGATGTGGGAAATGGGGGTTTCCTCTTCGGGCAGCCGGGGCCATACATGGGCCCACATGCGCCGGGCCACCTGGCCGTGAAGTTCGCTGACGCCGTTCAAGTCCTGGGCCAGGTGAAGCCCCAGCACGAACATGGAAAAGGGCCGGTAGGGATCGGTGCCCTCGACCTGGCCCCATCGCACCAGTTCGTCGGCGGTAACACCGAGGTCGGTTTCATAGGGCACCATGTAGGGCCGCACCAGGTCCGGCGGAAATTCGTCGTGGCCCGCCGGCACCGGCGTGTGGGTGGTAAACACGGTGGTGCGGGCGTTGATCTCGATGGCGGTTTTAAGGTCCACCTGGTGCTGGGCCCGAATCTGGGCCAGCCGTTCAACAGTGGAAAAGGAGCAGTGGCCTTCGTTCATGTGGCACACCACCGGCGTGTATCCCATGGCCTTCAAGGCCCGCATGCCGCCGATGCCGAGAATCACCTCCTGGGCCAGGCGGGCCTTGCCCGTGGCGCGGTAAAGCCGGGAGTTGATCTCCCGAATGGCCGGAGGGTTCTCCTTGATGTTGGTGTCCAGCAGAAACAGGGACACACGGCCCACGGCGATTTTCCAGATAGACAGCTGAATAATGCCGTCCGGCCCCATAAAGGAAACGCGCAGCTCGTTGCCCGAGGCGTCTTTGATCCGTTCCACCGGAAGGTGGTAAAGGTTGGTGGCCGGATACTCCTCCTGCTGCCATCCGTCGTGGTTCAGGTACTGGTGGAAATAACCGTTGGTGTAGAACAGCCCCACGCCGGCAATGGGAAGCCCCAGGTCCGAGGCGGCCTTCAGATGGTCTCCGGCCAGGATGCCCAGGCCCCCGGCAAACAGGGGCAGGCTTTCGTGAATGCCGAACTCCATGGAGAAATAGGCGATGACCTCTTTTTCTCCCCTGGGCCGGGGACCGGCGTCGGCGGAGGGGGCCATTACGTCATGCGTGAACTTTTCTTTTACCTCTGCCATGTTGGTCAGAAAGCTGGTGTCTTCGGCCAGCCTGTCGAGCTGGTTTTGATCAATCATGGTGAAGAAAATAATGGGGTTGCGGCCCGACTCCTCCCACAGCTTGGGATTGATGCGGCGGAACAGGTCAATGACCTCCAGGTTCCAGCACCACCAGAGGTTTCTGACCAGCACCTCAAGAAATTTGAGCTGCTCGGGAACTTTTGGAAAAACTTGAAATGTTTGAAGAAAACTCATGAGCGGGGTCCTCGCCACAGAAGGTTACACAACAACCACGGAATTTTCACAGTTTCCGTATTCACTACGCACATATTTATCAGCTTCCCAGTCATTTTCCCATACTTTTTCGTCCATCAGGTAACGAAACTGGTACTCTTTGCCGGTCTTCAGGTTGAGCGTCAATGTGAAGTCCCCGTTTTTCAGTTTCTTCATGGGGGAGTCGGTCACGCTCCAGTGGTTAAAATCCCCGGCGAGGTTGACGGTTTTTGCCCCCATGGATGCCTTTCCAGGCACCCGAAAGGTCACCTTGCACATTTTTTTACCTTTGAGGTACTGCTTTTTCATGCTCATTTTGCTCCTCCGTAAAACGGGTTGATATTCGGCACTGTTCCCGGCAAAAGCCGGTGACAGGTTCAATCTATAATTGAAAGCAAAATCGGTGCCAACGCAATACGCAGTATTATTCGGCATCTGCGTGATGGTTTGTTTAACGTATTGTAAAAAAACCGTTAGCTGGAGTTCTGAAGACCTCCCGGAGTCGAAAACAGCGGTGCGTCAGGAACAGCAGAGTGATGAAAAATTTTACAGAGTGAACATATCCTTGCCAGGCAGATCGTGGAAAACCGGAACAAACTCCTGCAAAGCGACATAACCCCCGTTTTGTAGAACCCATCTTACAACCGGAAAAAATTTTTTTCAAGCCTGATGGCTTCGTAAAAAGCCCAATCTCTGCGTTGCGCTGCACCCCTCGTCACTGCGACGTACGACAAGTACGCCTCATTCCTCGGGATTTGCGACGCCTTGATCTTGACCTTTTTACTTTGCCATTCCAAATAGCCTTTTTACGGGAACATCAAGCTTGCTAGGCCTGTAAAAGTCGCCATACCCGCAGCCATTCGGAAGCCCCCCAGGCCTGGGCGTCGCATCCCCGATGGGTGTGGGGCCAGTCGCCGTCGACAATTTCCGGAAAGTGGCCCACGCATCCGGCGCGCAGCAGTTCCAGGCTGCCGCTCATCAGTGCCCGGGCTGTTTTCTTTCCCGGCTGCCCGTACACCATGGCCCAAGCCTCGCAGTAGGCGGGAAAGGGCCAGGTCCAGGCCGTGCCGTTGTGGTAGGCGGGCTTGCGGCGGGTGTCTTCGTCGCCGGTGTAATGGCCCTGGTAGGGGTAAAAAGGATCGTTGAGCCGTCTTCCGTGGTGAACAACTTCCAGGGGCCGGGCCACCGGCGCGTCGGTCAGGCTGCGAATGGCGCCGGGCACCAGCAGCACCTGGCAGGCATCCAGAATGGAGGCGGCAAGGGCCGTGTCCGAAACCGCTCCCAGGGTAATGGCAAAAAGCTGGTTGGGCCGAAGGGCATCGTCGGGCGCGGCGGTTTCCGGGGGTTCACCGGTCCGGGCGTGAAGACAGTCGGCAAGATACCCCTGAGGCAGCACAAACTTTTGAGTGATGGCCTCTTTTACCCGGCCTGCCAGGTCTTTCCAGTTGTTGCGGCCCGACGGGTCGATGGCGGCCAGAAAGGCCAGGGCCGCGTGCCACAGGGCCTGAATTTCAATGCAGTATCCCTGCCGGGGGGTGGCGGCCGGAAAATCGGTGTCCATCCAGGTAAAATGGGCCGGGCTGTAAACAAGGCCGGAGGCCGGATCCACGCGAATGCCGTTGGGGGTGCCGCTGACATAGGCCTCGCCGATGGAGACCAGCACCTCGGCCAGGGTCCGGTCCCCGCAGGGTTCGGACAGAACGTTTTTGTCCGGATGGCGGTGGACCAGGTCGGCGCAGGCCGTGATAAACCACAGGGGCGCGTCCGACGTGTCCCGGTTGCCGGCATTGTCGCCGGCGATCATGTTGGGCAGGGTGCCGCGCTCTTCAAACCGGCCGAACTGCTTTAGTACGGCCAGGGCCTCAGGGATCATGTCCGCGGCAATCAGCCCCCGGGTAAAGATCAGCGAGTCCCGGCCCCAGTCCAGAAACCAGGGATACCCGGCGATAACCGACAGAAAAGGCGTGCGGTGCACCACGTAGGCATCAAGGGCGGTTCGCGCCAGTGTTTCCGCGGCAACCCCGGACGCGGCGGGTTCATGGGCCGGCAAGGCAGGCGTATCGGCCGTCTCTTTGGCCGCTGTTTCCGCGGATGCGGTCAGGTGGGCGCTTTGTCCGCCCTCAAGAGGGACAAAGATATAACCCGGGCTGAACAGGTCAGACGACGGGTCCATGCCCCGGTCGGCCTCCAGGGGCCGGTGTACCATGTAGTACCACTCGGGCTCGGGCACAAAGGTACCGCCCGCAACCGTCAGGGTCAGGCGCCGTTCCGGGGCCGGGGCAAAGACAAATCCGTCGGCCAGGGCCGTGACGGCCGCCGGCCATGCATGCTCCGGCCCGGCAAAGGCCTTGGTGGTTTGGTGAAAGTTCCGGTCCTCGATGTCGGGCCGCAGGATCAGGCGAATCGGTGACGGGTCGGCCAGCTTTTCCGGGTGGTCGCCGGCGGGCCGGCGGTCAAAGGTGATGTCGGTCCGGTTTTCACCCGGCACCATGGCAACGGTGATCATCAGGTCAATGTTCTGTCCCTGGCCGGTGGGCACCTTGAAAGTCCAGACCCCCCGGTTGTTCTGATACGCAAACGTGTCCAGGCAGTCAAAGCAGATTTTCTGGGAGTAGCCCTGGAACACGACCCAGGCCCGGCAACGGGTAAACAGGATGCGCCGGTCTTCGGGAAAATCGGGACTCAGGTTGGCCCCCAGCAGGGCGTCGTATTTGCTGGCCAGCCTTCCCCACCACGCGTGGGCCCGGCACATACCGCCCCGGCCGTTGGTGGACAGCAGCAGGTGGTTGCCGCCGGCCAGGTCGGTGCGGGTGAAAGTTGTTGAAACCACGGGATCAGGCGTGTCGCGCAGAAAAAGCAGGTGCCCTTCGGCATGGCGGTTTTCCTGTTTTTCATACACCACCAGGTGGATCGTCCGCCGGGCCGGTGCCGCGGGTTCCGGCCACGGCGCAAACAGGGCAAAAAAGGTGCCGTCCGCCGCCGGCAGGCTCTCTTCGCGTCCAACGGTTTTTCGGCCGGCCGGCCCGGTTTCCGACACCGTGGCACAAAAGGGGGCCGGGGCCGAAACCAGCAGGAAATGGCCGGGCGGCACCATGACCTCCCGCCGGGTGTCAACAGGCCACTGCCAGCGCACCACCCGGGGTTCATCGCTTTGCGGGTTCAGAAGGCGGCAGCAGGCCGCCGGGTCTTTGGCCAGTTGCCGGCCCAGGCCGGCCAGGTCAAGGTCGGCCACGTTTACCGTGTTGTGGTAATGGCAGAAGATATCCAGGACCTTGGCCCGCAGCCGCTGGTCCAGAATTCTCGACGGAATAAAAGAGAGGTCGTCCGGTTGCTGCAGCAGTTGCAGGTCGTTGCCGTCGGTGGTCAGGCACACCACCTGCCCCGGCACCAGTTCGCAGGTATGCCGGGAGCCTTCCACGGCCACCGCAAAAGGGGCTTGGGTTAAAAGGTCGATGTAATCGGGGCCGGTAAAGTCCGGTGGCGCGGTCCATTCGCAGGGTGTGGGGTGCCGGTCGTCCAGGTTGGCCGCCACTATCAGGGCCTTGCCCGACGGCACGTGGCGGCGCAGCAGGACCAGGTGGTTGCCCGGCCCCTGGCCGATCAGGTGCATCTCCACCTTTTCAAAAAAGGCCGGATGGGTGCGCAGCAAAAGGTTGAGCCGCCGGATACGGTCGGCCTGGTTTTCCGGGTTGCCCCAGTTCAGGGAGCAGGCGTCATGGACATTGATTTTGACCGTGGCCAGCCACTCCACGCCGTTGGCAAAACCAAAACCCCCGTGGTGCGAGGCCAGGGCGCACAGGGCCGTGCGCATTTTCGCCCACACGGAGGACCGGGCCGCCAGGCGGTTGTTGTCGTGGGTCTCGGCAAAGTGAACGGCCAGGCCGTCGGTCCGGGAGATGTCGATGGTTTCCGGCAGGTAGTGTTCGATCTGTGCCCGGTCGTAGTTCTGGAACAACTCCGAGTAGGCCCAGTTGAAATCGGCCCGGTTGAGCAGGTCCCGGGTCACCGATATCTTGCCGCCCAGTCCTTCTAAAAAAAAGATCGTGTCCGGGTACTGGTCCCGCACCGCGGCAATGATATAGGTCCAGGCCGGTACCGGGATCATGTATCCGGCGTCGCACCGGAACCCGTCCACACCCCGGCGGCACCATGCCAGAAACAGATCGGCCACATACTGCCACAACTCTTTTTTTGAATAGTCCAGGCTGGTCAGGTCACTCCAGGTGACGCCCCAGGCCCCGGGCACCTGGATTTCGCCGTCATGGTCCCGCTTGAGCCATTCGGGGTGGGTCTCGTGCAGGGTGGCGGCCCATCCGGTGTGATTGACCGCGATGTCAAGGATCAGCTTCGCGTGGCGGGCGTGTATGGCGTCCACCAGTTCGGCGAACTGCTCCAGGGGCGTGGCCTTTGGGTCAAACACGGCCAGAGCCGGGTCCACCCCGGTAAAGCTCAAGGCCGCGTAGGGGCTGCCGAACCGGCCCATGCGGCCGTAGGTGGTGGGCGTGGGGTGAATGGGCAGCAGGTGAATCACCCGGCACCCCAGCACGCCGGTGATAAAATCCAGATGGCTGATCAGGTCCCGGAAGGTGCCGGATTTGGGAATCACGGTATAGTCTTTTTTGTCCAGCAGTTCGACGCAGGCCGCGTCGTGCGCGTCCGGCTGCCCGGCCCCGCTCTTGTTGGGGCCGAACTGGCGCACAAAGGCGTTGTAGATGATGTTGGCACAGCAGGTGTCGGCCGGCCCCACGTTGATCTCCGTGTCAGGGCCTTCCGGCCATACCGGAATCGTCTCCCCGGCGGCCATGAAAAAGCACTTGGCCTCAAAATGGCCCACCTCGGCCAGGGGCAGCGTGATGGAAAACCGGGTGCCGGTCTCCCTGGTCATGGGAACATCAAACCACTCTTTGCCAAGGGGGGGGATATCGGCTTCCACCGCGTCGATCACGGCCCGCCGCACCATGGCGCCGTGGCCGATGTCGGTGCGGATCCATGCGCCACCCTCGGCCGGTTCAGACAGCTCCAGCACAAAGGTCACGGTATCGCCCCGGAACCGCAGCATGCGGGAGCCGGGAGCCGGCTGCTGAGAAAGGTGGAGTGTGTCGGTCATGGCGGAGCCGGTGCCTTTCATGTGGAAAACGGGGACGTCCTTAAATAATTCAATAACTCATTCTGTAAGCTGAAAATCATTCTCCGGATATTCGGGTGGCATGATACTCATCCCTCTCTCCTTGTATTTGGCGGTCTCCCCTTATTTAAGCCATGGCCGCACTATAGCGACGGCAACGCCCTGATGTCAAGAAGAAGGGGGCTTGCCTGTTTGTCCGTCACTCTTCGATTTCGGTTCCGATCCCGATAGCGATTTCGATGAGGTAGCGGAAGCCTTCAGGCTTCCATAGAAAGATCGGTGGTCAGTGTCCTCTGCCGTATGGCGACCTGAAGGTCGCCGCTACATTTGATAAACTGCCGGGTGCCACGGGCGAACCGAAGGTTGCCCGTGAGGTGCCGGACATGAACGAAACACGGGCAAGCTGGCGCTTGGCCCGTGGCACCCATCAAAAGTCGGTGGTTTAAAGGCGGACCGGACGCCATTGATGGTTTTATCGCCCGTTGCGGCGCAGCCGAGCGCGGGTGGGTTTTCCGGAAAAAGCGGGCAGGCTGTTTGAGCACCGCCGCAGGTGGGCGAGTTCCTGCCCGCGCCGGAAAACCTGCTTGCGCGAGGGCAGTCACGCCTGCGGCGTGATTCTTTTGGTACTTTTCTTGCCGCCAAGAAAAGTACGGCGCCTTATTTCAGGCTTCTGATAAAGGTCTTGGCTTCTCCCTCGCTGTCGAATCGCCGTTTTTCAACCACCCCGTCCCGGTTAACGGCAACCGTAGCGGAAACGACCTCCCCCTCTTTGTTTCGTTCCTTGAACAGTTTGACACCGGCCTCTTTGAATCGGACGGCGATTCCATCCGGTTCGGTACGGATAATGACGGCATTCATTCTGATATAGCCCTGTATGGCCTGAAACGGATAATTCATTACCAGGTTTTGACCAACGGAAAAGCGCTTTTTGGTTTCAATAAACGCACCCCCCACACTGATGTCTTTGATAACGCCCAAATACGCCTGATTTGCAAGAACAAACTCCACACGCACGAGCCCGGGTACGCGTGTGTGCTCTCTTTTTTCTTTGGCATCATCCGGATTTTTATAAATATTTTCAATAGTGTGTCGAAGGGCCTCAACCTGCCCGGCCGTATTGACGATCTCTTTTTCCATCTTTATTCTTCGGCGGGCATACAACAGGACAAGACAGGAAAGTACAACAGATATCAGTACCGCCACAGACCCAATTAAAACACTCAGCCCGCTATACCGGCCAATGCTGTCCGCACTGTTTATGGCCGGTTCTGCCGACGTTTTCGTGTCCGTTTGCAGTGTCTTAACAACTGATAAAATTTCCTGAAGGGATTGTTGAACAAGCGGGTCTTCTTCTTCTGCTTCCAGAGCGCTTTTGGCCGCTACCCCTGGCGTTGGCCCTGTGGCGATTGAGCGTTCCAATGGGAATGCCGTTTCGGGCGCTGCATTTTCAGTAATTTTTACATACTTTTTGTACGCCCATCCTTTGTATCCATACCTCTCTTTTTCGTAAACAACCTGGTACCAGTCGTTTGTTTCCTGCGTTATGATAACTTTTTGACCGGCTGCCAGGGTCTCCATCCATTGTCCGTTCAATCCCGGAGATCTTCTCAGCTTGACCTCGGTCGTCACCTCACCCATTTGGACATCACCGGCATGCGCGATTCCCATACAAAGACCAATGCACAATAAAAAAGGTAAAAATGAAATACCTGCTCGTTTGTCAGTCATTCTGGAGTCCTCAGGTTTTTGGGACAGGAAGGATGCATATCCCCCTCCCCTGTAATCGGTGTTTCCCCTTTCATACGCCATGCCGCAACTATAGCGGCGGGAACGCCTTGATGTCAAGAAGAAGGCGCTTGCCTGTTTGACCGTGGGTCTTCGATTTCGATCCCGACAGCGATTTTGATGGGCAGTGCGGGGACGAGCACGAGCACGAGCAGGAGTACGGTTGCGGGTGTTAGCCCGGCGGATGGGCCGGCCTTTGGAACCAGGGCGGCTCGGGCCGTTTGGTCCACCGGGCAAAGCGGGATTTTTCGCCGTTGTAAAAGGCCCGGTAGGCCCGCACCGGGTTGTTGGCAAACCGGTAGGTTTCGGGCATGGCCTGGACAAAGGGGGTCAGGCCCCGGCGACGGTAGGTCATTCCCTCCAGCGCGTGGATCACCAGGGCCGAGGCATGGTCCTTTTCTTTTTCAAACCGGAAGCGGAATTCGTTGTTAAGTTCCAGGGCCATGGATTTTAACCACAGAAAATTATCAAAGGATGCGTCCACCCACAAAACACAGGGGTGGTTGTGGTGGGTGGGCCGGTAGGGGGTTTTATATCCGCGCTTGCTCAGGCTGGTGCAGAGCATCTGGGCGCTTTCCAGGATCATCTTGACCACATGCTGGTCGCAGTGGTACCGGGCGCATTTTTTCACGTTCCGGTCCAGCACAAAGATGTTCATGTCGCTGCTCCGGCAGCGGCCAAGTCGGTCGCCTCAATGAACCGGGCCATGGTCTTCCGGGCTTCGGCGGCCTGGGGAATAAAAGGGGCCGCCATCCAGACATGAAACATGTCCGGCCACTCTTCATAAAAGATTTTCACTCCGGCGGCCTCGGCTTTTTTCTTGAGTTCCCGGCAGTCAGGCGCAAGGATTTCGGCGGTGCCGCAAAGCAGCAGGGTCGGCGGCAGCCCGTCAAAATCGCCGTGAATAGGGGAGAGCAGCGGATCTGTGGGGTCATGACCGGCGGCATAGGCGGAGCTGATGGGAATCAGTGCCCCGGTGGCCAGAAAGGGGTCGTTCTTTACAGCCGCGATTTTTGGGTTGGAAAGAGTGATGTCCAGCCAGGGCGAAAGCAGCACCAGCCGGGAGGGCGGGGGCAGGTTTTCGTCTTTTATCTTCAGGGCCGTTGCCAGGGCAAGGCCTCCGCCGGCCGAATCGCCCAGAAGGCAGATGTCGGCGTACCGGTTTTGAAAATAACGATACGCTGTCATGGCATCATTGATGGACCCGGGAAAGGGGTGTTCCGGGGCCAGGCCGTAACGGACCACGGCAACGGTTATGCCGGTATCCCGGGCCAGTTCGGCCAGCATGGGCCAGTGAAACCGGTTGGGCCCGCAGACGTAGGCCCCGCCGTGAAGGTAGAAGATCAGACGGTCTTTGTGCGTCAACCGATTGGGTGTGATCATCGTGCAGGCCACGCCATCGCCGGCGGAGATCTCTTTCAGCAAGCATCCTTTTACCTGACGGGGAGACGGGTGTTTTTTGTCCCGCAGCCGCAGCCAGGCAATGTTCCATGCCGGAGAGCGGTCCGTGGCAAAGGCAAAGGCGGGCCGGAAAAAGAGAAACAGAAACAGTTTGATGACAGCCAGGGGCACCCGGGAGAAAAAAGGGTCGCGGGGACGGGTGCCGGTATTCATGAGGTGGCCCCCGGTTTTGGCCGGTCCCCCAGGGGACAGGCGTAGACCATCATGCCCTTGAGTTGCGCAATATTATCGGGGTTGCCCAGTACAAAGAGCACGTCGTTCTCCTGCAACACCGTGTCAGCGCCGGGGTTGGCCAGAATCTGGCCATTTTTTGAAATGGCGACAATGGAGACGCTAAAACAGCGGCGCAGGTCGGCCTGGCCGATGGACATGCTCACCAACGGCGAGTCGGCCTTGAGTCGGAGGGACTGGATTTTTACGTCGTGCAGGTTGAGCCGAAGATCCGACACGGAGATCGATGTCTTGGAGATCTGGCGGAACATTTCATACCCGTCGGCCCGGATGGCCGACACCAGCCGCTCAATATCCTCCCTGGGTACCAGGTACTTGGTCAGCACCCGGGTAAAGATCTCCACCGAGGTTTCAAACTCTTCGGGAATCACCTCGTCGGCCCCCAGTTCGTAAAGGTGCTTCATCTCCTGGATATAGCGGGAACGGACAATCAGGCAGATGCCGGTGTTGAGCCGTCTTATGGCATCAGTGATGCGCCGGGTGGCGGTGGGGTCGTTGATGGCCACCACGGCAATGCGGGCCTGGTGAATGCCGGCATGTTCCAGCACGGCCTGGTGGGTGGCGTCGCCGTAAAAGATGGGCTCGCCGTCGGCCTTGGCCGTGCGCACCGTTTCCGGGTTGGTTTCAATGATGATATAGGGAATGCCGGCTGTTCGGGCCGCCTTGGCCAGGTTGCGGCCGTTGATGCCGAACCCGATGATTACCAGGTGGTCCTTCTGTTTTACCGGCGCGTCGGTATGGCCCAGGGGGGCAAAACCGGTGACCAGGCGGCCGGGAAGGGGCAGCCGAAGGACCATGTCGGCCAGCCGGGGGGCTGCCATGATGATAAAGGGAGTGGCCGCCATGGTGAGCACGGACACGGCCAGAAAGAGCTGGTAGGCAGCCTCGTTCATCAGGCCGTATTCGACGCCGGACCGGGAGAGAATAAAGGAAAATTCCCCGATCTGGCCCAGGGCCAGGCCGGCCAGGATGCCGGTACGAAAAGGAAACCCCAGGACCACGGTCACGCCCCCGGCGATCAGGGTCTTTGCGACCAGCACCGCCAGGGTGATCAGCAGCACCCGGCCGGGCTGTTCTATCAGAAATCCCAGGTCCAGCAGCATGCCGATGGACACAAAAAAGAAGGTGGTAAACACGTCCCGAAAGGGCAGCAGGTTGCCCAGGGCCTGGTGGCTGTATTCGGACTCGGAGATGATCAGCCCGGCCAGAAAAGCGCCCAGGGCCAGGGAAAGCCCTGCCGTGGCCGTGAGCCAGGCAATGCCCAGGCAGATGACGATTACGGAGAGCAGAAACACCTCGGTGTTGCGGGTGCGGGCGATCAGGTAAAGCAGCTGGGGAACGATCCACCGGGCGCTGACGATCACCAGCACGATAATGATGCCGCCCTTGGCCAGCAGCACCAGCAGGGATGTGGTGAGGTTGCCGGCCGTGCCGGCCAGAATGGGCACCAGCAGGATCATGGGAACGATGATGATATCCTGGAAGATGAGAATGCCCAGGGACATGAGGCCGTGGGGGCTGTCGATCTGGGCCCCCTGCTGAAGCAGCTTGAGCACGATGGCCGTGCTGCTTAAGGCCACCAGGAAACCGGCGAATATTGCCTGGCCGGCGGTAAGTCCGAACTGCATGGCGACAATCGCCGTTATCGCGGAGGTGACGGCCACCTGCAGGGAACCGCCGCCCAGCACGGCCCGCTTGATCCGCAACAATCGCTCCAGGGAGAACTCCAGGCCGATGGTAAAGAGCAGCAGCACCACGCCCACTTCGGCGATCATTTCCACCTCGTGGACCGCCTTGACCAGCCCCAGGGCATGGGGCCCCACCACCACACCGGTGACCAGAAAACCCACCACCGTGGGCACCCGCAGTTTGTGGCAGATCAGCAGGACCACCACCGCCAGGCCGAAGATGATTTCCACGTCATTTAAAAAAGGTATGTCCATGGGTATGTCAAATTCCACAGTTTGAAATTATACGGTTTTGCTATTTCATCATCAGCAGGCTGGCGGCCATTACCGCCATGCCGGCCACCATTCCGAGAATGGAGTCGTGGCCCCGGCCATAGGCCCGGCTGGTGGGCAGCAGTTCGTCCACGCTGATGTAAACCATGATGCCGGCCACCCCGGCAAAGAGAATGCCCATAATCTGAGGCGGCATTCCACCCGCCGGGTTGCCGAAAAAAAAGAGCAGGCCCAGATAGCCGAGCAGGGCGCCCACGGGCTCGGCCATGCCGCTGACCAGAGACCAGGCAAAAGCCTTGGTTTTATTGCCGGTGGCGTAAAAAATCGGCACCGACACGCTGATGCCTTCGGGAATGTTGTGCAGGGCAATGGCCAAGGCAATGGCCACGCCCAGGGCCGGATCGGAAAGGGCCGCCAGAAAGGTGGCCAGCCCTTCGGGAAAGTTATGAATGCCGATGGCCAGGGCGGTAAACAGCCCCATGCGCAACAGTTTTGCCTTGCGGCCGGCGTCATCGCAGTCGGCCGCGCCGGTATCGGACAGGGTGCAGGCGTCCCGAAAGTCGGCCATTTGCGTTTCTGACGGCACCTCGTGGGGATTTTCCGCCGAAGGAATCAGGTTGTCGATGACGCCGATCAGTAGGATGCCGCCGAAAAAGGCGGCCGCGTTGATCCAGGCCCCTGGAATCTCCCCGTAAGCCCGGGCCAGGGCCGTTGCGCCTTTGGCCAGAATTTCCACAAAGGCGACATAGAGCATCACCCCGGCGGAAAAACCGGTGGCAACAGAGAGAAACCGGTAGTTCTGCTTTTTTGCAAAAAAGGCAATGGCGCTGCCGATGCCGGTGGCCATGCCGGCAAACAGGGTCAGTCCCAGGGCGATTAAAATACTGCTCATGGTGTGTCTCTCCCGGCTTTCGTCCTGCTTTCAGTAATAATCACAGGCCGGGAGAAAAGCAAGGGTTTTGAAGGGGCGTTTGCATGGTTCTCGTGGTCAATGGACAGTATGAATTTTTCCGCTGCCATGGCTGTCAGCTCTTATTGTCGGTTCTGGTGGGTTGTAAAAATTTTGTCGATCGACGTGTCATTGCGAGCGCAGCGAAGCAATCTTGAGCTCAATTTGTGTCATTGCGAGCGCAGCGAAGCAATCTTGAACAGGTGCGAATGAGATTGCTTCGTCGCTTTCGCTCCTCGCAATGACGGGGGTGCCGGATCTCACGGGCAAGGCTTTCGGCCTTTGCCCGTGCCACCCACCAAAGAGATAAATACAGTTTTTTGCTTTACAATCCGAAGCGTGGTCGGAATTGAACATTTTCGATCCCGATCCCGATCCCGATTTGGATTATTTTACGAAAGTATCCACTGGTGGACCAGGGCCGCGATCAGCCAGACACCAAATCCGGCGGCCAGGGTGGCCGGCAGGGAGAACTGGTTTTTGAAGCAGACCAGGGCGGTGAGGAAAAAAAGCACCGTTGGGATCATGCCGAAGATCGCGCCCCGGGTAAAGGGTTGCATGACGGCCGGGTCTCCCTGGTTCTCAAGGTAAATCCAGACCAGGACCAGTGCGCCGGTAAGGGGCATCACACCGATCAGGCCGGCCATTGAGGGGAGTTTTTTGCCCACACCCGTGGCAATCAGAATGACGGCCAGGCTGATGATGACTTTAACAAGCAGTTGCATGAGAGTATCCTCGGGTTAGCATTTTATCCCGGATCACTTTTGTTTATCCGAATTCAAATCGAAATCGGTATCGGTATCGGTATCGGTATCGACATCGAAATCCCCGTGACCCTGAACGATAGTTCATCTTTAACAGATATTATTAAAGACTCAGGTCAGGGGCCGGGCAGCTTTCCCTTGAAAAGAAAAAACACGGCCCCCATCAGGCAGAGTCCGGCCCACAGGTAATCCATGGAGAGTTTTTCCTTCAGGTAAAGCAGGGAAAAGGGCACAAACACCGTCAGGGTGATCACCTCCTGGAGGATCTTGAGCTGGCCCACGGACATGGAGGCATGGCCGATGCGGTTGGCCGGCACCTGGAGCATGTACTCGAACAGGGCGATGCCCCAGCTGATCATGGCCGCGATGATCCATGGTTTGTGGGAAAGGTTTTTCAGGTGTCCATACCACGCGAATGTCATGAACACGTTGCTGCAGCAAAGCAGCAGGATGGTTGCGACAAAGTGGTTCATATGCCTCCGGCAGCAGAAACGCATGATGAATAAAAACCGACTCACGCGGGAGCGGCGGAGAGCTATTGTAGCGCTTTTTGCAAACAGTGCAACAAAATCCGCAAAGGCGTGTTTTTTAAGGCGGGATGACCGGGGCGGATCAACAGGGGCGGTTGGCCCGAAATGTTCAGGGTCAGGTCTGGTCCTTTAAGTCAGCGTCAAGTCCCATGGCCTTGGCGCGTTTTACCCAGCGGCTGCGGGCCAGTGCCCGCATGTCCACCACGTCGTCGGTTTCATCCACGATCTCCATGCCCATGAGGGTCTCGATCAGGTCTTCCAGGGTCACCAGACCGTCTGTGCCGCCGTGTTCATTGACAACAATGGCGATGTGCTGCCGCTCCTTGAGCAGGCGTTCCAGCAAAGCGGCCAGGGACAAAGACTCCGGAACAACCACGATTTTACGTTTCAGGGCCTTGAGCCGCTCACTGCTCCGTTTTTGAGCGGCAAAGATCAGCACGTCGTCCTTGAGCACAAAACCGGTGATGTCGTCAATGTGGCTTCTGTAGAGGGGCAGGCGGGAGAAGGGCGTTCGGGTAATCTGCTGCAATGCGTCATTGATCGTCATGGTTTCGGAAAGGGCCGAGATCACGGAGCGGGGGGTCATGATATCGGTGACCTTCAGGGATTCGAACCGGAACAGGTTCTGAATGATTTTGGACTCCTTGCCGCGAATCTGGCCGGCCGCGGCCCCGGCCCGGGCCATGGCGATCAGTTCGTCCTTGTTAAAAACCGGCAGGGCTTTTCCATGGGCGATAAATTTTGTCATTTTTTCCGAGAGCCATACGATGGGGTACAGGATCGTAATAAGGGTCTTGACGAACAGCGCGGTGGGGCCTGTCAGTTTTGTCCAGTAGACGGCGCCGATGGTTTTGGGCACAATCTCGGAGAGAAAAAGGATTGCCAGGGTCATGGCGGCTGAAAAGAGGCCGAACCATGTGCTGCCGAACAGAATGGTCGCCTGGGCGCCGGCGCCGATGGCGCCTACGGTATGGGCAATGGTGTTGAGGGTCAGGATGGCCGAAAGGGACCGGTCAACGTTGTCCTGTTTCAGACGTTTTAACCGGGCCGCCAGAACTGGCTGCCTGTCTTTCAGCCCCTCTATGTAGGAGGGGGTGATGCTCAGCAGCACCGCCTCGGCCACGGAGCAGAGAAAAGAGAACCCCAGGGCCATCACCACATAGACCACCAGCCAGGCAGCGGCGTCTGTTCCACCGGAACTGCCGGCAGGTGCTGTCTCTGTCACGCCGCCGCCGGCGGCAACCACCGGCAGCAGAAGGCATGCCGCGATCCATCCGGATTTTTTGACTATCGATTTCAAGGGTCGGCCGGTTTCCTGTTGATCAAGGATTTTTGTTTGTCAGTATACAGACAGCCCGCCGGTTTTGAAAGGAGATTTAAAACCTTTTGATTGTTCAGGTTTTTCTGGTATTTTGGAAAAATAGCCATTTTGATGTGCTGCCAACTTTTCGGGCAGGGAAAGGAAACGCCATGGGAAACAGAATGCGCATTGCCATCAACACCGGCGGCGGGGACGCGCCGGGACTGAACGCGGTGATTGAGGCGGTGGTGATGTCGGCCTGGTACCGCAACTGGGAGGTGTATGGCATTCGCCAGGGCTACCACGGCCTGCTGGACACAGACGATATCATTCAACTGACGCCGGACAAGGTGAGAAACATTTCCAGTGTGGGCGGCACCATCCTGGGTACCACCAACAAGGGCAACCCCTTTGAGATGCCCTTTGAAAACGGCGCCGGTGAGGTGGAAATTCGCGACGTGTCCGACCGGGTGGTGCGCAATTTTCAGCGGCTGGGGTTTGACTGCCTCATCGCCGTGGGCGGGGACGGCAGCCTGAAAATCGCCCATGATTTTTTCAAAAAAGGCATTCCCGTGATCGGCGTGCCCAAGACCATTGACAATGACATGGTCGGCACGGTGGCCACCTTTGGTTTTGACACGGCGGTGAGTATCGCCACAGAGGCCATTGACCGGCTGCACTCCACGGCCAAGTCCCACGACCGGGTCATGGTGGTGGAGGTCATGGGCCGCCATGCCGGGTGGATTGCCTTAAACAGTGGCGTTTCCGGCGGGGCCAGAGCCATTTTAATTCCGGAGATCCCGTTTGACATCGACGTGGTGTGTGAACAGATCATGAATGATGAGCTTCAGGGCACCCGGTATGCCATCGTGGTGGCGGCCGAGGGGGCCAAACCCCTGGGCGGGGAGATCGTGCACCGGGGCGATGGCGAAAAAGGCCGCCAGGACGTGCTGCTGGGCGGCATCGGCAATGTCGTGGCCGAGGCCATCAACAAAAAAACCGGCAAGGACACCCGGTCCCTGGTGCTGGGCCATCTTCAGCGGGGGGGCTCCCCCACCACCTTTGACCGGCTGCTGGCCCTGCGGTTCGGCGCGGCCGCCGTCCGGCTGGTGGAGGCAAAACAGTTCGGCCGCATGGTGGCCCTTAACCCGCCCAACATCGACGCGGTTCTTCTGGAAGATGTTGTGGGTGCTATTCGAACGGTCCCCCTGGAGAGCGACACCCTTCAGACCGCCCGGGACATCGGCATCTCTTTCGGCGAACCGGCATCGGACCAATAGCGCCAACGTATGACTGACATTCTGCTGATTCAGCCGCCGGTTCAGGATTTCTACCTGACCGCCAAGCGCACCATCCCCTACGGCCTGGCCTGTATTGCCGCGGCCCTGGAAAAGGACGGATTTTCAGTTCAAATTCTTGACGCCATGGCTGTCTCCGCCAGCCGCACCATTTCACTGCCTTCAGAGATGGGCTACCTGTCAGCGTTTTACGGGGAGCCGGACGTCTCTCCCTTCGGCCTGTTTCACGGATACAAGCATTTCGGCCTGGACATGAATGCCGTGGCAGCGGCGGCGGCCCGGTCCGGGGCCTTTCTGATCGGCATCTCCTCTCTTTTTACGCCCTACAGCGATATGGCCCTGGAAACGGCTGAAGCGGTCAGGAAAGCCTGTCCGGAAAGTTTTATCGTGGCAGGGGGCCACCATGCCACGGCCATGCCCGGCCATGTCATGGCCTGCCCGGCGGTCGACTTTGTAATCCGGGGCGAGGCCGAAATCGCCCTGCCCCTG